>DFFY01000090.1 GCA_002371115.1 Bacteroidales bacterium UBA3764
ACTGGTCTTTGTCGAACCAGGCCGGCGCTTCCGGCAGGCGGGCGCTCACGGCTTCCAGGATGCTCTCTAAATTGAATTTTTCCTGGGCCGATGCCGGGATAATCTCTGCGTTAGGCAGCTGTTCCTTCCACCAGGACATGAGCTCCACCACCTTTTCCTGGGTGGAGATGTCTATCTTGTTGATGACCAGCACCACGGGGCAGCCCACCTTGCGCAGTTTCTCAATATAGGCGTCGTTCTTGTCGCCCTTTTCCACCACGTCCGTCACGTACAGGATGATGTCGGCGTCTCCAATGGCCGTGTCCACAAAGTTGAGCATGCTTTGCTGCAGGCGGTAATTGGGCTTGAGGATGCCGGGCGTATCCGAATATACAATCTGGTAGTCCTCGCCGCTCACGATGCCCATGATGCGGTGACGGGTGGTCTGCGCCTTGGCGGTGACGATGGAAAGTTTTTCCCCCACCAGGGCATTCATCAGGGTGCTTTTCCCCACATTGGGGTTGCCGATGATATTGACGAAACCTGCTCTGTGCATTAAACGTAAGCTCCCATTTTAAGGATATTCACTTCCCCTTCCGTGAGGTAGCGCCAGTCGCTCTTCTTGAGGCCTTTCTTGGTGAGGCCGGCAAAGTAAACGCGGTCCAGGGCGCGGACTTCGTAGCCAAGGGACTCGAAGATGCGGCGGACGATGCGGTTTTTCCCGGAATGAATCTCAATGCCCAGCTGGCGGTGGTCGTGTGTGTCGATGAATTCCAGTTCATCGGCAGCCACTACGCCGTCGCTCAGCTCGATGCCGGCGAGAATCTTCTGCTGGTCCTCATCCTTGAGAGGAGCGTCCAGCACCACCTGATAAATCTTCTTCTTGTTGTAGGAGGGATGGGTGAGGTGCTCGGCCATTTCGCCGTCGTTGGTGAACATGAGCACGCCGGTGGTGTTTTTGTCTAAGCGGCCCACGGGGAATACGCGGGTAGGGCAGCCCTTCAGCAGGTCCATCACCGTCTTTTCCGCATGCGGGTCGCTGGCGGTGGTGACATAGCCCTTGGGCTTGTTCATGACGATATATACTTTTTCTTCGCCTTTGAGACGCTCGCCGTTGAAGCGGATATCGTCCTTGAGGATATTCACCTTGGTGCCCAGTTCCGTCACTACCTCGCCGTTCACGGTGACTACGCCGCTTTGGATAAGGGTGTCCGCCTCACGACGGGAGCAAACGCCGGAATTGGCGATGAATTTGTTCAGGCGCACTACTTCCTGAATTTCTGTCTTTACGGTGTCGTCATCGCTGTAACGGCCGTTCACCTGGGGCTTGCGGCTGAGCATGGCCTTCATGCCTTCCTCCGCCTCGTTGTGCTTGTTGGACGGTTTACGGCCGGCGGGTTTGGGACCGCCGAAACTGGGCTTGCCGTAACCGCTGCGGCCTGCGGGCTTGCTGCCGTAAGGCTTGCGGTCTGCGTAACTTTTGTGCTCGCCGAAGGGCTTGTGCTCTCCATAGCTTTTGTGTTCACCGTAGCTTTTGCGCTCGCCGAAGGGCTTGTGGTCGCCGTCGGCACGACGGGGACGGCCTTCGCCGTAAGGTTTACGGTCTCCTTCGGAACGATAAGGGCGGTCCTGGGAGTACCGGCGGGCGGGCCGCTCCTGAGAGTCAAAGCTGCGGCTGGTGCTGTAATCCACTTTTTCTGCGTGGCCTTCTGCAGGCCTTCTTGCAATACGCTTATGCGTATGCTTCTTGTTTTCTTCCATAAGATAAGATAAATACACGACTCGACTCACGTCGATTACTTGAGTTTGAAAATATACGTAATGGTGCCGCTTTGCATGGCCGGAGCATGGGCGTCCATGTTGAAATGGGCTTCCATGGCGGCGTTGCGCGCGGCGTTCCATAAAGTTTTGTCCGTTACGGTGGTGCCTTCCGCACCGGGGATGGCCTCGGTGACAGTGCCGTACTGATCCACTTTTACCTGCACCACCACAATGCCTTCCGTCTGGGAGGCGTAGGTGGGAGGGGGCAGGGAACCTACTACATTACGCCCTTTCACGTGGGCGTTGGCGCTGCCTTCCGTCTTGCCTTCCTTGGTATTGCCGTCCGGCTGGCCGGCCTTGAACCCTTCCGAGGTTTCTGCTGCACTGTGCGGAGTGGTGGCGCTGTTGTCCTTCTGGCTCATGCCGGGGAACGAGGCGCGGGGATCCAGCTTGGGCTCTTCCACCTTGGGCGTGGGCACTTCCACGTCTCCGTGGGTGTCCGGTTTGGTGGCGGGCGTCACGTTGGGCCGGTCGTTCACGGTAGGGGCCTCCGCCTTCTGCACCAGTTCCACGTCCTTGGTCCGGTCCACTTCCTCCGCCTGGGGCTGGCGGCCGATGCGGGTTTGCACGGGCTTCACCTCCGGGACCTCTTCTTCAAATTCAATGACGATGGAGGTGCGCTCCGGCGGCGGGGGATCCAGGTAGGTGAGTCCGCTGGTTAAAAGCACCACCAGCGCGGCAGCATGAATGCCCAGCGTGACCAGAATACCGGTTACGTTGGCGTTCTTTTCGCGTTTTTCGCGGGTGCGCTGGTAGGGTTGCATACTTACTCGGGTTGGGTGGCCAGGATCACTTTGTAGTGGTTCCGTTTGGCAATGTTCATCATTTGTACAACTTCTCCTACAGGGACCGTCTGGTCACTGAAAATGGAGAAGGTGGGGTCTTCCTCCTGCGAGAGCAGGTAAATGAGCTCCTCTTCCACCTGGTCATAGGGGATGGGGTCCTGGGCACCGTTCACATGGTAGGTGTAGGTGTCGTTTCCCCAGTCCTTGATGCTCACGCTCACCGTGGCCTTGGCGTTCACCTGGCCCGTGCTTTTGGGAAGCAGGAGCTTGAGCGCGTTGGGGTTGATGAGGGTGGACGTCACCAGGAAGAAGATCAGCAGCAGGAACACGATATCCGTCATGCTGGATACCGAAAACTGTGCATCGACTTTGGTGTTTCTCTTGAGTGCCATAGGTTATTCGGCCTTTTCTTCGTTGATGGTAATGTCCAGGAACTCCATGGTGGAACTTTCCATCTTGTAAACCAGGTCGCTCACCTTGGAAGTGAGCCAGTTGTAGCCGAAGTAGG
>DFFY01000068.1:0-9805 GCA_002371115.1 Bacteroidales bacterium UBA3764
GGACTATGTGGCCGGGTTCCGGATCCGCTATGCCCAGGAACTCCTTCGCAATTACCCCGACAAACTCCTCTCCGAGGTGGCGTCTGAATCCGGCTTCGTCTCTGAAAAATCCTTCTTCCGCACCTTCAAGGACGTGACGGGCGTTACGCCCGGCGAGTGGAAGAAAAGCCATTGAGTTCACTGACCTCTCGTAAACAGGAGCCTCATTTTATTGCCTCTTGATACATTCCCTCCAGTGCTTCCAGCCGCTGTTGAATCAGCAGTTCTTTCTCTGCGGATGCGCGTTTCTCTTTCCACTGTGTGAGGGCGCTGGGGAGTACATTTTCTACCAGATACGGAAACCAGTCAATAACTACTCCTTCCACACCTTCAGGTACTGTTCCAGTGCCCACATTTCGTCGCGATATTTGGCGGCTGCGGTGAAATCGAGCTCCGCGGCCGCTTTCTGCATCTTGCGCTTGGCTTCCTCGGCGGCCTTTTCCACCTGCTCGCGGGACATGGAACGGATCACCGGGTCCTGCAGCACCGCCGCCAGGTCGGCCGCAATGTAGCCGTCCACATAGGCCGATGTCCCTTCGCGCCGGGCGTCGTGCCCCAGGCCCACGCTCACGTCGCCCTTCCCGAGCTCGGAGGCGCTGGGAACGTATTCGGGGTTGGAGACGGAGTCGCGCGCGCTCACGTGGCCGGTGACGCTGTTCTGCAGCACCGGATTCAGGAAGCCGCTCATGTGGGTGGTGTCGTCACCGGATTTCACCAGCTCGCTCATGAGCACGTTGGCGCGTACCTGCACCTGCTTGGGCGTAATGCCGTGCAACTTGTTGTATTCCTGCTGTTTGGCGCGGCGGCGTGCAGTTTCGCGGATGGTCTCGTCCATGCTGTCCGTGATGGTATCGGCATACATGATTACCAGGCCGTGTATGTTGCGGGCGGCCCGGCCGGCGGTTTGGGTGAGGGCGCGTCCGCTGCGCAGGAACCCTTCCTTGTCCGCATCCAGGATGGCTACCAGCGAGACGGTGGGAATGTCCAGCCCCTCGCGGAGGAGGTTTACGCCTATCAGCACGTCAAAGAGGCCGTTCTTGAAGTCTTCGATGATTTCCACGCGTTCGGCCGTGTCCACGTCCGAGTGGATGTAGCGGCAGCGGATGCCGGTTTTGGTGAAATAGCTGTCCAGTTCCTCCGCCATGCGCTTGGTGAGGGTGGTCACCAGCACACGCTCGTCTTTTGCGGCCCGCTGCTGAATCTCTTCCATGAGGTCGTCCACCTGGTTTTTGGTAGGCCGAACCT
This sequence comes from Bacteroidales bacterium UBA3764, assembly GCA_002371115.1. Taxonomy (GTDB): domain Bacteria; phylum Bacteroidota; class Bacteroidia; order Bacteroidales; family UBA932; genus Cryptobacteroides. The sequence goes on from DFFY01000068.1 coordinate 1,285, forward strand.
CGATGGGCGGGTCCAGCAGGCCGGTCGGGCGCACAATCTGTTCCACCACCAGGCCCTCGGACTTGGTCAGTTCGTAGTCGGCCGGCGTGGCGCTCACATATACCGTCTGGCCCGTCACCGCCTCAAACTCGTCAAAAGTGAGGGGGCGGTTGTCGCTGGCGGCGGGCAGGCGGAAGCCGTATTCCACCAACGTCTCCTTGCGGGAATGGTCGCCGCCGTACATGGCACGGATTTGGGGGAGCGTGACATGGCTCTCGTCAATGAACACCAGGAAGTCGTCCGGGAAATAGTCGATTAAGGTAAAGGGACGCTGTCCGGGCTTGCGGCCGTCGAAGTAGCGGGAGTAGTTCTCCACGCCCGGGCAGTAGCCCATCTCCTTAATCATCTCTATGTCGTATTCCACGCGCTGCTTCAAACGCTTGGCTTCCAGGAACTTGCCAATAGACTCGAAGTATTCCACCTGTTTTGTCAGGTCTTCCTGGATCTGGCTCACCGCCTTGGCTCCCTTTTCCTTGGACGTCACAAAGTTCTTGGCCGGATACAGGTCTATCTTGTCCATTTCCTCAAAGACGGCCCCGCTTACCGGGTCGATGAGCGCTATCCGGTCCACCTCGTCGCCGAAGAATTCGATGCGGGCGGCATAGTCGGCCCCGCCAAGATAGATATCTATGGTATCCCCGCGCACGCGGAAGGACCCGCGCTTGAAATCCGTCTCCGTGCGGTAGTAGAGGGCATCGACAATTCTGTAAAGCAGGCGCGTCATGGACATTTGTTCGCCTTTGCGTACCGTCACCGTCTGGTCATGGAAGTCGTCCGGATTGCCAATGCCGTACAGGCAGCTGACGGACGATATGACGATGACGTCCCGGCGGCCGCTCATGAGGGCGCTGGCCGCGCTGACCCTGAGCTCGTCAATCTTGTCATTGATGCTCAGGTCCTTTTCTATATAGGTGTCGGTGACGGGAATATAGGCCTCAGGCTGATAGTAGTCATAATAGGAGACGAAGTATTCCACGGCGTTTTCCGGAAAGAAGGCCTTGAATTCACCGTAAAGCTGGGCGGCCAGCGTCTTGTTGTGGCTCAGGATAAGGGCCGGGCGCTGCAGTCGCTGGATGACGTTGGCCATGGTGAACGTTTTCCCGGAACCGGTTACGCCCAGCAGGGTGACGTCCTGAACGCCCTGCTGCAGTGCCTTGCACAATTGGTTAATTGCTTCCGGCTGGTCGCCGGATGGCTGGTAGTCTGAATGCAGCTTGAAATTCATGGATACAACTTGAGATACAAAGATAAGTTGATTCGCACAATTAAAAAAATTTATATAAAATTTTGTAAGCAATAAAAAAATACCTAAATTTGCATCGACAGTCCCTAAAGGGAAGGAACGGATAATAATTAAATTCTAATATTCTATTATGAAAGGTATCAAAATCTTTGGGGTTCTTGCAATGGCAAGCCTCTTGTTCTCCACCAACGCTTTCGCGCAGGAGAACAACAACCGTGACGAGAACGGTAAGGTGGTGCGCGGTGCCTATGAGACCAACCGTGCATTCGACAATACTTGGATTGGTATCGGTGCCGGTATCAACAGCGTCATACCTGCCATTCAGACTCCTGGCACGTGGGGTAAGATTGGCCTCGGCCTGGATTTGAACTTTGGCAAGTGGTGGACTCCTGCCGTAGGTATGCGGATTGGTTATCACGGCCTTTGGAACAAAGCCAAAGTTGAGATGCAAGCCAATCCCGCGGTTGCTGCCGGTGACAGGTTCGGCTTCCACTATTTCCACGCTGACGTTCTGTGGAACTGCTCGCATTCCTTCGCCGGTTACAACGAGCTTCGCTTCTGGAATTTTGCTCCTTATCTGAGCATGGGTGTCCTGAACACGACGGCCAACCTCAATCCTTTCGGTAAGGGCAACCTTGAGTATGCCGCCGGTCCTGGTTTGCTGAACATCCTGCGCCTGAGCAAGCGCATCAACCTCACCATCGACCTTCGGCTGCTGGTAGGCAAGGGCCGTGCCTACAATCCCAACGTGGAGAACAATCTGGGACGTTTCTTCTTCTTCCCTTCCGCAACGGCCGGCCTGGCCTTCAACCTGGGCAAGACCAACTTCGACCGTCACTCCTCCATCACTCCTGTCGTGATTCCGGTGCCTTTCACCACGGAGCAGTACAATGCCCTGAAAGACAAGGTGGCTGCTCTCGAAAAGGAGAACGCCGAGCTGAAGGACAAAGTGGCTGCCCTCGAGAACGAACTGGCTCCTTACCGCAACCTCCAGAACGGCCAGACCTATCTGTATGAGAACGGTACCTTCACCGCTATCGACGTGAAGCCCGGCGCTCCCATCACAGTTTACTTCAACTGCGACTCCCACAAGATTTCCGCTCGTGAGAAGGCCCATATCGAGTACTTCGCCCAGAATGTGGTGAACGGGGACACCAAGCTTTCCGTGAACGGTTATGCCGACAAACAGACCGGTTCCGCCAAGTACAACCAGACCCTTTCCGAACGCCGTGTCAAGGCCGTCATCGACCTTCTCAAGAAATATGGTGCCAACGAGGCCAATATCGAGTCCGCCGCTCACGGCTCCTCCATCCAGCCTTTCGAAGGCATGGTCAAGAACCGCGTCGTTACGGTTGAGGTCAAGTAAACCAGACTTCTCAAGCAATAACGAGCCCGGGGAAACCTCGGGCTCGTTTGCGTTTTTTTTATTACCTTTGTGCCCATTATGAGACGCAAACCCATCATCGCCCTTATTTACGACTTTGACGGAACCCTTTCTCCCGGCAATATGCAGGAATTCGGTTTCATCCAGGCCATCGGGCAAACTCCGGAAGAATTCTGGTCCAAGAGCGACGGAATTGCCATCGGGCAGGACGCATCCAATATCCTGGCCTATATGAAACTGATGTTTGATGAAGCCAAAAAGAACCATATCCGCCTCACGCGGGACGGATTCCATCGTTTTGGTGCCGATATCAAATTGTACGAAGGTGTACGGGAGTGGTTCAACAATGTGGACGAATACGGCAAGGCGCATGGCGTGATTGTGGAACACTACATCAACTCTTCCGGTCTTACGGAAATCATCGAGGGCTCTCCCATCGCCAAGTATTTCAAACACATCTTTGCCGGCAGCTATCTCTATGATGAAAAAGGGGAGGCGGAGTGGCCCGGCATTGCGGTGGACTACACGGCCAAGACGCAGTATCTGTTCAAAATCCAGAAGGGCATATTCTCTTCCCGGGATTCGCAACGGGTGAACGAGTCCACGGCGGACGATGCCAAGCGCATCCCGTTTACCAACATGATTTATTTTGGCGACGGTGACACGGATGTGCCCTCCATGAAGCTGGTGAACATGTTCGGCGGCAATGCCATTGCGGTATTCGATCCCAGCCGTCCGGCCAAACGTGCCGCTGCGCAGAAACTGCTTCGGCAGGGGCGGGTGAATTTTATTACGCCGGCCAGTTACACCAAGGATTCCCGTACGTTCCGCCTGGTCTGCGCCATCATAGACAAGATAAAGGCTGACAGCGAGTTAAGACAATTTAGTCGATACAAATAATGAGAAAACTGAAGATAGGCATGGTGCAGCAGCATTGCACCGCAGATATTCCGGATAATATTGCACGTTTGCAGCAACATATACGTGAGGCCGCTGCGCAGGGCGCCCAGTTGGTCGTGTTGCAGGAACTGCACAACAGCCTGTATTTCTGTCAGGAGGAAAACGCTCGTCTGTGTGACTTGGCGGAGCCCATTCCCGGCCCCTCTACGGAGTCTTTCGGCGCCCTGGCCAGGGAGTTGGGCGTAGTGATTGTGCTGTCGCTGTTTGAGCGTCGGACGGCGGGTATCTACCACAATACGGCTGTGGTGCTGGAGGCGGATGGCAGCATTGCCGGCATCTATCGGAAAATGCATATTCCGGATGACCCTCTCTTCTATGAGAAGTTTTATTTTACCCCGGGCGATTTGGGTTTCCGGCCCGTCAAAACGTCCCTGGGCACGCTGGGCGTGCTGGTATGCTGGGACCAGTGGTATCCGGAGGCCGCCCGTGCCATGGCCTTGAACGGGGCGGAATTGCTCATTTACCCCACGGCGATTGGCGGTGTGCCTACGGATCCGGACTGGGAACAGGCGCAGCAGCGTCAGGCATGGCAGCTGGTACAGCGCGGTCACAGCGTGGCCAACGGCTTGCCGGTGATTACGGTAAACCGCACGGGTGTGGAGCCGGATCCTACCGGTCATTCTACGGGGATTGACTTCTGGGGGCACTCTTTCGCTACAGGTGCGCAGGGGGAACTGCTTACGGAGTTTGAAAAGGCGGAAGAGGGCGTGCACGTTGTGGAGATTGACATGGAACAGTGCGAATATGTCCGTCGCGGCTGGCCCTTCCTCCGCGACCGCCGCATCGACGCCTACGACATCCTCTTACAGCGCTACGGAAAGTAGGTTCTGGGAGGCTTTGCCTTCCCAAACCGTCGCTTCACGACCCCTCCCATACGCAACGTGCTAAAGCACGGCTGTGGGCCCCTCCCTCTTACACGGCCGAGGGTGGCCATGGGTTTGGGAAGGCAAAGCCTCCCAGAACCTACCAGCCAAGGGGATAGTTCATGGTGATGCAGTGGAGGCCGCCGTGGCCGGAGAGGAGGGCACGGCAGTCGATGATTTCTACGGTGCGGTCCGGGAAGGCTTTTTGGAGCTGCCCGGCCGCTTTTGCATCTAAGGGGGAGCCGGCACCGGGCATGAGCACGGCACCGTTCACAATCAGGAAATTGGCGTAAGAAGCCGGCAGGCGGTAATCGTCCAGGTAGAGCGGCTCCGGAAGGGGCAGGGGAATGAGCTTGTAGGGCTGTCCATCCAGGGTGCGGAAGGTGTGGATCTGCTCCTCCATGGCCTTGAGGGACGCGTAATTCTCATCGGCAGGATTGTCGCAGGCCGTATAGGCGATGGTGTCCGGGCTGCAGAAACGCGCCAGGATGTCCACGTGGCTGTCGGTGTCGTCGCCGGCAATGCCGCCGTGGTCCAGCCACAGGATACGCCGCAGGCCGAAGGCCTTCTTGAGCTTTTCCTCAATTTGTTCCCGGCTCAGGTACTCGTTTCGGTTCAGGGAACACAGGCACTCGCTGGTAGCCATGAGCGTTCCGGCACCGTCGGTGTCGATGCTGCCTCCTTCCAGTACGAACGGGCGCATGTCTATGTAGCGGACATCGGCCTGGAAAGCGCCGGCCTGGAAGATATGGCGGGTAATCTGGTTGTCCAGATCGGCCCCGAACTTGAGGCCCCAGCCGTTGAAGACAAAGTCCTCGATGCACTTTTCACCGTTGTCGCCCCAGACGGAGATGGCGCCGTGGTCGCGGGCCCAGGTGTCGTTGAGGGGACTCTCTATAAAGCGGACATTGGCGCCGGGGTACCAGTTGCGGGCTGCCATGTCAGAGAGGCACTCTGCCTTGTCGCGGCATACAATCAGCAGGGGTTCGTGTTTTGTAATGGCTTTTGCCACAGCTACATAGCAATCTAAAACCTGGGGTAGGGCATACCAGGCGGTGTCTTCGTGCGGCCAGGTCAGCTGCACGAACCCTTGTTGTTCCCATTCGGCCGGAAGTCTCATATCAATCTTTGTTTGCTTGCAAAGATACGGATTTTCTAAAAAATTAGTAAATTTGTAAACTGTATTAAAACCATTAAGTTCACTATGGAGAACAAAACCTATCCCCATTATCTTCAGCGCCTGCAGGACGCTACCCGTAAATTCTGGGATAAACCTGCCCTCAATACCATCGGCGGAGATTCTTTTACCTACGCCCAGATGGCAACTTCCATTGCCCGTTTTCATATTGTCTTCGAAAAGGCCGGCTTCAAGAAAGGGGACAAAATCGCCCTTTGCGCCAACAATGGTGCCAAGTGGGGTTTTGCCTATCTTGCCGTCAATACCTATGAGACCGTTATTGTTCCTATCCTGGCCGACTTTACGCCGGAGAGTGTGATGGGGCTGGTGAACCACAGCGATTCCGTGGCCCTCTTCACCAACGCCGCCCGTTGGGCCAAGATGGATGCCGCCAAAATGCCGGCGCTCAAGGTGGTGTTCGACGTAGACACCTGGAAGGTGCTCTTCTGCCGCGATACCCGCATCCAGGAGGCGGTGGACAACCTGGACAACCTGTTCAAGGAGAAATATCCCAATGGATTCGGCCCGGAAGACGTGGTGTTCCCTACGGACAACTGGGACGACCTTTCCACCATCAACTATACGTCCGGTTCCACCGGAGACCCCAAGGGCGTCATGCTTACGTACCGCAACTTCAGCGCCAACGTGGACTTCAGCCAGCGGCACGTCCCTGCCGGTGACAAGATGGTTTCCATGCTGCCCATGGCGCACATGTACGGTCTGGTAATCGAGTTCCTGTATCCGCTTTGTAACGGTACTTCCATTTACTGGTTGGGCAAGGCGCCCACTCCGGCATCCCTTATGAAGGCGTTTGCGGAGGTGAAGCCGTACCTGCTTATCACCGTTCCGCTGGTGATGGAGAAAATCTACAAGAGCAAGCTCAAACCCACGCTGGATAAGCCTGTCATGAAGGTGCTCACCAAGATTCCTCTCATCAACAATATTATCTACAAGAAGGTGAAGGACGGCCTGGTGCAGGCTTTCGGTGGCAATGTGCAGGAATTCATCATGGGCGGCGCCGCCCTGAACCCGGAGGTGGAGCGCCTGTTCAAACGCATCAAATTCCCTTACCTGGTGGGTTACGGCATGACAGAAGCCTGTCCGCTGCTGGCCTATGAGCACTGGACCAAGTATGTGGCCGGTTCCTGCGGCAAGGCCGTGGATGTGGCGGAGGTCCGCATCGACTCCGACGACCCGCAGCACGTGGTGGGCGAAATCCAGGCCCGTGGCGAGAACATCACCATCGGCTATTACAAGAACGAGGAAGCAACCGCCAATGCCTTCACGGAGGACGGTTGGCTGCGCACCGGTGACCTGGGCATCATGGACGCCGACGGAAACATTTTCATCCGCGGCCGTTCCAAGAACATGATTCTGGGTCCTTCCGGCCAGAACATTTATCCGGAGGAGATTGAAGCCGTGGTGAACAACCAGCTGTACGTGATGGAGAGCGTGGTGGTGGAGCGCGGCGGCAAGCTGGTCGCCCTGGTGTTCCTGGATGAGCAGGCCATCGCCTCCGCATTGCTGGACCATGAGGCCAAGGACAATATCCCGGAGAACATCCGCCTGGGTGCCAACCGTCAGCTGCCCGGCTACAGCCAGATTGCCAAGGTGGAGCTCATGGACAAGCCCTTCGAGAAAACCCCGAAGATGAGTATCCGCCGCTTCCTGTATAAGTAAAAGTCACCCTTCGGCCCAAAAGCCGTAAAATGCAAATAGCTCAATATGAGCTTGTTACAAGAAATCGCCTACGCAAATCTGCGCAGGCGATTTCTTGTAATGTGCTATGAAACAATTGTTTACATTTCACGGAGCACTTTCTCGCTGCGGGCGATGAAGTCGCTCAGCGCCTTGCCTTTGAGCATGCCGTTGCCCAGCAGTGCCAGGTCCACCAGCTGGTGCAGCAGTTCGTTGTTCTTGGCAAAGGCTTCTACGTCGGCCCTGTGGGCTTTGCGGACAGCCTCACGGGCTTCGCGGGCCTTATTCTTCTCCTCGTCGGAGGCGTCGGACGGGGCCTCGGCGGGCAGTTCCGCCTGCGGGGCTACATCGGCCTGTTTGGCCGCCCAAATCTTGGCCACCAGCGGATTCTCCATGTTCACGGTGAGGTTGAAACTCTCCGGCATGGAGCCGTAGAAGTTCATGCCGCCGCCCAGGGCGCTCATTTCGCGGTAACGGCGCATGAACTCGTTCTGGGTGATGAGAATGGGAGTGGCGTTCTCGCCCAGGTTGTCGCCCTGCACAAAGTAGTCCGGACCTTGCGGCAGCACGGCCTTGAAGAGGTTCTCCAGGTCATAGCGCTCATCTTCCTTCATCTCCAGCTTTACCTTGTCTTCCTTGGGAATGAGGTTCTCCACGGCGTCGGAGTCCACGCGGGCAAAGCGGATGTCCGTGAGCTTCTGCTCCAGCAGGTTCACGTAGTGGGCGTCCAGTTCGCAGTCCATCAGGAGCACGTCGTAGCCCTTGTCCTTGGCGGCCTGGATGTAGGCGTACTGGTCCTCGGGCTTGGTAGCGTACAGGTACACCAGTTTCTTGTCCTTGTCTGTCTGCTGGGCCTCCACGGCCGTTTTGTATTCGTCAAAGCTGAAGTATTTGCCATCGACATTCTTCAGGAGGGCGAACTTGAGTGCGCGCTCGCAGAACTTTTCGTCGGAGAGCATGCCGTACTCGATGAAGAGCTTCAGGTTGTCCCACTTTTCCTCCAGCTGGGCGCGTTCCTCCTTGAATATGTTCTCCAGGCGGTCGGCCACCTTCTTGGTGATATAGGTCGATATTTTCTTGACGGCGGCGTCGCTCTGCAGGTAGCTGCGGCTCACGTTCAGCGGAATGTCCGGGGAGTCGATGACACCGTGCAGCAG
>DFFY01000068.1:9904-13194 GCA_002371115.1 Bacteroidales bacterium UBA3764
GTCACGAACATCTGGTTGCAGTAGAGGGAAATCTTGTTGCGCTCCACGGCCACGCGGTCCTTGAGCTTGGGGAAGTACAGAATGCCGGTGAGGTTGAACGGATAGTCCACGTTCAGGTGAATCCAGAACAGCGGTTCCTCGTTCATGGGGAAGAGGGTGCGGTAGAATTCCTTGTAATCCTCGTCCTTGAGTTCACTCGGGGCCTTGGTCCACAGCGGCTCTACGGCATTGATAATCTTGTCCTTGTCGGTATCGACATACTTGCCGTCCTTCCATTCCTGCTCTTTGCCAAAGACGATGGGAACGGGCATGAACTTGCAGTATTTGTTCAGGAGCGCCTCGATGCGGGCCTTCTCGCCGTATTCCTTGGAATCCTCGTCCAGGTACAGCGTAATCACCGTTCCGCGTTCCTTCTTGTCGATTTCCTCCATCTCGTAGGCCGGCGAACCGTCACAGGTCCATTTCACGGCTTTGGCGCCTTCCTTCCAGGAGAGCGTCTCGATGGTCACCTTCTTGGACACCATGAAGGCGCTGTAGAAGCCCAGGCCAAAATGGCCGATGATGTTGCCAATCTGGTCCTTGTACTTCTCCAGAAACTCTCCGGCGCTGGAGAACGCAATCTGGTTGATGTACTTGTCCACCTCTTCTTCCGTCATGCCAATTCCGTTATCGACAATCTTGAGGGTCTGGGCTTTCTCGTCCAGCTCGATGGCGACTTTCAGCTCGCCCAGTTCCTGCTTGTAGTCACCGCTGGCGGCCAGCGCTTTCATTTTCTGCGTGGCGTCCACGGCATTGGCCACCAGTTCGCGGAGGAAAATCTCGTGGTCCGAATACAGGAACTGCTTGATAACCGGGAAAATGTTCTCGGTAGTTACTCCAATTTGTCCTTTGTTTGCCATATTTCAATTTTTTAAGTTTTCTCCTAAGATTCTTCGCTTGCGCTCAGAATGACAAAAATACCGGTCCCTTTTGGAACCGGTGTAGGATACTCAAAATATGCGCCAAGCGTTCGGGGCTGACAAATTGGCAGGCTATCGGCCTATCAGCTGCAGGAACTCGTTGCGCGTTTTGTCGCTTTTAAGGAAAATGCCCGAGAAGGCCGATGTGGTTGTGATGGCGTTGGACTTTTGCACGCCGCGCATGGACATGCAGGTATGCATGGCCTCAATGACCACCGCCACGCCCAGCGGGTGCAGGGAATCCTGGATGCAGTCGCGGATTTGTTCGGTGAGGCGCTCTTGCACCTGCAGCCGGCGGGCATAGGTTTCCACTACGCGGGCTATTTTGCTCAGGCCGGTGATTTCGCCTTTGGGAATATAGGCCACATGGGCTTTGCCGATGAACGGCAGCATGTGGTGCTCGCACAGGGAGAACAGCTCAATGTCCTTCACGATGACCATGTGGTTGTACGGCTCCTGGAAGAGGGCGCTCTTGACAATGGCTTCGCCGTCCTGGAAATAGCCCTGGGTGAGGAATTGCATGGCTTTGGCCACGCGTTCCGGCGTCTTCTGCAAGCCTTCGCGCGTGGGGTCTTCTCCCAGCAGGCCCAGGATGGCCTCAATGTGGGCTGCAATCTCCTGCGTGGTCTTTGGGTCGTATTCTTCTGTTTTTCTGTATGCCATTGGTCTGTTCTTTGTAGCTGTTTGTCCAAAAAGGACTGCAAAATTAGCGAAAAAAATTCATTATATCATTTTTTTGTCTATCTTTGCATTCCTAATAGAGGGAATTTGAAGTTAAACGACTGATTATAAACAACTAAAACCCATACTCACTATGTTTTGGACACTTGAACTTGCAAGCTCCCTGGACGATGCCCCGTGGCCTGCGACCAAAGAAGAACTGATAGACTACGCCACCCGCACCTGCGCCCCGGACGAGGTCATCGAAAACCTGGAAGAACTGGACGACGACAACGCGGAAATCTACGAATCCATTGAAGACATCTGGCCGGACTATCCCACCAAGGAGGACTTCATGTGGAATGAGGAGGAGTATTGATTTGGTAATCAAATAGCTATGCATAAAAAAAGCCCGTTCTATAAGAAACGGGCTTTTTTCGCAATGTCCTCCAGTAAGTAAAAACACAATGAAAACTATCCGCCGGTATCTTTATATTTTAGATTATCATTGTAAATAAGCAGTGGATTTCGAATAAATAAGCGATATGGAAGCTTACGCAAAACCGGATTTATATCTTAACCGTCTGATTGTCAGGATGGATAACGGGCAGATTAAAGCAGTTACCGGGCCGAGGCGTTCCTGTTTAACGGGGCGACGCTATAACATCAAGAAATACTACTCGATAGATGTCGGCCTAAGAAACGCAACGTTGAATTACCGCCAATTGGAGCAGAGTCACCTGATAGAGAACATCATTTTCAATGAACTACTGTACCGTGGTTATGTGGTGGATGTTGGTGTCGTCGAGCACCGTAAAATGGTCGATGGCAAGTCAGAGTACAAGCAATATGAGGTTGATTTCATCGCTACTGACGGGAACGATAAATGCTATATTCAGTCGGCATACGAGCTCGAAACCGAAGAAAAACGTGAGCAGGAACTGAATTCGCTCAAACGTATTGATGATTCCTTCCAGAAAATTGTCATTGTCAAGGATGAAATAATGCCCTACAGGGACAATAACGGAATCCTTTTTACTGGACTGTTCCAGTTCCTCTCCAGCGACGAACTTGCAAAAAGGTCTCTCGTTTTTTATTGTAGAATTACAGTGCTTCTCGACCGCCTTCAGGCCCGGCTACTCCGGGTGTGTCAATAAATTGTACGCTTGCGGAGCGAAGTATGTCTGCGGGTTTTTTATGGGGAAAACTGTGGATCTTTAAATAAGACAATTTTGCCACTTTTATTTTATAAATGACAAAAATGTCCTATATTTGCAGCGTTATGACAATAGCACAACATATCACGGCTTTTGCTGCTGGCAAAGAGGATGGTTTTCTGAAAAGCGAGCTCTCAAACGCACTCACATCCTATGGCGTACCATCGTCGTCCATGGACAAGACGCTTCAGCGGCTTGTTCGTTCAGGCCGATTAGAGGTTCTTGAACGAGGAAAGTATAGGATACGGGGTGGATTCAAGCAGCACTTTATGATACAACCTGCCGAGGAAAACAAGGCTCTTTATCGTCAACTGAAAGGTGAATTCCCTTTGCTGGACATATCTGTGTGGGATGTCAGCGCCCTTATGCCGCTGATGCATCACATCCCCAATGTAAAGATGACGCTTGTTTATGTGGAGAAGGATGGCCTCAGGGATGTTGCGGATACGCTCGA
>DFFY01000028.1 GCA_002371115.1 Bacteroidales bacterium UBA3764
GATCCCAAGGACCACGAGTGGCACTACCGTGGCTTAGCCGCTTCGCTGAGCGAGCTCAAAGACACGTTCGCCTATAAGGAATTTGTCTCTTTAATCGACCAAGTTTTTGCGCACTGATATGGAAGCACTCAAAATAGACCTGAACGACTACGTCCATTCCGGCGAAGGCGCCAATGGCGAGAGTTTCAACCACAGGACGGACCCGTCCATCATGATGAAGCTCTACAATCCGGGGAAGGTACAGCAGCCCCTGGACGAGATGCTTATGGCCCGCAAGGTATATGCACTGGGCGTTCCCACGCCGGAGCCCGGAGACTATGTGACGGACGGCGTGCGGTACGGCATCCGTTTCCACCGCGTGATGGGCAAGGTGTCCTACTCCCGCGCTACGGCGGACCACCCGGAAAAGGTGGAGCAGTATGCGACGGAGTTTGCCGATATGTGCAAAAAACTGCACCAGGTGCACGTGGACCCTTCCCAGTTTGAGAACGTGAAGGACCGTTATTACCGCCTGCTGGCGGAGAATCCCTTTTTTGACAAGACGCAGAAGGATGCTATCGGCAAGTTCATTGCGGACGCGCCGGATGCCACTACGGCCATTCACGGGGACCTGCAATTCTCCAACGCCATTTTCGTGGGCGACAAACGCTATTTCATCGACCTGGGAGACTTCTGCTACGGGTATAACCTCTTCGATGTAGGCATGGTTTACCTCTGCGCCTGCGTGAGCGATGAAGCCTTTATCCGGGAAGTGTTCCACATGCCCAAGTCGCTATCCACGCGTTTCTGGGAATATTTTGTGCCTGCGTATTTTGGCGCGGACCGTCCGTATAAGGATGTCATGGAAGAACTGATGCCCTATGCGGGCCTCAAAACACTGATTGTAGAGCGCGATACCAAGTGCCCCATGCCGGAAATGCGGGCCTGTCTTAAAGGAATTATTTAATGGCAAGAAAAGAACTGGATTCTGCAACCAAAAGGGCGGCCAAACAAGGCCTGCTCATAGTGATAGTCGCTGTTTTTACATTGGAAGCCACGGCTGTGCTTCAGTATTTTTATTCCCAGCACATCCTCTCGGAAGAGGCTACGCGCCGCGCCGAGGGCCAGCTGGCCGCCACCGAACTGCACATTTCCAACGTGGTGGACCAGGTGGAGACGGCTGTCCGCAACAGCGTCTGGAGCGTGGAGCAGCAGATGTACCGTCCGGACAGCTTGGCCGCTATCACCGTCCGCCTGGTGGAGTCCAACCCCGTCATCTGCGGCTCCACGGTGGCCATGGTGGAAAAAAACCTGGCCCCGTATTCCTTTCAGCAGGACGGGAAGGTCCTCACTTCCACCCTGGCAACGGAGGCCTATGACTACAAGCATCAGGAATGGTTCGTGAAGCCGCTGGAACTGCAGGGCGGCTATTGGTCGGAGCCCTATTATGACGAAGGTGGCGGCAACATGCTCATGACCACTTATTCCATTCCCGTCTCGGACAAAAGAGGCCGCGTAGCCGCCGTATTCACGGCCGATGTCTCTCTGGACTGGCTCACGGAGCTGGTGGGGAGCGTACAGGTGTATCCGTCGGCCTTCAGCATGGTGGTGAGCCGCGCCGGCCAAATCATGGTGTGCCCGGCGGAGACGCTGGTCATGCGCCACACGGTGCAGGACATGGCTGCCAATACCACGGATACGGCCACGTTCAACAGCATCAACCGCTCCATGCTCGCCGGGGAGGCGGGCAACACCCGCTTCAAGTATGAGGGCAAGGTGCATTACATGTTCTTCGACTCGGTGGACCGCACCGGCTGGGCCATGTCAATAGTCATTCCCCACAACGAGATTTACGGCAACATCGAGCGGCTGGGACAAATTGTTTCCCTGCTGATGCTCCTGGGCATCGCCATGATTATCGTCATTCTGTACCACACCATCAGGAGCCAGCGGGACATGAACCTCATCGAGGAAAACAAGCACCGCTTGGAGGGCGAGCTCAAAGTGGCCCGTGGTATTCAGATGTCCATGATTCCCAAGATTTTCCCGCCGTATCCGGAGCGTGGAGATATTGACATGTTTGCGGCCGTGGTGCCCGCCAAGGAGGTGGGCGGAGACCTGTACGACTTTTACATCCGCGACGAGAAACTCTTCTTCTGCATTGGCGACGTGAGCGGCAAGGGCGTGCCCGCCTCGCTGGTGATGGCTGTGACGCGCAGCCTGTTCCGCACGGTGAGCGCCCACGAAAAGAGCCCGCAGCGCATAGTCACCACCATGAACGACAGCATGTCGGACATGAACGAGTCCAACATGTTCGTTACCTTCTTCTGCGGCGTGCTGGACCTTCAGAACGGCCATCTGCGTTACTGCAACGCCGGTCACAACGCCCCTGTTCTGGTTAAGGCCGACGGCAATGCGGAACTGCCCGTGGTGCCCAACCTGCCGCTGGGCATCATGCCGGGCATGAACTTCGTGGAGCAGGAGGCGGACATGGAATGCGGCACGGGCCTGTTCCTATATACGGACGGCCTGAACGAGGCCGAGAACCCCGTGCACGGGCAGTTTGGCGAGGAGCGGATGATGCATATCCTGCAGGCCGGCGTGGAAAGCCGCGTGCTCATCGACACCATCAGCAACGCCGTCCATACCTTTGCCGACGGGGCCCCTCAGAGCGACGATTTAACCATGTTAT
>DFFY01000086.1:0-875 GCA_002371115.1 Bacteroidales bacterium UBA3764
GTATCCAGACCCAGGTGGAAGGTGTACTGCTTGCCATACACGAACACATTGTCCGGAAGCACTCCGTACAGCATGTAGCGGGCCACCTGATCCTTGAGCGGTTCGTAGGTATAGCCGCCGATGGTAAAACTGTCCACGTCATATACTACCTCCACGCACTGCTTCCCCATCATAATTTCGTCCGGGATGGAATAGTAGCGGTGGCTGTCGGCCATGCGGTCCACCAGTTCGGAATCTCCGATAAACTTTTCATTTTCCATGCCGACGCCTACAACGGCGTCTCCTTCGAAGACAACCTCGTTGCGGTAGTAGCCCTGGCGGTGCCAGATGCCCTTGCTGAGGGCTACGTCATTCACAAACACTCCGGCCGATGCCACATTGGTGGCCGTAACCTTGCGCAGGTGGATGAGCCCCTGGAGTTGGGGATCCTCCGTGACGTCGCAGATTTTGAAGCCCAGGTCGTTGGTGATGTGCTGGAACTCCAGCGGAACCATGTTCAACTGGTCCACGGCGCGCTGCACGGTTTTGCTCACAAGGGGCCCTGCGTGCGTTTCTTCCACCGTGTAGGGGATGGAATAGGCCTCGTAGCCGTCTTCATACTGCACATTGCGCACATACGGGTAATAGGCGCTGAAGGTGATGGTGACGGGCAGTTCCCACAGGCCCCCGTCAAAGAGGCCCGCATAGCCGTCATCCCCGCTGTAGATGGACTTGTTGTCAATCAGGAGCTTGCGCATTTCCATGTCGATGCCGATGACGCCAAACGGAATGCTGGTATCCATGGTGGCCACCATGTCGGCCGAATCCACGCCGTTTCCGTCAGACGCTTTGGTCTTGGGACCCTTGTTCCGGGTGGCGATGGCTGCATTCGGAAT
>DFFY01000086.1:939-5797 GCA_002371115.1 Bacteroidales bacterium UBA3764
CTGGCTCCTTCACGGGTTACCGAGACGGGGAATTCAATTTTCTTGGGGCCGTTGTCCGAGCCCTCTTCTGCCGGAGCGTCCGGCACGTCCAGTTTGTTGGAGCAGGCGGCCGCAGCAAGCAAAACCGCCAGGGCCGACACCTTTATTATATATGCAAAAGCACGCATAAGTGAATAAATCTATCATTTTCCGCATGCAAAGATAGTAAACAATCCCGAACTAAAAAAATTATTTTTGCTATTCGGGAAATTATTCTAAAATCGGAAATTTCCGAATCCTAAATAATTTAGTCTCTATTTCAGTTGTCAACAGGGTTTTCAACACTGCAAATTATACAAAGAGGCTGCTTGGGGCCGCATAGAGCCGTTTTTATACCTCATTTTACCCCCCCCGTCAAGAATTTGAAATAATTGTAAAAAAAATTTGTCAAGATATTTGCATATTAAATCTTTTTAATTTAATTTTGTGTTGATTTTTCCCAGGCAAAATAGAGTTGAATTAGCAGAAATGACTCATATTCGGGCACATACCATATTCTCCCGGCAGGCGTTCAGGATGCTTGCCCTGCTGCTGTGCCTGTTGTTGCTGCCCTCGCTTACTTTTTATTTACGCGCGCAGGCGAGCGACTATCGTTTCCATTTCGCTTCCGGAAAATCCGTCATCGACAATGCGTATATGTCCAACGCCGTCACCATGGAGCAACTGAATGTGCTGGTCGGTAAAGTGGATGTTTCCAGTCTGGAAAGCGTGGTCATTGAAACCTCTGTCTCTCCGGAAAGTTCTGACGCTTTCGCCGGTCGTATTTCCACGCAGCGTGCAGAAGCGCTTGTGTCGCTTGTGCGCCGCTTGTTCCCGGGTATCCGGCAGGATATCATTACCGTGAACAATCTCGGAGAAAACTGGGATGCCCTCCGCCGGGAGGTCCTTGCCGATAAAACCATTTCAGAAGAAACCCGCTCTTCCATCCTCCGGATTCTGGACAGTTATCTCACCCCTGCCCAGAAGAAGTCTGTACTTTATGCGCATCCCTCCTGGAAGCAACTGTGGACCAAGTACTATCCTTCCCTCCGCTATGCCAGCGTCCATCTGTCCTTCCGCGTTCAGGAAACCCCCGTTATTCCTGATGCCCCCGTGACTGTTGAGGAGGAACCGGAGGTGAATGTGCTTCCCGCACTTCCCGAGTTGGATTTGAATATCGAAATTCCCGAATACAAGATTAGACTTCCCCGCATCGGCCGGCTGGATGCTTCCTATAGGGTGAAGCCCGTCGCGCGCAGGCAGAAGGACGCTACCCACAACACAGGGTTTGCCGTAAAGACTAACCTCCTGTACGACGCTGTTACTGCGCTCAATGTGGAAGTGGAGGCTCCGATTGGCAGCCGTTTCTCCGTACAGGTGGAGGATGTCTTCCCCTGGTGGGAATTCAGCAAGAACAAGTATGCCTTCCAGATGTGGGAAATGGGCCCGGAGTTCCGTTTTTGGTTCAAGAAATGGAATCCTGTCGGTACGGAAAAACTCCGTGGCTGGTTCGTAGGAATCTATGGCATGTCGGCCCGCTACGATTTCCAGTGGGACCGTGAAGTCAACTACCAGGGCGAATACTGGAGTGCCGGTGTGTCCGGCGGCTATGTCCTGCCTTTCGGCAAGAAGAAGGACTGGCGCATGGAATTCTCCCTGGCGCTGGGTTACCTGAGCACGGATTATCGTCATTACCTCCCTACGGACCTGTATGACAAACTTATCCGCGATCCCTACAAGGTGGGTACGCTCACTTATTTCGGCCCCACCAAACTCAAGGTGGTCCTGAGCATGCCGGTGAATTTCAAAGTGAAAAAAGGAGGTGAAAGATGATTAAACGCTTCTCTTTCACCATTTTGGCTGTTGTGGCCATCCTCGCAGGGGCCGTTGCCTGCCAGCGTCGTCCGCTGGAGGATCCGTCCGAGGTGGTGAGCATCCGTATCCGCGTGGATGTGAAGGCTGTCACCAATGTCAATACCAATATCCGCAATTCCGTGAAGTTGTACAATCAGAATACCACCCTCTGGGAGCCCAAACTCAAGCAACTGGACCCCGAGATGATGCGTGTCCTTGTGTACGACCCCGAAACCGACAATCTGCTCACCCAGAGTTTCATCTCCTATGCCACCAAAGATGAAAGCGGCGAAAAGGTCTTTGCCGGTAACCTGGGTATCAGCCATGGAAACTTCAACTTCCTGGTATATAACTTCGATACGCCCACCACGCAGGTGAGCAACGAGAACAACGAAGAGCAGATTCTGGCCTTCACCGACGAACTCTCTCCCGCCCAGAAAGCCCATTATATCACTCAGGACAAGGGTAAGGCCGGAGAAGAGGGATACGACAGCTTCCAGGATATCTCCATCCGCCTGGAGCCGGAGCATCTTCTGGTGGCCAACGAGCGCAACGTGCGCATTTCCCCGCACGATTCCGTGGTGGTGGTCCAGACGGAAGCCAATACCGTTGTTGACACATATTACATCCAGATTCGTGTTACGGGCTTGCAATTTGCGTCCAACGCCACCGCTGTGATTACCGGCCTGTCTCCTTCCAACCATATCGGCCTGAATGAAAGGACTGTCGAACCTTCCACCGCCGTGGTGTTCGATCTCCAGAAGGGATACGATGAAAGCCTGGCCGGCCAGAACAAAGATGTGCTGTGCGCCGTGTTTAACACCTTCGGCAAAATCGAGGAGGCCTCGTCCAATCTCCGGGTCACGTTCAATGTGATTGACACGGCCGGAAACCTCCTTCAG
Organism: Bacteroidales bacterium UBA3764; assembly: GCA_002371115.1. Taxonomy (GTDB): domain Bacteria; phylum Bacteroidota; class Bacteroidia; order Bacteroidales; family UBA932; genus Cryptobacteroides. The sequence goes on from DFFY01000086.1 coordinate 3,714, forward strand.
CACGATGTGGACATGAACCACATCTTTAAGACGGAAGATGCTATCGAGCGGCACTGGCTCATTATTGACGAAGTTTGGGATATTCCGGATCCGCAGCCCAATCCCAGCGAACAGGCAGGCGGCGGTTTCCAGCCCCAGGTGGACGACTGGGAGGAAGAACACGGAGAGATTATTTTGTAAGAGAAGATGAACGTTTGGAAAAACATAGCAGTGCCTGGCATCATCCTGGTGGCCCTTTGGGGCTGCACCAAGGTGGAGTTGGCTCCCGTCCCGGAGAAGGAGGTTTCCTTCACCGTGGGCAGCTATGCCGCCCAAACCAAGTCCGTGAGCCTGGACACCTACGGAATCACCGAATTCCAGTCCAGGGGATTCCTTCACGCCCATGGCGTCGTCGAAACGCAGGAATTCTTCGGCATCTCCGGAGAAACCATCCGTAAGCAGAGCACCCTGTGGGCTCCCGCCAGCCATCCCTACTACTGGCCCAAGTCCGAGGTGAGCTACGTAAACTTCGTGAGCTGGTACGGCAAGCACGTGGTTCCCACCACCGTTTCCGAAACCAGCCTGGTATGGGACAATTGCACCATCGAACCGGACGAGGACATCCTATTTGCCGATGAAGCCTGGCGTTATAATTCCAACAACGTGACCACCCTCTTCCATCATGCCCTGGCCCAGGTCAAGTTCCAGGCCCGGCTTAGCAAAGCGGCGGAAGGAAAGGCCAGTTGGAGCGTGACCCTGAGCAATTTCCGGGTGTCCAACGTGCACAAGACCGGCACCCTCCGGCTGCAGAATTCAGACCCCGGTACCGCCCGCGCCACCAAGCCCTGGACCGTTGCCCCCTGGACTACCACCGCTGCCACGGACACGCTTTCCCGTGAGGGAAAAACCTTTACCCTGGGTGCCTCCAACCAGATTCTGATGGATAGCCGTACCGTTCTGCCGCAGGGCACCTACGGGATGGTGCTCACCTTCGATTACACCATCCATACCCATTATGACAGCGGAAACCCGCTTTCCTCCACGGCGGAGAATGCCCACGCCAGCATCGATATGTACCTGGATTTCGGCCTGCACAGTTGGGGCATGAACGAAAGCGTCACCTATACCATCGTCATCAACCCGGACACCAATATCATCGTATTTGAACCTACCCTTACGGAGGCTTGGAATACGGACCAGAATAATCCCATGTATATTGAATAAACACTCGGAATATCGAATGAAAAGATTTGAAACATACCTCCTGATGGCCCTGATGGTCCTTGCCGGCTGCACCAAAATGCAGCTGAACGAGGAAGCTATTCCCGATCAGGAAGTAAGCTTCCATATCGCCCGTTCCCAGACCCTGACCAAGGCCGGCGGAATGAAGGCTGCCGAGGAAGAGTTCACCACCTTCACCTGCAAGGGCTTCCTCCATGCCGACGGTGTGAACCTGGACGAATCCCACGCCCCTTCCCAGGCGCTGGGCTACCAGGATTTCTTCGGCAGCAGCACTACCACGCCTGCCTATACCGAGGCCGTCTCCTACACTTTCTCCGATGCCAACGGCAACGGAACCAAGGAGAACGGAGAAGTGAGCTGGAACCCCGCCCATGCGTACTATTGGCCCAAGTCACCGTACAGCTACGTGAACTTCGTGGCCTGGTACGGCACCGGCAACGCGGACAACAACCACCCCGTCATCGGCTACGGCTGGGACAGCGCCAGCGGCAAGTACAAGGCTACGCTGGACTGGGCTTTCGAGTCTGCCGTGAACCAGGGTGAGGTCAACCTCCTCTATGCCGATCCTGCCTGGCACCAGAAATCCACCACATCGGCCCGGTATGGCGCGGTGAGCAACGTCTCCCGGGGCGTTCCGCTCCTTTTCCACCACGCCCTGGCCCAGATCAACGTGCGGGTCATTACGGTGAAGGCGGGCGAGGAAGATCCCAACATTACCGTCGTTCCCGGGCAGAACAAGGTGACGGACGGAACGGCCACCTGGACCATCACGCTGGCCAATCCCCGGATTTCCAATATCTACACCGGCGGAACCCTCCATCTGGAGGCATTGGATTCCGGAACCGAGAATTCCCAGGGCACCT
>DFFY01000084.1 GCA_002371115.1 Bacteroidales bacterium UBA3764
GTTCTTCATCTGTAACAACCTCTCCAGCGGCCTAAGCTACTACTACCTGCTGAGCAACCTTATCACCATGCTGGAAACCTTCGTTATCCGCAAGTGGATTGTGAATCCGCAGGAGGTGCTGGACAAGGTGAGGGCGGCGGAAGCCAGCGGCAAGCCTGCTCCCAAGAGCAAGTGGCAGCAGCGCTTAGAAGAAGCCCAGAAAATGCAGCGCGAGATGGAAAAGCAAAAGAACAAGAAACGCTAAATGTCATGCCCGGCCCCGACCGGGCATCTCATTGTCATTTCGAGCGAGCATAGCGAGTCGAGAAATCTCATGATTAAAGACAATTTACACGAAATTAACAGTAAACTGCCATCAGATGTAACCCTGGTGGCAGTTTCCAAATTCCACCCGGTGGAACGCTTGATGGAGGCGTATGCGGCGGGGCAGCGGGTGTTTGCGGAGAGCCGTCCGCAGGAACTCTCTGCCAAGGTCCCGCAAATGCCGGCCGACGTGCAGTGGCACTTTATCGGCCATCTGCAAACCAACAAGCTCAAGCTGGTGCTGCCCTATGTCTCCCTGGTGCAGTCCGTGGACTCCCTCCACTTGCTGCAGGCCATTTCCACCTGGGCCGTGGCCAACAACAAGGTCATCGACGTTCTCTTGGAGCTCCATTTAGGCGCCGAGCACACCAAGCAAGGCTTCACCGAAGACGAAATCCTCTCCATTCTTGCGCTCTCGTCCTTAAAATCGGCCAAAATGAAGGACGAAGTGCCTCAAACTGCCTCCTCATCCTCATTTTTGGCTCAAAATAAGGATGATATCAGTGGAGCAGGTGTATCTTCGCAAACCGCCTCCGCTTCGCTCCGGCCCCTCCCAACAATCGTTTTTGGGGCGGCTACGCCTTGCCCCAAAACTCCAGTGGGCCCCTCCCTCTTACACGGCCGAGGGTGGCCATGGGTTTGCGAAGATACACCTGCTCCGCTGAAAAGTATCAGAATTCGAGGCCTCATGGGCATGGCGTCCAACACGGAGGACATGGCGCAGGTGGAAAGGGAGTTTGCCCGGATAGAGGCGCTGTATAAACGCATCAAAGCCTCCGGCCTGGAAGGCTTTGATACCTTGTCTATCGGGATGTCCGGGGACTGGCCTTTGGCTGTGCGTCACGGGGCTACCATGGTGCGCATTGGCACGGATATCTTCGGTCCCCGCGAGTACTAAAAAAATCAGCTGGTTCAAAGGACCAGCTGATTTTTTATGCTGTTGGTGTAAGACTACAGCATCAGGGCGCCTACCAGACCCAGAATAGCGTAGAATTCCGGAAGAGCGGCGTAGATAAGGGTGTTGGTGAACACGTCGTGTCCCTGGGAGATGCCCACGATACCGTTGGCGCAAACCTGGCCCTGACGGATAGCGGAAAGCATACATACCAGACCCACGGTAGCACCAATGCCGAATACCATGGCGCCAGCCTCAGCCACGGTGGCTCTGAGCATGAAGAAGGCCACGAAGCCATAGATACCCTGGGTGGCAGGGAGGGCGCTGAGCACCATGTAGTTACCGGAACCTTCCGGTTTGCGCTTGAGAGCGCCTTCTGCCGCGTTACCGGCGATGGTGGTTCCATAGGCGGAGCCGATACCTGAGAGGGCCAGTACCAGGCCCAGTCCCAAATAACCTAAAATTTGTTCCATAAGTTTTTTATAATTTAATTGTTTATTTCTTCAGCGGGTTAAAGTTGCGTCCTGCGGCCTCGTAACCGGAATTTTTGAAAAACTCCAGGAAGTTCAGACGCAGGGGATGCACAAAGGCGCCCAGGGCTGCCATGGCAATGTTGAGCGTATGGCCGATAAGGACAATGAGCACAAACGGAATCCAGAGGCTGACCTTGGAGCCGTCTCCCAGGACCATGGTGGCAATGTTGTTGAAAGCCATGCCCAGCATGCTGCCTGCCAGGCCAAGGGCATACAGACGCAGGTAACTGAGGACGTCGCCCAGCAGGCCGGTGGCCGTGTTGTAGGTATTCCACAGGCCCACGCCCACGTTGGCCAACTTGTTGCGTTTCATGTCGTTGAACACGAAGATGCCCAGGGCCGACACGACGCCCAGCACAATCACCACCCATTTGGTGAGGTCCTTGTCCATGACCCCGGCGAAGGCCAGCGCCGCCACAATGATGCCGCCCACAATCAGGAGCGTCCAACCCCAGGTGCCCAGGGCGTTGACAAAGCCCTTGTTCCTGGTCTCCTGGTAGGTTTTCACGCACATGGCCAGGCACAGGTGCACCACGCCCACGATGAGGGCCAGCACCATGGTGCCGTCGTAACCGGCAATCTTGGCCGGCAGGAACACACCCTTGATAGGGGCAAAGATGTCCCAGGTGCTGATGTCCATAGAGAAGAACGTGTGGAACAGGAAGCCGATGACGGTGGTGCCAATTCCCAGCAAAACCACCAGCGGTGCCATATCCTTGAAGGAGTCCACCTTCTTGAGTAGCAGGCCGATGACGATGAGGATGAGCCCGTAGCCGCAGTCGCCCATGCAGAAGGCGAAGAACAGCAGGAAGAACACGCTGATAAACGGGGTAGGGTCGAATCCGTCATAGCCCGGCCGTCCGTACATGTCCGTGAGGACCTCGAACTGCCGCACAAACCAGTTGTTCTCCAGTTTGATGGGCGGATTGTCCTCCACCACGGCTTCTTCCTTCAGATAGAACACGCCCGTGGCGTCCAGCGCGGCGGTTACCGTCTCATCATTTTCTGCAGGTGCATAGCCCACCAGTGTGACAATCGTGTTTTCCGCTGCGGGGACGGCCGATATTCCTGCCAGATGCAGATCCAGTTTGCTGCAGACTTCCTTCCGGTATTCTAACAAATCCGGGATGAATTGCTTCATGTACAGGATAACCCCTTGCAATTCTTTCAGGTTTTGCTGTTCTGCCAGCAGTTTTGCATTTGCCTGGGAAATGTCATACTTGGGTGCGGGAACCTCTCCGGGTAGCGTATCTTCTCCGGCCACCACGAAGTAAACGTTGGCTTTGTCCCTTCCGGCTTCCACCAGGGCAAAGTTTTCCTTCCATTCCTCATTGAACTTCTTGAGGCTGAGTACGTGGAAGTGGATAGGAACCCCGGCTTCTTCCAGCTTGGAGAGCTGCGCATTGTCGAATTCACCCCAGATGGCGAGATCCTTCACTTCCTTTTCCAGGCTCTTGATATGGTTTGTTTTCTCGGAATAGTGCATGAGGATGCCGCCTGCTGTACGGATAGGGTCTTCTGTGCCTTCTCCCTCGTAGGGAATCTCCTTTGTCCCCTCCGGCAGTTCAACTTTATTAATTGCTATGAGAAGGCCATCTATCAGTTCGAGTTCTCCGGCAAGCTCATAGGATTGGGTGTCCATGGGCTTTGTGCTGCGCGTAATGTCCACCAGCCCTACTTCCTGCAGTTTCTCCAGCAGGTTATCCTGCTCTCCATTGAGCAGGATGAAGGAGTATTTGGTCATGGGAGTAATCATAGCTCTTCTGAGGCCTCCTCTTCCTCTGCATGGCGGTTTTTCACAATCTTGGAAGATGCCTTGGACAAGTTTTCTTCGTCTTCCATGTAGCGTTTGATTTTACGGATGGCTTCCTGATAGCCGGGAATCTGTACTTTCTCGTACAGGTTCACCTTCTGGGTGGTCTTCTTGCGCTGGTAATCCAGGATACGGGCCTTCTCCAGATACACCTCGCTCTCAATGCCCAAGCGGCTCAGTTCCTTGAGGATGGCTACGCCGTCGGCGTACCAGGCAGGCTTCACAAAGGCATTGAAGGGTTTGAGCTCGTAATGGATTTCTCCCAGGGCAGGGGTTTTTACGCCCGCCACCTTCTTGGTGTACAGGTCCACGTCCGTGATGGCAATGAGGCCCGGGTCGAACTCGTTCCACAGGGCAGCCAGGTAATCGTAACGCTGCAAGGCTTCTTCCAACTCTTTGAGCAAACGCTCGCTGTCGGCCTTGGCCTTGCGCACTTCCAGCCGGAGGGCGCTCTCCTTGTTCTGAAGGGTAGGGAGTGCCCTCTGCCGGACCTTGAGCTGCTTGCCCATCTCCGTCAGCGAGGTTTTGTTATATTGGAATTTGATAGCCATTACTTAACCCAATATTTGTCGATAAGTGCCTGTTTGATACCGGTTTCCGCCGGGCTGAAGTATTTGGCGAACAGTTTCCAGGCGGTGTCCAGCATGTCGGTGATACCAATGTTTACGTCAATGGCCAGCAGCTCCCGGGCGTAGTCTTTTGCGTAGTCCAGGCAGCGGTGGTCGTAGTCCGACAGGTCAAAACCGTTCTCCAGCTTGGTCTTGGCGTTCTGGGCGTCCGCGTACAGGCGCACGGAGGCGTTCATCACCTGCGAGTGGTCCTCACGGGTCTTTTTGCCCTGCACCAGCTGTTTAAGACGGGACAGGCTGCGGAACGGGTCGATGATGACCTTGCCGGTGTCGGAATCGGCACGGAGGAACAACTGACCTTCCGTGATGTAACCGGTGTTGTCCGGGATGGCGTGGGTGATGTCGCCGTCGTTCAGGGTGGTAACGGCGATGATGGTGATGGAGCCTTCCGTAGGCAGCTGCACGGCCTTCTCATAAATCTTGGCCAGGTCGCTGTACAGGGAGCCCGGCATGGAGTCCTTGGACGGAATCTGGTCCATACGGTTGCTCACGATGGAAAGGGCGTCTGCATAAAGCGTCATGTCCGTCAGGAGCACCAGCACCTTCTCGTTCTTGTCCACGGCAAAGTATTCCGCGGCGGTAAGGGCCATGTCCGGAACCAGCAGGCGCTCCACCGGCGGGTTTTCGGTGGTGTTGATGAAGCAGATAATCTTGTCCAGGGCGCCGGCCGCCTCAAAGCTGTGGCGGAAGAACAGATAGTCGTCGTTGGACAGGCCCATGCCGCCCAGGATAATCTTGTCCACGTCGGCGCGCAGGGCTACGTCCGCCATTACCTGGTTGTAGGGTTGGTCCGGGTCTGCGAAGAAGGGAATCTTCTGGCCGGAGACCAGCGTATTGTTCAGGTCGATACCGGCAATACCGGTAGGGATGAGCTGCGAGGGCTGGCGGCGCTTGTACGGGTTCACGGACGGGCCGCCGATCTGGCGCTCTTCGCCGTCAATCTCCGGACCACCGTCGATGGGGTGGCCGTAGGCGTCGAAGAAGCGGCCGGAAAGCTGTTCGGACACTTTCAGGGTAGGGGGTTCTCCCAGGAACACCACTTCCGCGTTGGTGGGAATGCCTTCGGTGCCGGAGAAAACCTGCAGGGTAATGGTGTCACCTTTTATGCGCACCACCTGGGCCAGACGGCCGTCCACAACGGCCAGTTCGTCGTTGGAAACGCCCTTGGCCTTCAGCGAAACGGTGGCCTTGGTAATGCCTTCCAGCTTGGTATATACTCTTTGATATGCTTTTGTTGCCATAGTGCTATGCAATCATTTTCTTAACGGATTCATTGTAGGCCCAGAACTGTTCGCTTTCGTAGGCGGAGTAGTTCATCTGACGGAGTTCGTTGATGAGGCGCTTGAAGAAGTCGCGGCATTTCTCGAAGTCTTCGAATTCGTAGTCCTTGCCACAGATGTCCAGAACAAGGTCCAGCATGAAGCGCTGGCGCTCCAGCGGGCACAGGGCGTCAATGGCGTCGAAGGCATCCTGCTGCAGGATCACAAAGTCCACCAGCTCGCTCTTCCAGAAGTTGATGTGGTAGCTCATGGGCACGCCGTCGTCGCCCAGGATGTTGATTTGCTCGCTGGCCTCTTTACCGCGGCGGATGATGTTCTTGGCAACCAGCACTTTGTCCACCCAGCCTTTCTCAACGGTCTCGTCCAGGAAGGCGCGGATTTCCGGGTAATCCAGGTACTTGGAATAGGAATCCAGCGGGCCCACGGCCGGGTAGCGCTTTTGGTCTGCGCGGTTCTGCTCCAGGGCATAGAAGCAACGGGCGGCTTTCTTGGTGCTTTCGGTCACAGGCTCCTTGAGGTTACCGCCGGCGGGGGATACCGTGCCGATGAACGTGACGGCACCCGTCTGGCCATTGTTCAGGACCACCATGCCCGCGCGGGCGTAGAAGTTGGAAATGATGGCGGAGAGGTCCACCGGGAAGGCATCGGCCCCCGGAAGCTCTTCCATACGGTTACTCATTTCACGCAGCGCCTGGGCCCAGCGGGACGTGGAGTCGGCCAGGAGGAGGCACTTCAGGCCCATGGCGCGATAGTATTCGCACAGGGTCATGGCGGTATAAACGGACGCCTCACGGGCGGCCACCGGCATGTTGGAGGTATTACAAATGATGGTGGTACGTTCCATCAGGTGACGGCCGGTATGCGGGTCTATCAGCTCCGGGAACTCGGTGAAGATTTCCACCACCTCGTTGGCACGTTCACCGCAGGCAGCCATCACGATGACATCGGCGTCTCCCTGCTTGGCAATGGCGTGCTGCAGTACGGTTTTGCCGCAGCCGAAGGGGCCGGGAATAAATCCGGTGCCGCCTTCCGCGATGGGGTTCATGGTATCAATCACGCGCACGCCCGTTTCCATGATGCGGTTGGGACGCGGTTTTTCCTTGTAGCCCTTGACGGCCACCTTCACGGGCCATTTCTGGGTCATGGTCACGTTCACGTCTTCGCCTTCCTCATTGGTGAGCACGGCCACGACGGTGTCGATGTTGTACGCCCCGGCTTCCTTCACGGATTTCACGGTATAAGTGCCCTTGAAGGCAAACGGAACCATGATTTTGTGGGGAAGCCAGCCTTCCTTCACTTCACCCAGCCAGTCTGCGGCCTGCACCTTGTCGCCGGGTTTGGCGATGGGGGTGAAGTCCCACAGCTTCTGGTGGTCCAGGGGAGCGGTGTATTCACCGCGCTGGAGGAAGACGTTTTCCATGGTGGCCAGGTTGTTCTGCAGACCATCATATACGCTGGAGAGCAGGCCTGGGCCCAGCTCCACTTCCAGCATCCGGCCTTCAAATTCCACGGCGTCGCCGCCCTTGAGGCCGCGGGTGCTCTCGAACACCTGCACGGAGGCGTTTTCTCCGTTTACCTTGATGACCTCTGCCATCAGCTTGACGCCTTGCGCCGTGATGTAGCAGATTTCATTTTCTGCAACGGGACCATCTACTTTCACCGTAACGAGGTTACTGACGATACCGGTTACAATTCCTCTTGTTTTCATATATGGTTACCTTATTATTCTGTGTATTTTACCCCCTTGAACGTGCCGCGCACTTCGTTTACCAGCTGGCGGAACAGCTCCCGGCCTTTTGCTTCGTCCAGGGCCAGCCAGCGGTCCACGATGTGCAGTTTGGCTACATAGGCCAGCACGGCGGTGAGGTCAAAGTAGTGGAAGGTCTCCAGGCTGGCGATTTTCTCCCACATAATGTCGTCCAGGGCTTTTTCCCGGTCCAGCAGGCTGTCGCCGGCCAAAGCGGCCTCCACTTTTTGCTTCTCCTCGAATTCGCCGCCGCTGAAGCGGAATCCGTCGATGTCCAGGTCCTGGTCCTCTTCCGTGCCTTGGCCGGTGATGAGGTCCTGGTCTTCCGGACGGCCCAGTTCGTGGTTCAGGTAGCGTACCTTGGCGTTGCGGAGGTTCAGGTCGAAGCGGAAGAATTCCCGCACGAACTTGAGCGGATACGCCAGGGCCCGGGCGTAGAAGTCCGGCCCCAGTACGTCTGCATCCCACCCGCTGACGAGGAAATCCAGCACGGCAGCGTCTTTATCCGAGAGGTTCTCCCGGATCTCCGCCACGGTGCTCTGGAAACCTTGCCCTTCCGCGTACTTGAAATCCGCCGTGAGATAGGGGAGGCTGGAGATGATGTACTCGAAGTTACTCATTTCCTAACCAAAAAGGATTGCCTTGGTAGCGGGACGGAGATAGTCGCCGATGAGGTCCTGGAAGCTCTCGTCCGTGAGGGAGATGAAGTAACTGCCGTCCTTGGGGCCAATCTTGAATCCGCCGTTCACCTTTTTGGAGAAGGAGGCGTCCACGCCCTTTCCGAGGCTCTTGGCCACCTCGTTCTTCACGAAGGGCTCCAGCTCTTTCTGAAGCTTTTCCGGCAGGACCAGGGCAATGTCCGTGCTTTCCTGGGCGCTGAAGTTTTTGGCGACGGCCTCGATGATGCCCTTGAGGAAATCGGTGCTGGACAGGGCCTCTTTCACGGGGGCGTCCACAGCCTTGGCTACAATCAGGTTTTCAATGCCGGCACGGGTGGCCTGCAATGCCTGGATGGAGGCCATTTTTACGTCTCCTTCCACTTTGATTTTGTAGTCCTGTGCTTCTTTTTGTGCCTGGGCCAGAATGGCCTGCGCTTCTTCCTGCGCTTTCTTTACAATGGCAGCGGCTTCTGCCTGGGCTTGGGCCAGAATGGCCTGGCCCTCTTCTTTCCCTTTTGAAAGACCCTCGTTGTACAGTTTCTGGGTCAGTTCCTGGAGTTTGTCCATATTTGTTTATGTTTGTATTTTCTACGTCCAACAAATATACACATTCTCCGAAGATAATGCAAATCTTATTTAAAACAGGTACGTGCTGGCCGTACTGACAGTCCACGTCCCCACCTGCGGGTCCAGTCCGCGTCCCACGTCGAACGACATCACAAAATTGGTGTTCATCTGGATTTTCCCGCCAATGCCGAAGGCAATCATGACCGGCAGTTTCCTGTCTTGATACAGGGGAAGGTCCGGATAGGCAATGGCCAGTGATTTTTGTTCTTCCAGCCGATAGGACCGCGTGATGCCGCACACATCCATGAAGGGGTTCAGAACCAGGTCGAAGTGCTGCTTGAACAAATTGAATTTGAAGGGGGTTACGCGGAACTCGATGTTGGCCCAGGCATAGCCGGCAGCGGCTACGCGGTTGTTCCGGATACCGCGGACGGTGGTGCGGCTGCCCAGTCCGTCCATCTCCTCGTACGGGTAGAAGCTGTTGGCTATCTCGTTGAGGGCGTAATAGGGGATTTCACCCCACAGCTGATGCTGCAGGCCCAGGTGATAGGCGAATACCCATCGGCCCGGAAAAATGGTGACATAATGCCGGAAATGGGCCACCAGCTGCCCGTAGTTGTATTTCCATCGGCTCAAATCCGTATTGGCGGTGAGGTAAAGCTCTGCGAAAAAGCCTTTGCCGGGTGAGGCTTCCACGTCCCGGGAGTCAAATACCAGACCGCCCTTGAATTCCAGCGAGGTGCCGCCTTTGAATTCGTCGGCCCGGATGAGGCCGATGTCCCGGTAGGTCAGCAGCAGGCTGTTCCCGCTGTTGTAGCGCTCCAGGGAAAAGTCCTCCATCATCACGTGCCGGGCCACCAGGCCGCCCATCCAGTCCAGCTGGCCGCTGATGTTGCCCATGGCCGTTCCCGTGGCACGGAAGAAGCGCCGTTGGAGGGTGTACCAGGCCGTCCGGGAATTCACGTTGGCGTCCAGCTCCGGCAGGTAGGGCGAGGCTATGCCGTTGAAGCCGTAGAAATTGTGCACCATGGCGTGCCGATAGGTGAGGGTGCCGTTGAGCCGCACGCCGGGAATGAGGGTGGGGCTGTCCCCGTAGGCGTGGAAATACCAGGAACCTTTGGTGGTATAGGCGCCTGCAAACCCCACGTGGTGCAGGAAGTTGGGATAGCTGCTGCCGTCCCCATAGTAAAAGAAGTCCGAAAAAACGCCCAGCGTGACGCCTGTGTCGGTGCTGTAGCCCAGATTGGGCAGGGGGGTGAACACCCACCCTGTCTTGGGCTTCTGCTCCTCTACCTCTTCCGGCTCCTCTTGCGCCGTCGCCGTGGTGCAAAGGGCGAGCAGGATTGCTATTACCACCACTTGTCGTTTCATGGCCGCAAAGTTAGCAATTATTCCGCTCATACCACGGTTATTTTTGATTTGTGGCGTTAGCTGCCTTAGACGGGGGCGGTCGGCTTAGTGCCAGCCTACCCTAGGAAGCTCAGGAGGATTCCGGCCGCCACGGCGGAACCAATCACACCGGCCACGTTGGGGCCCATGGCGTGCATGAGCAGGTGGTTGGTGGGGTCTATCTCGCGGCCCACGGTCTCGGATACGCGCGCGCTGTCCGGTACGGCGGAAACGCCGGCATTGCCGATAAGCGGATTGATTTTCTTAGCGGGGTTGGTGATGAACAGGTTCATCAGTTTCACGAAGAGCACGCCGCAGGTGGTGGCAATCACAAAACTGAGCAGGCCCAGGCCGAAGATAAGGACGGACTTCACGCTGATGAACTTGTCCGCCTGCGTGGAAGCGCCCACGGTGAGGCCGATGAGGGTGGTGACCACGTCGATGAGCGGACCGCTGGCAGTATTGGCCAGACGCTTGGTTACGCCGCTCTCCTTCAGGAGGTTGCCGAAGAACAGCATGCCCAGCAGGGGCAGGCCGGACGGAACGATGAACGCGGTGATGAGGAAGCCCACGATGGGGAAGATAATCTTCTCTTTCTTGGACACCACGCGCGGGGTGGGCATATGAATCAGACGTTCCTTTTTGGTGGTAAGGAGCAGCATGATGGGCTTCTGAATCACCGGTACCAGGGCCATGTAAGAGTAGGCCGATACGGCGATGGCGCCCATCAGGTCCGGCGCCAGTTTGGAACTCAGGAAAATGGCCGTGGGACCGTCTGCACCGCCGATGATGCCGATGGCGCCGGCTTCATTGGGCGCGAAACCGAGCAGCAGGGCCAGCAGATACGCACCGAAAATACCCATCTGGGCGGCTGCACCAATGAGGATGAGCCGCGGTTGGGAGATGAGGGCGCTGAAATCTGTCATGGCGCCTATCCCCAGGAAGATGAGCGGAGGGTACCAGCCTTGCTTCACGCCCTGGTACAGGATGTTGAGTACGGAACCGTCCTCATATATGCCAATGTTCAGGCCTGGGAACATGGGAATGTTGCCCACAATCATACCAAAGCCGATGGGCACCAGCAGCATGGGTTCCCATTCCTTGACGATGGCCAGGGTTATGAACACCAGGCCGATGGCAATCATTACCACGTTCTGCCACGAGCAGTTGGCGAAGCCGGTGTATTCCCAGAATTGGGTTAATGACTCAAAAATGTGTTCCATTAGGCGATGGTTACGATGGGAGCACCTTCCAGGATGCTGTCACCTTTGTTCACGTGGATGGCGGTGATGGTACCGTCCTTGGGGGCGGAGATTTCGTTCTCCATCTTCATGGCTTCCAGTACGGCCACTTTCTGACCGGACTTGACGGCCTGGCCTTCCTTCACGCTCACTTCTACGATGACGCCCGGAAGGGGAGAGTTCACTTTTTCACCGGCACCTGCGGGCGCCTTGGGGGCGGAAGCAGCAGCTGCAGGCTTCACGTCACTCCCGACCTGATCGGGAGTCTTTTGGGATGCCCGGTCGGAGCCGGGCATGACGGCTGCGGGAGCATTCTCCAGCTCCACCTGGTAGTCTGCGCCGTTCACGTTTACATTGAGCATTTTTCCTTCCGCCTCTCCGACGCTTACTTCATAGTCTTTGCCGTTGATTTTGAACTTATATGTCTTCATAACATTTTTGTTTTATTCGATAACAACTTTGTTACCTACCTGGCAACTTTCTAAAATTCAATGCTTTGTTATTCCATGCGCTCTCGCTTCTGCGGAGGGTGACAATGCCGGGCTCCATGTCGTGGATGCAGTCGTTCATGTACAGGTGGACGGCCGTTGCAATGGCTGCATAGGTGTCTCCGTCGGTCTCCATGTCCAGTGCAAGGGCAATGGCGGCAGCCACTTGAGATTCCTCGGCTTCGCTCGGAATGACAGTCCGTTTTCCTTTTGTCATGCTGAGCTTCCCATCTGTCATGCTGAGCTTCCCATCTGTCATGCTGAGCTTCCCATCTGTCATGCTGAGCGTAGTCGAAGCATCTCCCGCCGCTTTCTTCCTGGCCGGGCGGTCAAACAGCAGCCAGAAGAGGAACCACAGGAGGGCCAGGGCGGAGAAGACCACGCTCACGGAAACCACGGTAAGAATCCAGCCGTGCGGGTCCTGCTCTTTTATGAGTTCGCTCTTGGTGGCGGAACCCTGAAATCCGTTTACCATGCGGGGAGAAGGACTCACCGGGATGTCTATGGGTTCAAACGTTTGTTCGCGGATGTCGGTAGCCTGTTTGATGATAGCCAAATTGCGGGGGAAGTCGGCCGGAATGGCCAGGGAGTCTATAATGGTGCGTCCGTCGTTGGACACCAGATAAACCGTCTTACCGGGCGCCAGGGTGAAATTGGCATAAAAAGTACCGTCTGCACTGTGGCCGCTGCACCAGATGAGCACCACCTGGCGCGGCCCCAGTTTGGTACGGAGGTCGCTCTTGGGGATGAGGCTCTTCCTGAGGTTGTTGCGGTCATCCGTCAGGTAGCACCCGCCAAAGTTGACCGTCCCCGTGGATTTGTTGTACAGTTCTATCCAGCCGGAGCGGCGGCCGTAGTCGTCCAGTATGCCGGTGGAATCCGGCTGTGCGACGGCCTCGTTGATGATGAGGTCGCTCACGTTCTGGGCGCGCAGGTTCACGGCTGCGGCAAGGACAAGAACCGTTGTGAGGAACTTTCTCATAGTTTACAGCGGCAGGTTATCGTGTTTTTTGGCGGGAACGCTGGCCTGCTTGCCGCTCAGCTGCTCCAGGGCGCGGATGACGCGGAAGCGGGTGTTGCGCGGCTCAATGATGTCGTCAATATAGCCCTTCTGTGCGGCCTGGTAGGGATTGGAGAAGAGGTCTTCGTACTCTTTTTTCTTGGCATCGAAGATTTCCTTGGCGTGCTCCGGATCCTCTTTCATTTCCTTGGCGTGCAGGACGTTCACGGCGCCGTCGGCACCCATCACGGCAATCTGTGCGCTGGGCCATGCATAGTTAATGTCGCCGCGTAATTGTTTGCAGCTCATGACGATATGAGCTCCACCGTAACCTTTGCGTAAAGTGACCGTTACCTTGGGCACCGTGGCCTCGCCGTAAGCGTACAGCAGTTTGGCGCCGTTGGTGATGATGGCGCCGT
>DFFY01000081.1 GCA_002371115.1 Bacteroidales bacterium UBA3764
AGTGGAAGGCACCCGCAAGGTCTCCAGCGGCATGCGTGTACAAACGGTTCAGTAGTTCATGGACGGAAACCGGTACAGAAAGGGAATCGGCGGATGGGTCCGTTGGACCATCCAGCATAAGAAGGTGGTCTATCTTCTTGTGGCGGCCCTTTGCGTACTGGGCATCTGGGGCGTAAGCCGCATGAACAAGGACGAATATCCTACCTTTGAAATCAAACAGGGGCTGGTGGTGGGTGTCTATCCCGGTGCCTCGGCACAGGAAGTGGAAGACCAGCTGGCCAAACCCCTGGAGGAAACGCTTTTCACCTTCAAGGAAGTCATCCGGAGCACGGTCCATTCGGTAAGTCAGGACGGTATCTGCTACATCTATGTGGACCTGAACAGCCCGCAGTCCAAGAAGGACGAGGTATGGTCCAAAATCAAGCTCCGCTTGCAACAGGAAAAAGCGCTCTTGCCTGCAGGCGTCCTTGCTGTCGCCGTCCTGGACGATTTTACCGCCTTGTCGGCCATCATGCTTTCCATCCAGTCCACGGACAAGGGGTATGGGGAACTGGAAGAACTGGCCGATGTCCTGAGTGAGCGCCTGCGCCGCATAGACAAACTGTCCAGCGTGAAAATCCTGGGCACGCGGCCGGACGAGATTGCCGTCCATGTGGATATGGAACGGGTGAGTGCGTACGGCATCGACCCTGCCACCCTGCTGATGAATTACCAGACCGCGTCCCTTCCGGCGCCCGGCGGCAGCTTTGACGCCGCGTATGTGAATGCCCCCATCCATGTGGACCCGGCCATCACTTCCGAGCAGGAGATTGGCGAGCGCATTGTGTATGCCAGCCCGGCCGGCGATGTGGTGCGGCTGAAGGATGTGGCGCGTATAGAACGCCGTTATCAGGCTGCTACAGAGGATGTTAGCTATAACGGGACGCCTTGCGTGGTGATGTCGCTGGAGTCCCGTCCCGGAAATGATATCACCGCGTTCGGGCGCGACGTGGACTGCGTTCTGGAAGAATTCCGCAGTGAGCTCCCGCACAGTGTCACCATCACCAAAATCACCGACCAGCCCAAGGTGGTGGGGGACTCCGTCTTCAACTTCATGCGGGACCTGATCATCTCCATGCTGGTGGTCATTCTGGTGATGCTCTTGCTGTTCCCGCTCAAGAGCGCCCTCATCGCATCGTCGGGCCTGCCCATTATCACGGCCATGGCCCTGTGCATCATGTATGTCACCGGTATCGACCTGAATACCGTAACGCTGGCAGCCCTGATTACCTGCCTGGGCATGATTGTGGACGACTCCATCATCACCATGGACGGGTATATGGACAAGCTGGGGCGGGGGATGGACCGCATGGACGCCGCCTGTGCCAGCGCCAAGGAACTTTTTATGCCCACGTTTGTGGCCACGCTGGCCATCGCCCTCATGTTTTTCCCGGTAAAGGTCATCCTGACCGGCTATATGCGGGACTTCGTGAAGTTTTTCCCCTGGGTGATATTGTGTGCGCTTATGCTGTCGCTGGTATACGCCGTGTCCATGGTGCCGTCGCTGGAAACCCGTTTTATCAGCGAGCCGCACAAGGGGGATGAGAACCTGGTGGCCCGCATCCAGTCCAAACTGTTCCATTTCATTGAAGACACGTATGCAAAGGCGCAGGGCTGGTGTTTCCGCAACCCGCACCTGACGCTGGCCGGGGCCTTGACGGCGGTCGGACTGGGCGTCCTCATGTTCCTGACGCTCAATTTCCAGATGATGCCCAAGGCCAACCGGGACTTCTTCTGCGTGGAAGTAGACCTGGAGGCCGGCAACTCGCTGGAGCGTACGCGCGAGGTGACGGAGGCCTTGGAGAAAATGCTCCTGGCCGACGACCGCGTGGTATCCGTTACGTCCTATAAAGGGGTGAGCGTGCCACGTTTCAGCGCCACGTATGCACCCAAGATTCCTTCGCCTTCGTCGGCCCAGCTTATCGTAAAAACCGTTTCCAACAAGGCTACAGTGGCGCTTCTGCAGGAATACGAGAACCGGGAGACGCTGTTCCCGCAGGCGTTGATCCGCTTCAAGCAGATGGACTACCAGATGGTGGATGCGCCGGTGCATGTAATTTTCAAGGGCGAGAAGCGCGAGGCGCTCTATCCCGCCGCAGACGCCCTCCGCGCCGAGCTGGCACAGATGGATACGCAGGTGAAATGGGTCCATGCGGACAATGACAACCTGCAACCGGTGGTGAACATCCGCCTGGACAGCGACGAAGCCACCCGCTTAGGTGTGAACCGGACGCTGCTTTCGTTGCAGCTGGCCGGCTCGTTCAATGGCCAGTCCATTGCCTCCGTCTGGGAGGAGGGCCGTTCCGTACCCGTGACATTATATGCCGAGGGACTTGAGGGCGATATGCCTTATACGGTGGTGGGAGACCAGCTGGTGACATCGGCCCTGCCGGGGGTGCGCATTCCGCTGCGGCAGGTAGCTTCCGTGGAACCGGACTGGCAGCCCGCGCAGCTGCACCGCTGGGGCGGTGAACCCGCCGTGGGGGTGTATGCCGACACCAAGATGGGCGTGAGCCAGCCGCGGGTGATGGATAAGGTGGACGCGTACATGAAGCAGGTGGAATTGCCGGAAGGTGTGCGCTATGAGTACAGCGGCCTGTCTTCCCTGAATGCCGTATTGGGGCCTCAGATAGCCATTGCGTTCATTGTGGCTTGTCTCATCCTGTTCATTTTCCTGCTGTTCCACTTCAAGAAGGCCAGCATTGCCCTGCTTACCATGGCCATGAGTACGCTCTGCTTCTTCGGCGCCTTCCTGGGCATGTGGCTCTTCAACCTGGACTTTGGCATGACGGCCGCCCTGGGCCTCATCTCGCTGGTGGGCATTGTGGTGCGCAACGGCATCCTCATGTATGAGTACGCGGAAAGCAAGCGCTTTAAAGACGGTGCCGATGTCCGCACGGCCGCCATGGAAGCCGGCAAGCGCCGCGTCCGTCCCATCTTTCTCACCTCCTGTACCACTGCCCTGGGCGTCCTGCCCATGATAATCTCCGCCGACCTCCTCTGGCAGCCCATGGGGGTGGTCATCTGCTTCGGCACCATCCTCTCCATCTTCCTGATTGTGCTGGTGATGCCGATTGGTTATTACCTGGTGTTCAAGGGAAAGGACGTTACGGCAGGTCCGCAAGCGTAATAAAGCTGGCGCGCAGGGTCCTGATGGCGCCGGAGTCAAATTGGACGTCAAAGCTGGTAAAGTCCTTGCCTGCGGCCACTATTACGCCCTCACCAAAGACTGCGTGCGTGACGATGTCGCCCACGTGGAAGGGGGACTGATAGGCGGCCCGCTCGGCACTGAAATCCTCCTGGTCCAGCACGTGGGTGAGATTCCGGGTCCCCTTCCAGAGCTCCTCAGGCACAACGCCTTCCGTCACCACTAAATTGCGCTTGATTTCCGCCAGGAAGCGGGACGGATACTTGTTGGTCTTAGAGGAAATGTTGAAGCCCTCGGACTCGGTGAGGAACAGCGCCTTCTCTGCGCGGGTGATGGCCACGTACATGAGCCGCCGCTCTTCTTCCTCGCCGTTTTTCTTTCCTTCGCGGATGCTGCGCATGTTGGGGAAAATGCCCTCCGACAGGCCTGTGACAAACACGTACGGAAATTCCAGCCCTTTGGCCTGGTGGATGGTCATGAGTTTAAGGGTGGGCGTATCCTTGCGGTGGTCGTCGTTGGTGTAAAGGGCGATGTCCTGCAGGTAATCTGTCAGGGTGCTTTCTTCGGGTGTCCGGACGCTCTCGTAGAAGCGGATGCTGGAAAGGAGTTCGTCCAGGTTCTCCAGCCGGTCCTCGTCCTGGTCCTCGCGCACCATTTTCTTGTAGCCGGAACGCTCCAGCAGGCGGTTTAGCAAATCGGAGACGCGGCTTTCCAGCGCAAACTGCTTCCCATCTTCAATGAGGTCGATAAACCCCGCCGCCTTGGCGTCCCCGTCCAGCTGCAGGGCGCTGTAGAGCGAGATGCCGCGTTCATCGGCCAAAGCCCTTATCCCGTCCAGGAACTTGCGGCCCAGCTTGCGCGAAGGCACGTTGATGATGCGCTCGAAGGAGAGGTCGTCGTCCTGGTTGCTTACAAGGCGCAAATAACTGAGCGCGTCCTTGATTTCCCGCCGCTCGAAAAAGCGCGTGCCGCCCCAGATGGTGTATTCCAGGTGGGCATTGAGCAGTTCCTGCTCCAGGGCGCGGGA
>DFFY01000056.1:0-62118 GCA_002371115.1 Bacteroidales bacterium UBA3764
TGGTCACCAGGTTCAGGATGCCGCCCTTGCCGTCCGCGTCGCCGGGGTACCAGTTCTGAACGGTGGAGTACTTGACATCGGCATCTTTTTCTACAATAATCTCCACCACGGCGGCGTGGAGCTGCTGCTCGTCCCTCATGGGGGCGGTGCAACCTTCCATGTAGCTGACGTAGGAGCCTTCATCGGCCACAATAAGCGTACGCTCGAACTGGCCGGTGCCGCGCGCGTTGATGCGGAAGTAGCTGCTGAGCTCCATGGGACAGCGGACGCCCTTGGGGATGTAGCAGAAGGACCCGTCGGAGAAAACGGCGCTGTTCAGGGCCGCGAAATAGTTGTCGGAGGGCGGCACCACGGAGGCCAGATACTTGCGTACCAGGTCCGGATGCTCCTTTACGGCCTCCGAGAAGGAGCAGAAGATAATGCCCTTGTCCGCCAGGGTTTTCCGGAAGGTGGTGGTGACCGATACGGAGTCGAAGACGGCGTCCACCGCCACAACGCCCGCCAGCACGTCCCGCTCCTTGAGTGGAATGCCCAGCTTGTCAAACGTTTCCGCCAGCTTGGGGTCTATCTCCTTGGGGCGGTCCTTGTCCTTTTTGGGCGCCGCAAAATAGATAATATCCTGAAAATCAATTTCCGGCATATCCAGGTGGGCCCAGTCCGGCTGCGGCATAGCCTGCCACTTGCGGAAGGCGTCCAGGCGGAATTCCAGCAGCCACTGAGGCTCCTCTTTCCGCTGGGAAATGAGCCGCACAATGTCCTCGCTCAGCCCTTTGGGAATGAACTCCTGCTCTACGTCCGTCACAAAGCCCTCCTTGTATTCCCCGGAGGTAAACTGCTGTATGATATCTTCTGCCATAGTCTGCAAAGATACAATTTTTGGCCGATTTTACCTACAGCGCCAGGTCCACCAGCACAATGGCGGCCATGGCCTCCACAATCACCGGCGTCCTAAGGGCAAAGCATACGTCGTGCCGCCCCGGGATGCCGGCTTTGGCTATGCTGGCAGTGGGTTTGAAGGCCACGCGGAACACCAGCGGGTTGCCGTTGGTGATGCCGCCGTTCACGCCGCCGGCGTGGTTGGTCACGGGCGGCTGCGGGCGCTTGTGACGGCCGCAGCAGTGATGGCCCTCGCCTTCGCCGTGGTGGCAGCATTCGTGAGATTCTTCGCCGTGCTCAGAATGACAATGGCACTCGTGGCCTTCTTCGTGTTCCCCATGGCAGCAATGATGCTCCTCCCCCTCTTCATGGTGGCAGTGGTGCTCCGGGAAGGGGTCGTTGTGCTGTGAGCCGCGCATGGCCGCAGCGGCAAAACCGTCGCCAAACTCAATGCCCCGCACGCCCGGAATGGCAAAAATGGCATGGGAAATCTGGCTTTCCACACTGTTCCAGAAGGGTTCTCCCAGACCGATGGGAAGGTTCTCCACCACGCATTCCACTACGCCGCCCAGGGAGTCGCCGTCGGCCTGCGCCGCTTCCAGGGCGGGCTTCCAGGCAGTGGAGTCCTTGAGACCGCCCACCTCAGTGAGGGCCGCGTGAAATTGGGCAAAGTAGAGCATCTTTTTGGCAACCACGCCGGCAGCGACGATGCCCAGGGTGAGCCGGCCGCTGAAATGGCCGCCGCCCCGCGGGTCGTTGAAGCCGCCAAACTTGAGATTGGCGGTAAAGTCCGCATGGCCCGGGCGGGGATGCTGCCGGAACTGCTCGTAGTCCTCGCTGCGGGTGTTCTCGTTGCGGAACAGGATGGTAAGCGGGGCGCCGGTGGTGTGGCCCTCGTACACGCCGGAGACTATCTCCGGAAGGTCGGACTCTATACGGGGCGTCGTGCCCAGGGCGCCGGCCTTGCGGCGGGAGAGGTCTTCTGCAAAATCGGCCTCACTCAGCGGAATGCCGGGCAGCACGCCGTCCAGCGTGACGCCGATTCTCTCGCCATGGGATTCACCAAAAATACTTACTCTAAACTTGCTTCCAAATGTATTCATAGCACTTGTTTTTGAGATACACTCGACTCACTTCGTTCGCTCGGTATGACAGGGTTTGTCATTTCGACCGAGCGGAGCGAGTGGAGAAATCTCATTATCAAATAAACGGTTAAAATCAGGGAAGGATTTGGCGACGCAGGCGGTGTCGTCAATGGTGACGGGGCTGTCTGCACCCAGGGCGGCCACCTTCAGGGCCATCACCATGCGGTGGTCCCCAAAGGAAGGATAGGCGCCCCCCTTGAGCAACAGCCCTGTAGTCAGCCTTTGGGCAAGAGAAATGCCGGATACCACCATTTCGTCCTCGTTTACCACCACTTCCACGCCCATCTGCCGGAGGGTTTGTTCGATGGCGGTGGCGCGGTCCGTCTCTTTGTGCCGCAGCCGCTCCACGCCCAGCAGCCGACTTTCACCCGGGCAGAAGGCGGCCAAAACCGCCACCATGGGGAACAGGTCCGGGCAGTTGTTCAAATCGGCCCGGAAAGGGCTCAGCGGCGCACGCTTTACGTGGATGGGACCGTCCGGTCCGTCCAGCTGCGACATGCTGGCGCCGGCTTCCGTGAGGATGTCCATGATGGAAATATCGGCCTGGAGGGAACGCGTGTCCAGCCCGCTCACCTCTACATCGCCGAAGATGGCACCGGCCACCAGGAACGGGGCGGCGCCGGACCAGTCCGCCTCAATGGCAAAATCGGCCGCCTGATAGCGCTGACCGCCCTTGATGCGGAAGTTCACGCCCGTGCACAGGCTCCAGTCCTGCGTTTCCAGGAAATCGTCCCCGCCCTCCATCTCCGAGCCAATCTTGATGCCGAATTTTTTGAGGACGTCCACGGTGATGAACAGATACGGGATGCTGCGGGGCTCATGGACGTACAGGACCGATTTTTCGCTGAGCAGCGGCAGGGCGGCCAGCAGACCGCTCACCAGTTGTGAGCCGCCTTTGCCGGAGACATCGGCCCGGCCGGGCAGCAGCGGACCCGCCACCCGGAGCGGCAGGTAGCAGTCTGTTTTACGAGATGCATTGCTCTCCGGGTACAGCCGCGCGCCGTAGGCGGCCATGATATCGTGCGCATCCGTCAGGGGACGCGCGAGTAGTGTTTTTTCGCCCGTGACCCGCACGGGGGCCGGCGACAGGGCCGCCAATAGCGGAATCATAAGCCGCGTCAGGAAACCGGACTCGCCGGTATGCAGTTCCTGCAGGTGCAGTCCGCCTTCGCGGGCGCCGATTCCTTCTATAATTAACTGGGAACCATCCACTTGCACCTTTGCGCCCAGGGCCTGGGCCGCCTTCAGGGCACTCTCGTTGTCCCCGCAGGGCGAATAGCCGCCCAGGTGCGAGGTCCCCTCCGCCAGCGCCGCCGCAATAATGGCCCGCTGGGCAAAACTCTTGGACGCCGGCATGGGCAGCATCTCCGCCTTCACAAAGCGGAAATTGCCGTACACGGCCTGTCGCATGGCCTCTGCGGTCCATTGGCCGGGGGCAGTGGCATCCTCTTCGCTTAGGCAGGCATAGGTAAACGGTGCGCCGCGTTTCAGCGCTTCCAGGCGCGAGGCGCGGCCTTTTTCGCCCATGCAGAAGGCCACCAGGGTGCCGGGCGCAGCGGCCTCATACAGCTGCGCGACCACGGCATTATCGGCCTCAGAAGTGGCTGTAGTGACGATTTTCACCACCTCTCCGCCAAACTGGCGGGCGCGTTCCACCAGGGATTGCAGCACCGGGAGCGGCGGGGTGTCCGTGAAGTTGTGGTACGAGCGGATGAGCACCGTGCCCCACTCGCGGCAGGCCTCGCGGATGCGACGCCCCACGGCGGCGGGCGCCTCCATCTCCAGGTCCACGTACTTGGCACCGGCCTGGATGGCCCGCTCAAGAATGGCTGGGGCCTGGGATTCTTCCGCCAATCGGCACGTAGCGATGAGCGGAACGTCGGACTCCGAGAAGAGCTGGTCTATCTCCTCTTCCTCCAGGGCACAGCGGTCCAGGCGGATTTCCGCCATCTCCAGCCCGGGCAGGAGGTCCAGGATTTCCTGCAGTTCCTTATTTTGTAGCGAAGTAACAATCATAGGGTAATTCTTGCAAAATAACGTCTCCGGGGGCGCGCAGGAGCACAAATTTCACCTTTCCGCCCGCCGCTGCCTTCTTGTCTTTGCGCAAGGCTTCCACCAGCTCTTCCACCGGATACGGGCTTTCCGTCGGGAGGCCCACGGCGGTGAAATCGGCCTTGAGCTGCGCTGCAAGGCCTTTTTGCGCCACGCCTAAGCGCTCGGACAGCTCCGCCGCCAGGAGGATGCCCATGGCCACGGCTTCCCCGTGGGTGATATCGGCCCCTTTCTGGCGCGCCGCGTGCTCGATGGCATGCCCGAAGGTGTGCCCAAGGTTCAGTTTGGCGCGGACGCCGTGCTCCTCCGGGTCCTCCGTGACGATTTGCGCCTTGATGGCCGCCGCCCGCCGGATGTCGTCCTCAAATTGGGCCGATTTTAAGGACGAAGTGCCCATTTCGACCCTCTCGTCCTCATTTTGGGCCGATTTTAAGGACGAGACGGTGGCGGCATAGGCCGGACCGTCGCCGATGAGGAAGGTTTTAAGCAGTTCCGCCAGACCGCAGCGCCACTCGCGCTCCGGCAGCGTGCGCAGGAAGGCGGCCTCCAGCACCGTGAATTCCGGCATACGGAAGGCGCCCAGCATGTTTTTGTAGCCGTCCAGGTTCACGCCCGTTTTTCCGCCGATGGCCGCGTCCACCTGCGCCAAGAGCGTGGTGGGCACGTTCGCATAGCGGATGCCGCGCTTGTAGATGGCGGCCGTGAAGCCCACCAGATCCGTGGTGATGCCGCCGCCGACAGCCAGCAGGAGGGCGCCGCGGGAGGCATCGGCCTGTAAAAGCCAGCGCTCCAGGGCCTGCACCGTTTCCAGGGTTTTGGCCTCCTCCGAGGTTTCCAAAGCCAGCGAGGCGCGCACCGGAAGGGCATCGAGCAGCGGCAAGGCGACGCTTCCCGCGTTTTTGTCGTACACCACAAAGAGCTCCGGCTCCGTTTGCAGGCGGGCCAGGGCTTCGGATAAGGAAACGAGGACGGGTGCAGTCATAGTTAGACGTTTAAGTTACAAAGATAACGGAAAAATTTGGCAGTTCCCCGAATTTAGCCTAAATTTGCAATCCTGTCTTATCCAAGACGCCCTGCCCGGATGGCGGAATTGGTAGACGCGCTGGACTCAAAATCCTGTGATAGCAATATCGTGCGGGTTCGATTCCCGCTCTGGGCACGAGCAAAATCCGTAACAATCTCGAAATTAGATTGTTATGGATTTCTCTTTTCTTTTTGCACGACATTTGCGCAACGGAAATGGGATAGGCGTGCGGTTGACATCGAACTACATCGGATAGATAACATTTCGTAGTGCATAATATACTCCGCCTTCTTCTATCCATGACGCAGGAACATATATTTTACAATGGTAATATAAAAAACTGCTAAGTAACGAAATGGGAAAACATGCATGGAGATATATTGTAGCATTGTTGAAGGCGTAACCATCACAATTGCAGCAGGTCTCAGGAATAACTATTGTCAGTTTACTGGAGGACACAAAAGCCCACCCACTAATAGTATTAATTACAGGAATATTTACGTTTTCAAGATTTGTACATTCCAAAAATGCGCCCCTTCCAATAGTTGTGGCCACAGGCAGATCAATGCTCGCAAGACTTGTGCAGCCGATAAACGCATCAGTTTCAATAGTTGTGGCAGAAGGTAAATCAATGCTCGCAAGATTTGTACATTCCCTAAATGCATGCTCACCAATAGTTGTGGCTGAAGGTAAATTAATGCTCGCAAGATTTGTACATTCCCTAAATGCATGCTCACCAATAGTTGTAGCAGAAGGTAAATCAATGCTCGCAAGACTTGTGCAGTCGAGAAACGCCATCTTGCCAATTGTTGTGGCCACAGGCAGATCAATGCTCGCAAGACTTGTGCAATTGCTAAATGCGCCCCCTCCAATAGTTGTGGCAGAAGGTAAATCAATGCTCGCAAGACTTGTGCAATTGCTAAATGCGCCCCCTCCAATAGTTGTGGCAGAAGGTAAATCAATGCTCGCAAGATTTGTACATTCCAAAAATGCGCCCTCTCCAATAGTTGTGGCCACAGGCAGATCAATGCTCGCAAGATTTGTACATTCCCAAAATGCCTGCTCACCAATAGTTGTAGCAGAAGGTAAATCAATGCTCGCAAGACTTGTGCAATGGCTAAATGCGCTCCTACCAATAGTTGTGGCTGAAGGTAAATCAATGCTCGCAAGACTTGTGCAGCAGATAAACGCATCAGCTTCAATAGTTGTAGCAGTAGGAAAACTAACACTTTCTAAACTCGTACAACACCAAAACGCACGCTCTTTTATGCTGATAACTGTCGGTGAATAAATGCTCTTCAAGTTACCAAAGTTATAGTCAGTAATAATTACAGTAACCGGTGAACTGAAGACAATACGACCAACACCATTTATATATGTGTTGGAAATAGTAATATCCTCATAGCCCCAATAGGCTGTGTCAATGATTTTCCCGTCGGTCGTAGTATAATAGATGACATTGGGGGATTCATCCGTATGAAACGATTGCGTAGTTCCGGTCAGTTCATAAACACCATTGTGATATTTTACGTAACCAGTATAGCTGTAGTCGGTGTTGTCTTCAAGTTCATTGAAGTCAATTTCAAGGGATACGATAGACATATCCTCAATTTCATCAATAGAATAATTCGTTATGACTTCTTCGGTGAAAGGGATATACCGCGTTTCTCCCGAGGCAAGATTCTGTAAAAACAAACCAGCTTCTACATCATCGCTATCCGCCTCTGAAGCCTTCGTGTTGGCACGAACTGAATATTGTTTCAGGTTGTCAGAATATGTCGGCACCTTTGCTCGGCCACGGTATCCGACTTTGTCAACCTTTACAGGCTTTACTGCATAGCTATTGAGATGTACGCAACGATATGCATCGGACCCACGCCGATAAAAGCCATCTGTTCCATTATAGTTTTTGAAGGCATCTTTAGAACTCTTTCCCAGTGTTATAAACGATGGGTAAAACTTACTAAACAGCTCAAGTACTCTTGAGCCTTTAATACTAGAAACAGCACCAAAAAAATCCGCACAGTCTGCAGCCTCCAACACCTTGAATAATTCAGAATTCTTATTCCCTGCGTAACACATACTGGTCCACACAATTGTATTTTTGAACGGCCCAACAACATACTTATTTATACCTAAAAGCTTGCGCATTGTTTCCGCTGGAAGTTGAAGTGTATTAACGCCAGCCGTCTTTCCGTAATTAAATTCGTACTTATTTCGTTTAAGATAATTTATGTTCTCCATAGTACGCGGAATAGCGATCTCTCCTCTTTGTGTTCCATGAGATGCAATGAATACAAAACTAAATTCGGAAAGGGCGACCAGATCATATAAATTCGTATACTCAACGATATGTGCAGAGCCATGAACAGCCTTTAAAACACCCTTTATCCCGGCATTATCCTCTTTCCTCAATTCTTTCCAGGGACACCAGATTGCAAACCCTTTTCCTCCAATCTTTCTCTCTGGAATGTTACTGCCCGTAGCTTTGGTATCGACTTGATTTGTAGTCGCTATGCTTGGAGTACTCGCTTTGACCTCTACATCACCGTCGGAAGAAGATAACCCGTAATGAAGGGTCAGCGAATCCAGAGCGGCACGAATAGATAACGAATCAACATCTGAAGGAATTGGTTCCGTCCAGCACTTCCCGGCAATATCGTACATGTAATCGTATCCCCCGGCGAAACTGAGAAACAAAACGCTGTCCACAATTTCATACGATTCATAAGTCGGTAACTCTGAAGCGAATGCTATAAGAGATTCAAACATAACTCCTTCCCTATCAAGAAACGATGAGATTTGTTCTGCACCGTCCAGATATGTCAGGAATTTTTTATCATAGGTGTTTTCCTCTGTGGTCGAGTTATTTTCTAGAGCATGGCAGGAAGCCATAATCACTGTCAAAATCAAACTGAAGATGACGTGAACGGTGTTGTATTTCTTCATATACTGATGATATTATCGATTCCCTTTCCTTCGGTTGTGCTCCATACAGAGCATCTGGCAGTTCTCGGCTACGGTTTTTCCACCTTCCACCCAAGGGGTGATGTGATCGGCCTCCATTTCCTCTATCTCCCAGTGGGTTTTCTCCCGGCGCTCCTTCACGCAGTGGGGGCAGATGCCACCCTGGCGCTCATAGGCCTCCCGCTTTACGGCATCGTCAAAGGTCCTGAGGTTCAGGTACTTCTCGTTGCCGGTAAGCACATACTGGTAGATGCCGGACTTCTTCTGGATTTCGGGATCCTGCATCAGCGCAGCCACCTTAGCCTCCAACGCAGCGGTGTCCAGCAGTTTCTTGCCGAATTCATTATAAATCTCGCCCCAGGGCAGGCCCTTCATCTCCTTGCGGTAGGTGGGGAAAATGGTCTTCACCCAGTTGATAACGCTGGTATAGTATAACCAGAGCTCGTTGCAATTGGGATCTCTCTGATGGTCGGCCATATATTGCTCGATGTTGCCGCCGGAAATCCACTTGAGTACCAACTCCAGTAGTCCCTGCCGATTCACTTCCACCCGGACGTATTTGTCGCCCAGGCCGATGCCGGCGCAATTCGTTTTAGAAAAATGCCGCTTGGCGTCGGTGAGCCAGGCGCCGGTATACACGGCATTGCGAAGCTCCTGGTCCGAGAGCTTTTCTCCGGCTATGTTCACAATCTTGAACCAGTCCAACTTTTCGGAATCAGTTCCTTCGCAGAAATAGACCATGAGCTTATAGTCCAGAATCTGCGCCTGCTGGTCATCGGTAAGCGTATGGAAGTATTTCTCGCCGATAGAAAAGTCGTTGTTCAGGTACTGGCAGATGGAAATAGTGCGCTGCTGCCCGTCCAGCACCTCGAAGTTTCCGTCCTCCTTCTTCACCCAGTACATGATGTTGAGGGGAAATCCGTGCCGGACGGTATTGATGACCTCGTCCCGCTGCTTCCCGGTGTAAACGAATTCCCGCTGATATTTGGGACGGACATCCAGCCTGCCGCCATAGGCCACTACGCCTTCCTCCTGGCTGTCCACATAGCCATTGAAGAGGTCTCGGATGGTGATTTCATGAAGGGAGATTTTCATTTTTTGCGTCGGATTATGATTCTGGCATAGGGAAGGATAATCTTTCCATCGCCATTGATTATATACA
This sequence comes from Bacteroidales bacterium UBA3764, assembly GCA_002371115.1. Taxonomy (GTDB): domain Bacteria; phylum Bacteroidota; class Bacteroidia; order Bacteroidales; family UBA932; genus Cryptobacteroides. The sequence goes on from DFFY01000056.1 coordinate 9,227, forward strand.
GAGAATTCATGTTTGCGGTTACATGGGCCATATTCCCTTGACTCCTAAGTTTCTTGATTGTTTCTGCACCCATTATCCCAACTCCTTGCCCTCTTAGCCAATCTGTATCACAGGTATTGCCGATAATCTCAAATTGCTCAGGGTTGTACTTATCCATAAATGTGATAGGAACCCCCATTAGGCCATTATAATCTGCTGGTATGTCGCTTGTTCTTGCTATATCAATTGCATTATAGTTGGCATATTTGGGATAGTCAGTAGGGTTATATGTTTTGAAAAGAATCAACTCCTCATGTCGTTTTTGAATTTCAAGGTTCGTATACCACACAACACCCGATACCCGGATCATGCCAGCTTTGTGATCTCCTGCACTTGCTTTGTCCTCATAGCTACTGATAAAATGTGCAGCCCCACCTGAAAAACCATATCCGAGCCAAAGTTTGTTGTTTTGTATTAGAGGGAATATCTCCTTGTATTTCAATGCGTTTTGGTGTCCAATAATGATAAAACTCTTGTCATATTTCACCAGCTGAGCCACATATTCCCTAAACAAGCTGAAGGGTGGATTGGTGCAGACAATATCTGCTTGTTTGAGGAGCTCTATGCATTCCTGGCTGCGAAAATCACCATCGCCCTGTAGGGGCAGCACCTCCATCTCTGATGGGTCAGGGACCTTGTTGCCATTCTTGTCGCCCTCGTAGATGATATAGACCGCCTGTTCGCAGGTGTTCATTGAGAACAGGTCGGGTTCATTGTTCTTATAACAGGTGGCAATCAGTCTCTTCAACCCAAGAACCTCGAAGTTGAGGGCAAAATACTTGAAGAAATTGCTGACGCGAGGGTCATCACAGTTGCAGAGAACCGTTTTGCCCTTAAAATGAGGCCTGTAGTGCCGCAGTTCGTTTTCTATATCCGACAATTGGGTATAGAATTCGTCCTTTTTCGCGGTCTTGGCCGTGTTCAGAAGTTTGTTGGCCATGATTGCGCTTCGGTTGTGGCATTTGATTTATCCGAAGCGCGAGCTCCCTAAGGCCAAAAAAGGCGTGGATCGTTTCTTACCCACGCTTCAGAGGCCCTAGGAAGCCCACCAAGATGAATAAGTCGTGTCCACGCCAAGGCGCAGACATTCACTGACTTATTCGGTTTTGGTGTTCTGAAATTTCCTAGGTTTCTGAAGCAACCGAATAAATAGCAAATGCTATGTTAATATGTATACAATACTCTTGTGAGTTTGTAAGCACAAAAATAAAAAAATTCTGCGATTTTTAAGATAATTCGTCGTTTTTTAGTAAACATTTTAGAGCTCAATGCTAATCTTCCGCCTCATCCTCTGGCAAATACTCGCACAGTATCTTCATGGCCACCTCGTGCACGTCCTTCGAGCGCCAGGAGAGTTTTTCGGCGGCATAGCCCGTCATATACACCGCCTGGCGATACTCCTCCTCACCTTCAAAGCCCAGCTTAAAGCGGTACTTTATCGCATTGATGGCTTTGGCCACTTGATTCAGATTTGTACCGGCCCTGTGCATTTCCCTATAAATGGTAATCAACCACTTGCGGAGCTGCATAAGTTCGCCGTCGGTTCCCTTGAAAACCATTCGTTTCCCACCACGGTTCAGCACCGTATTGATGATGAAACGGGACCTGGAATGATAGCCGTCTATTTGCATCAACTCCATCATTTTGTCGTACTGTTCCTCCGTCATTCGAAGGCTTATCATCTTTGTCTTTTTTGCTTTCATGGCTTTTTCTTTTTCATCTTCTTTTGTCCGCCAAAGGCGTAGAAAAGGCCCGCCAGGGCCCGCGTTTGTATCACAAACGCACATCTTGCAATTCCTTTTTCACCGGCGTATCACTAATTTTTCTCGTATTCTGGTATTCTATAAATCTACAAGTCTATCAATCTACAAATCTATAGGTACTGTAAGCAGTTTGCCTGCTGCCACCATCTCCTGGAATACTTCTTCCAGCTGTTGCCGTTTAGCTACATTGGAGTTTCCGGTGTCGGCATTTACAATTCCGGCCGAGAGGAGAAAGTCAAAAACCAGAGAAAGAGTCTGGTCACTATAGTAGGTGATGCGCCCGTAGTTCTTGACATCGGCATAGCAATTCTTTGCCACTTTGGCAAGCGTCTCACGATTCTTCCGCTCCACCGTCTCCGGGTCTTCCGGCTTCGGCTTTTCTTGTTCACGGCGAAGCCGCCTGAGGGCTTCCAGCCGCATCGGGCAATGGTGATAGATTTCCATGATGCGGATGAACTCCGCAGGTGAAAGTTTATACATCGGCCCCAATTGGGCGCAGACGCCGGCACGAATAGCGACGCGGATTTCATCTACGCACCAGGAATCATAGGTGGTATACAACTCTGACAACATCAGGTTGACAATAGCATCGACAATTTTGGGATCCGCCACTTCGCATCGAAGGGAAAAGGCTTCATCGATGACAATATCGGCCAGATGATTCCTCATCTCTTCAAACGGGATGAGGGCAATGGGGCGGCTGCTCCGGGCCTTGAGGATTGCACTGACAGTCATTCTCCAACACCTCCTTCCATTTTCAGCGCCTGCTTGACGGCTTCATTTCGGGCGATGACGCTAGTTCCCACTCTTTTTGGCTTGAAATCGACCGTCTCCTGATGTATCTTTTCAAAGCAAGAGCAAATATATTCATTGGTCCATTGTTTCTTTGTTTTCTTTTCTTTTGTTTTATGTTGCCCGGCGCCCGCCGCTTCCGGGACTTCCGGCAACGGGTCTTCCGTAGCAGGCGTTTCCGACTTCGGCGTAACCGAAATGACTTCCCTGACGACATAGTCCGGTCCCAAGATTCGGCCTTTGGCATCCCGCACTTGTGTTTTGGTCAGGTATCCCGCCACCTCAAGTTCCCTGATGGCCGACATCACGGCTTCTCGTCCCTCCTGGAGGAAAGACAGAATACCCGCCACAGTAAAATGCCAACCTTCCGGAAGATTCAAAAGAATGGTCAAAAGTGCCTTGGCTTTCAAGGACAGACTTTTGGAGAGGATGGTCGTCTTTGCAAGCGTGTAATAAGGCATACCCTCATTTCTGCGTATCTGTCTCATAACCGGTCCTCCTTTGCGCTTAGAATCCGCATGACATCCCGTTTCCGGTAGAGAATCTTCCGCCCGGCCTTTACGGGCTTGAGATAATGTGAATTGCTCCAATGCCAAAGGGTGGTGTCACATACGCCGAATAGTTCCATCACTTCGGCTTTGCTCAAGTATTCGTCACCGTCGGCCGATGCTTGATCGGCCTTGGCTTTTCTGACGGCGGCTTCGAAAAGATGGGTGGCAAAGTCCCTGAGGTCCTTTGCCGTGATTTGAATGGTCACGCTGGCGCTGCCATTCTCGATGATAGATTGCAAGTCCATATGTTGCAGTATTTCCGGGCGGGTTATGGACTTCTCCGCCAGAGGCCCGTAACGGAAAAGCCGCCACCCGACTATCGGGCGACGGCATGCCGTACTACAACAATAAGAGCGAATTACTTGCCAGTCTGCTTTGGCTGCTCTGGCTGGGATTTTGGCTGGTTTGGCTGATTATTCTGACCGCTTTGGCAAGTTTTGCCTGTCAGTTCATTGTAAATCGCCGCAATCCGTACCTGGTCATTTTTCTTTTCCCGGCCTTCCGGGCGGTTCTTGATAGCCGAGCACGCATGACGAACAGAAGTCTCTTTGGCGAAAGAATAACTGGAATATGTGTTAACAAGGGCGTCCAGCATGGTCTTTGGTTTGGGGTCTTTCAGAATGTGATGCTGAGACAGGGCATAGTAAAGATATGCCAGCTGCGGCCCTTTTCGATTACTGTCAAGAGATATCCAGCGGTAAAGATTTGAAAAGAATTGTGGTGGAGTACCCTCCTCGCAGATATCTTTGATGGCCGGCGGCTCCGACTCCGAAATGTCCTTTTCAGGCAGGGTAATGTCCTCTGCATCTTTCGGATTTTCCGTTTTCAGCGTGAAAACATACACACAAAGTTTGAAACTCCAGCAAACTACCAGATACATGATGAAACCGGCAAGAACCTTGGACAGTTCCAGTAGAATGAGCAATATCGGATGGTCCTGAGCATCAGGAACCCCTGCCAAATCCTTGAAAAACCAGTAGATGAAAAGGAAAACCAGGATGAGCACCGCAGCTGTAAGGAATCCCCGGTTCACACCCTGCCGCCGTTCATCGTCCGAGATGAGCGTTTGAGGGATAGGCGTTATGACATCCAGCCAGGCCATTATTGTTCTTCAATCTGTTCTGGCGTTTCCGGCCCATGGAGAGCCTTGGCATTTTGACGTGTAACTACGCTCCTTCCAAGTTGTTTTTCCAGCTCTTTTCTTGCCGTCGCGGCAACACGGCCACCTCGCTTAGCGACAGACTTCTGCTCATTGAATCCTTGGGGGTCTATCTTTTGGGATAATTCTGTAGCTGCGACCTCGGCCAAAGTATTCAACGCGCTCTCCGTTCTTGTCATATGGTCACGAAGGTTTTCCTTTTTCAGGCCCTTATAGTTTTTGTACTGACGAGTGGTCATACCGGACCATTCATATGTTATTATATCAGTAAGAGTCGCATATTGCTGCCCAGTAACACCTGTCCGCTTCCATTCATCTGTCAGCGCTTTTCGGGCATCCCTCCCCTTCATACGCTCATTAATCCACGCTTCGGAATACCCTAGCCTGCGATAATACTCATATCCCCGTTCTATAGCCAGTTCTGGGTCCTGCATTTCATCAACGCGGTCACTTGCAACCCTTGCCATCCATTGTTTGAAGGGCTCCGCCTTCGTTGACGGAACAGATTGAATAATGCGAAAGATAGTTTGAATATCAGCGACATCCGTCGGATGATGTTTCCCGTCCGCAGATAGCATTTTCAACCTCTTACAATTTGTAAGAAGTTCTTCTGCGCCTTCTTCCTTAAGCCTCGTCTTCAACACAGACCAATATGTACTGGCCCTTTTGGGCGTGGGCTGATCGGTTAATGCTCCAACAACATCAACAATGGAAAAATACCATTTTTCATCTTCTTCACTCCAGGAGGTCCTTATTTTCTTGTCCTCAAATAATTGTAGCTCCTCTTTTTGTCCCATAACAAATGTTCTTTTTCTGCGAATATACGCAATTATTCCAGCACATTCAAATCCTTGTCAACTTTGTAGGCGGGTTGACGGAAGGCAATGTTACGTAAGGCAAAGTCATCGCGGATTTCCATGTTGGTGTAGCGCTCAACGGCCTTACTGCCACGGCGGTGAAGGCCGGCGGCATACATGTCTATCTGGTATTTGGCCATGATATCCACGCAGGTGGAGCGGGCGGTCTTGCTGCTGGCGCGCTGCCAGAGAGGGAAGTATTCGTTCTCGCCGGTCTTCTCGTTGTGTATCGGCACCAGACGGTCGATTCCTGCTATTTCCAGCAGCTGCTTAATCTTCTTGTTGTAACCACTCTTGCCTCCCTCATAAAAGATGACACGGAAGGAAAAGTCCCTGGCCTTGATGATATCAAAGGCATACCGCACAAGCGGCGTCTTAATTTCCTTGTAGTTGGTCTGAGAGCCCTTTGTCTTCTTGGGAAGGTAGTGGATATAGGGGATGCCCTCGTCCGTCACGAAGATATGCTCCATCTTGAAGCGTTTGTAGTCGCTGATACGGCAGCCCAGGGCGCAGTGGACCAGAAAGGCATCCTTGGTTTCCTGTAATGTTTCCGGCACCTCCGTTGCTTTCACTTTTTCAAGTTCGTCAATGGTCAGGAAGATGGGATCGTCCTCCTTGGTCTGGGTAAGTTTCTTTTTTCGGTCCGGACTAAGCCGCCGGAATGGTGATTTGACTATGTCATCACGTATTTCCAAATAATTGAAGAACGTAATTAACATCTTCATTTCGTGTGCAACAGTGTTTGCTCCACGACGTTTGGTGGGAATCTCCACCTTTTTTAGTTCTTGATAAATTCGCTTGTATTTAGGCACGTAAAGATACTCGTCAAAGAGAAACTGGCGGAGTTTCATTATCTCGTCAACATCAAACTCGGCAGGCATGATTTCCTCCAGCCCGTTGATTTGAAGATATCGGGACAAGCGGTTGTGTACCCCATTGAAATGCTTGTATCGACTTAAACCAAAAAGTCCATCACGATAACTGTCTTGAATGTACTTGTTCAAAGAATACAGCAACGTTTTCTTCTCGTTGCGTATAATAACGTCAGGGTTCAATTCCTTTGCCACTGATTCTTCATATTGGGCAGCCGTTATTATCTCTCCGGCTTCCACCAGCTTGCGATATGCCCGCCGCATAGCATCAATCTCGCGAGTGATATCGTCCTCCAACTGCTTATTGTACACAGAAACCTTTGGCCGAAGTGTACCGTCTACGTTGAACTTGGAAAGATCCGCGAGCGAGGCCTTGATGTTGCTCTTGTGATAAAGGTCAGCCCTGCGGCCATCTGTCAAGCGGAACCGCAGCCTGATTTCCCCTTCCGTTTTCGTTGTCCTGGCAAATATTACAATCCGTTCCATAAGCGACCAAATTTACGTTGTGCAAATATACGATTTTTGCACAACAGAATTGCAATTTTGCACAACATTTACAAAACAGAGTCAATTAATATATTTATAAACAATTGATTTATAACTCAATTTGATTGATTTTGGTTTACCTCGTTTTAAAATACCGATTCCCGCTCTGGGCACCAAAAAAGGACCGATAGTTCGGTCCTTTTTTGGTGCCCCATGTCTTCGACTCACGGGGGAAGCATCCCCCGACACCCCCTCGGTCGGCCTCCAGCCTCCGATTGTTTGACTGTGCCCATGCTATCTTATTAGAGGCTATGGGTGAAAAGTTGGTATTCTCTGTCTCAAACCAATCCTACGAGGCAAATGGAAATGACAACAGCATCCCCTCAAGACCCGGTTCAAGGGTCAGTTCGCAGGGGCGCTGCACCAGTACCCGTATTACAGTCACGGGAGGTCCGTCCGCAAGTTCTGCGAGGACGAGGGCCTGGACTACCAGAAGCTCTGCAAGTATGCCCGGGAGCACGGCCCCGGCTCCGATGTCGGCAAACAAGACAGTTAGATGATGAATCCGGCCAAGAACTTTGGCTAACTCCAGCAGAACAAGCAGTACCGGATGGTTTGGGGCATCCGAAATCCCCCTAAATTTCAGAAAAGCCAGTAGATGAAAAGGAAAAGCAGGATGAGTACCGCGGCCATAAGGTATCCTCAGTTCACACCCTGCCGCCATTCATCGTCCGAGATGAGCGTTTTGGGGATATGCGTTTGACGTCCAGCCAGGTCATTTCTTAGGAACCATATATCTGACATTACGTTTCTTGTTAGGATCTTCCGGAACGAGACGGCCTTGTTCAACCAAAACAAGAATGTATCGATGGATATTCTTGGACTGGTATGAAACATCCAGATAATCAAGAATCTCTTTGGCAGAATGTGCCTCTTTATCACAAAAATCAAGCACCATCTGACGCCGCCGTTCAATATCTCTAAATGTTAATTTTCCCGGTCCGTTAATGTTACTTAAGTCGCCGTTAGTGTTACTTGGCACCTCGTTAATGATACTTAAGTCGCCGTTAGTGTTACTTACAGGGACGGAAGTAACACTATAAGTGGTTCCACGTCCTCGTCCGGCAGAAACCAAATAACCAAGATTCGTCAAATGGAAAAGTATCCGTCCTACCTCAAAGACATTCTTATCCAGCAAAGTCTGGATCCTGGGGCTATTGATTTCTTCTTCAAGATACGCAGTCACTAGAACAGCTTGCTCGTCTGAAGACAACCCATCGAATTTATCCCCAAACAAGTGTCGCATATACTCAATTGCTTCCGGAGGGAATAGCGACACCATCCAAAGCTTTAAGTCCACTTGCCTCAGGTCAAAGTCCTCCTGCAAGTCAGGGCGCTTCCATTTCTCGTCTTTCCAAGCAGAAAGAATCGTAGGGAACCCGGAGCCCAAATTGTCCCCAAGTCCAATCATCCTGAACAGGTTTTGCAAGCGCGGATTTCTGGCTTTGGTTGCTCCGCCGTGATAAATTCTCTCCAACGGAAGCTTGAGCGTACCCGGATTGGAGAATGTTAAGCAGTGGTCCTGTTTCACAACCTTAAACACTCCGGTAATCATTAGGTCAGAGTGGATAATCATATTGGTAAATGCCTCACGTACAGCCTTATGCACAGGTGTGTCATCCTCTCTTTCAACGCCCTTGAGCACGAAGGGGGTTTTGATGTCGAAGGTGATTTTGGGAACAACGATGGAGAAATAATTATAGAGGTTGTTTTCCCATCGGCCATCGTATGTGAGACGGTCGCTATACCGGCTTCCGGGTAGAAGATTTGTTTGGTCTACATAATCCAACCTGATCTGGGACATTCTTTCCCGAACCGGAAGGCCCTTACCGAACATCATGAGGCCGGCGACGGTGAGCCACTCTTTCCCAGTGTTCCTGTCTATGCCAAAACATCCGAAGTTTCTCAGGAAAGTAATGTCATCATCGGAATTCCATACGTGGCCGGGATGCCTGCTCTGGAAACGGTTCCTGTATCCGTGAACCGACGCCATGTCAATATCATCAATGGTGTAATGCTCCAGCACAACCCCATCATTACCATCTTCGTTGGCGTCACGAATCATCGCCCTGATTTCAGATTCCGGGCAATGATAGTCTCCCTCAAAATTACGCTTGAACGTACCTTTGAAGGGATTCCCATTGATATAGACCGGCTTGTTAAGATAACCGGCCTGAGGGATAATGATGACGACTACTTTCGCGCCATCTACTTCATCTTCATAGACGTCGTCATCCTTCAGGACATTGACATTGACCTTGTCGCTATAGATCGTATCCCAAAACTCCTTGATAATCTTAGCGGAATTACGAACGCCATTGATAGTGAAACGCTTGCTCCAGTCGGGCTCCTCCAAATCCTCATCAATTCCAAGAAGCATAACACCACCCACCGTATTGCAGAAAGAGGAGTATGTGGGCCATACAGCATTTGGCAAGGCATTCTTTGCAGCCTTGCATTCCAGCGTAAGGCGCTCACCATACAGCAGCAGTTCTTTTATGTTCACTCGACCCATATCGACATTTATTTGCGAAGTTAGCAAAGTTTTTTCAACTCTTTCATCATTGACGGCCGACGGCTATACTTGACCTTAAACTCTTCAATTAAGCCTATCACTGCGATTCTCCCTTCCTCACATGAATCTCTTAGCGCTTCCATATGGCTGACAATATAGCCATACCTTTGGCTATTCGTAGGAATGGCGCTCGTTCGGATAACATCTATATGCCCCATAACAATTCTTTGCCTGGTTTCTGCATCCAGCAGCCGGCCATACTCTGCCAAAGCTTTGTAGCATTCATTGTTGTAGTCGTTATTCCATGACAAACACTCTGCCAATTGCGGAATCATCCGCTGCTCAGCGCAGATTCTTGCAATCTCTGTCTGATTGTGTACAAGTTCTTTTTTGACCATTCCGACGATAGCGCCGTTAAGCCGACTTTGCGAGTTGCCAGGCAATCGTTCCAAAACCTGTTTCAATTCAAGATAGTTGTCATAAACTGAGGTATAACTGTTCAAAAGCAAGTATTCAATTTCGTCTGCCAATCGTACGTCGTCCCCTATAGATTCCAACAGTTCCTTTCTTCTTTCATGACAATCGTTTACATAAGAAGAATCCTCCGTACACAGGATAACACTGTCCAATGATGCAACAGCCTCTTCAATTTGGCCATTAAACACCTGAGAATCAATCCGTAATTTAGACAATTCCGGAACATTAAAGTTGTCATCTATTATCTTCTCGGCAGTGTCATACTTCTCCTTATAATTTAGGTATAAGACCTTCCTAAGCAGCCAGCGATTCCGATAATGAACACAACGTCCTGCATTATCAATACGTTCGTTTAACGAAGCTATATGCTTATCAAAATCATCGAAAACACCATCCAGGACACTCTGGATTTCATCCAAATCGGCCAGGCAATACCCGCCATTCCGGAAGGTATCCGTGGCTGCCGCTTTTTTGATGTCACTTCTTATCCTCTTAACAGTATTGGTATCCAGCACCTTGGACTCAACCAGCGAAATCAACATTTCTATTGCATTCCTGGTCTCGAAGTCGTATCCGTCAAAGCGTTCACATTCATATACACAGTCCTCCGAATAATGCTCACCAACAAAAAGGACTATTTCAGATGCAATAGAAGCTGCCGCATCAAATTCGCCTTCGGAATCATAATAACGGGCCTTTTCCATCATGCGATACAACTGTTCATCAATTTGATGCCAGTTCAATGAAGGTCCCAATTTATAGCCGCTCTCGTCGACCGAAAAGAAGATATCTTGAACTTCTTCTCTGAGGGAATCTATATCTATCCTATATGGCAGAAAACGCTTGATAAGAGCAGTCCCCAACGCCTGATTCTTATAGGCATAGTCTTTCATGAACGAGAATATATCGCCACTCTCATTCAAGTTGAAAACCTGGTCAAGTCTTGTTTTGTCCACGTCCGCTTTCATCTGTTACGGATATCTAATAGAATTTCTTTCACCCGGAGCAACTCGCTTTTCATCGTCTCGTCACACACAGCAAGGTCTTCATCTGTCAGACTGCCCTCGGCAAGCAAGAAGGAAACAGTGTCGAGATACTTGCTTCCTGTAATCCCATCATATCTGTCTGCCAAATGTTTATCAAAGCTTTCTATAACCTTATATAACTCAATGTAACGTGCATGGTTTGGCTTTTCTACTTTATCAAGCGGCTTTTGCGCCAGACAAGATACCTCATCAATGAGTGCCGCACAATCTCGCTCCAATGCGATATCAATTAAAGCTCTTGCGGTTTTTTTCTGATCTTTAGTAAGTGTATCAAGCATAGTAGTCCTTTTTTCTGCGAATATACGCAATTATTCCAGCACATTCAAATCCTTGTCAACTTTGTAGGCGGGTTGACGGAAGGCCATGTCGCGGAGTGCGAAGTCTTCCCGACACTGGCCGCTAATCAATTGATACTCAGCAACATCCTGATAATCCTCGGCGCAAAAAGAGCCGAGGAATAAGCGGAAACGACTGTTGGTCAACAACTTAGCCGCCAGCAAAAACGGCTGAAACAAAAAGCCGTACGACATCCCGGCGATGCTTGCAGTTTGACACAGGGTTTTCACCCCGGACCGATATATGCGCTTCGCGCAAGTCATGGACCTGCCGCTTTGGGTGGCGACCCTGCATTTTTGCCATTATAAACCCAATCAGCCATTTTTTCCGAAAAGAACTTGGGCTTTGTCGAGGGCAAAGGCCCTCCGATTGTGGGGAAAAATCACTAACTTTGTAAATTGTGATAAAGCCCCGTCATATCATTGCGTCTGCACTGCTGTTTTTGGCGGCAGGGACGGCGCGTGCACAGCAATGGTCCGGAAATGTGGATGTGTCTGGCGACGGCGTCCACAACTGGGAATACTGGCACGTCTCCCTCAGGATGGCTCTGCCGTTTGCCTCCAGGAATTTCGGCTGTCAGGCCGCATCCCAAGGGCAGTGAGAACGAGATTTTAGACAAATTTGCTTATTTTTGCAGTATGAGCCAGAACGATAAAGACATACTCTACTTCGTTGCCTTCTGCTTGGAATCCTTCAAAAACAAGCATGGAATTAGCGGGAAAGAGGCTTCTGACCTATTTGACAAATACGGAGTAAAGCAGTACCTTGTCAAAAACTATGATGTGCTCCATACGCAAGGCATGCCTTGGATATTGGAAGAAATTGATGAAATTTTAGGCTTATGATACTCTTTCACGGGAGTCTGCAAATTGTAAAGGCGCCAAGAATATTGGTTCCCACCAGAACATTGGACTATGGTCCTGGTTTTTATACCACCACATCCGAACAACAAGCCCGGGAGTGGGTTCTCAGGAAGCTTTCCGGTGCAGATGTCGGGCATATCAACGTCTATGATTTTGACGAGCAGAAGGCATCGGGCTTGGACTGGCTTTCATTTAACAACCCGCCCGATGAAGACTGGGTAGATTTTGTGCATGCAAATCGTACACAACGAGGATTCACCCATACGCACGATTTAGTCTATGGCCCTGTTGCCAATGATCGAGTTTACGCCGCCTTTGCCCTTTATGAGCAAGGTCTTCTTGGCAAGCAGGAGTTGATTGCTGAACTGAAGACATACAAGCTTATAGACCAGATGCTTTTCCACTCCGAAAAAGCACTGCGCACATTGACATTTACACAAGCTAAGGAGGTCCGCTTATGAGAGCCGAAATCACCCAGCAGAACCTATATTTGATTATTGCCGGAAAAGCAGCCGCAGTAGCCGCTTTCATAGCAGAAGACGAGAATATCGGTCTTGTAGACGCCCTGACTAAGTTCTATTCATCCGGCACATACAAACGCCTGGAACAAGAAAGCACCAAGTTGTGGCACTACGGACCTGTAGCCTTGTACCAGGAGTATCTGGCCGCATAGTTGAAAGCACCCTAATCGGGCTCGCTGAAGAGAGCTTTCCTTGCGGCTGAAATTGCCTGTTCAGGACCCTGTCTCTCAAATCCAGTTTTTGCACATTCCCCATGCTTTCCCATTCGGACGATAGTATTTTTACCTTTTCATAGTCCTGAATTCCTTCCAATAAACGCTCGAAACGGACACTGCTACAGCCATCGGGATAAACAAAAAAAGTTAACGTCGCGTACTGTTGACCGGTATCCCCGGTCTATGGCCAGTTCCGGGTCCTGCATTTCGTCAATCCGCTCGCTGGCAACCTTAGCCATCCACTGTTTGAAGGGTTCAGCCTTAGGTGAGGGGATAGATTGAATAAGGCGGAAAAGTTGTTGCTGGTCTGCGACATCCGTTTGACGCATTTTGCCATCGGCGGCACGTAATTTCAAGGTACTACAAATTGTAGTAGGTTCATCAGCCCCTTCCTTTTTTAGCCTTACTTTGAGGACGCTCCAGTATCGTTTGGCGTCTTGGCTGTCCGTCAGAGCTTCAACCACATCAACAATGGAAAAACACCATTTTTCATCTTCTTCACTCCATGTCGCGGAGGGCGAAGTCTTCCCGGCACTGGCCGATAACCCATTGATACTCAGTAACATCCTGATAATCCTCGGCGCAAAAAGAGCCGAGGAATAAGCGGAAACGACTGTTGGTCAACAACTTAGTAGCCAGCAAAAACGGCTGAAACAAAAAGCCGTACGACATCCCGGCGATGCTTGCAGTTTGACACAGGGTTTTCACCCCGGACCGAAATATGCTTTTCGCGCAAGTCATGGACCTGCCGCTTTGGGTTGCAACCCTGCATTTTTGCCATTATAAACCCAATCAGCCATTTTTTCCGAAAAGAACTTGGGCTTTGTCGAGGGCAAAGGCCCTCCGATTGTGGGGAAAAATCACTAACTTTATAAATTGTGATAAAGCCTCTGTCACCAAATAGTTTGTCCGACTTGACGGTCACTTTGCAGGAGCTTATCTTTTTCGCAGAAAATATTCAAGTTTTTACGTATTTTTGTGATTTGATGAACACAAATATCAGCGTAAGCATGAAAAAGATTCTCCTGTTCCTTGTCTTGCTGGCCGGACACGCCACAGGCCTCTCCGCATGGGCTCAAAATAACCCTCAAGCGCAGCCGGACGCCATTGTAGTGGACGGAAATGCCCGTTTCACCGTACTCACAGACCGCCTCATCCGTATGGAATGGGCAGAGGACGGTGTCTTTGAGGACCGGGCCTCGCTGGCCATCGTGAACCGGAACCTTCCGGTGCCAAGGTTCATATCGACCCAAAAGAACGGGACGCTTACCATCAAAACCGGGAAGGTCACCCTTACCTACAAGGGCGGGCGTTTTGGGGCCGATAACCTTGAGGTGAGGTTCGGGATGGGCACCTGGAGGCCCGGCATGAAGGCCGACGGAAACCTCAAGGGAACCACCCGCACCCTGGACGGCTGCCTGGGCTTCGAGAAACTGTCGTATAAAGAAAGCGAGCTGGAGGACGGCATCCTTTCCCGCGACGGCTGGGCCCTGGTGGACGAGAGCACGAGACATCTGCTGGAAAAGGTGGATGCCCCGTGGGAGAACTGGGTGACCGACAGGCCCGAAGGAGACCGCATAGACTGGTATATCTTTGCCTACGGGCACGACTACACGGCGGCGCTCGGAGACTTTGTCAAAGTGGCCGGACGCATTCCGCTGCCGCCCAAATACACCCTTGGGTACTGGTGGAGCCGTTATTGGATTTATACGGACGACGAAATCCTGGACCTGGGCCGCGAAATGCGTTCCCGGGGCATTCCCATGGATGTGATGATTGTGGACATGGACTGGCACTACACCTACAAGGACATGCAAAAGCGCCTGGGGAACGACGTCTTTGGCCAGCGCCGCGGCTGGACAGGCTACAGTTGGAACCGGGAACTGTTCCCGGACCCGGAAGGCTTCCTGCACGACCTTCATGCCATGGGCTACAAGACCGCCCTGAACCTCCACCCCGCCTCCGGAATACGGGAGTATGAGGACTGCTATGACGCCTTTGTAAAGGACTACCTTGCCCGCACGGCGGACTACGACGGTCCCCAGGACTATGTTTTTGGCGCCGAGCCTTACCGCTATGCCGGGAACGACAAGCCCGTGGGTCAGGAAGGGCATCGTGCCAGCGTCCCTTACCGCATGAGCCAGCAGGCCTGGGCCGATGCCTACTTTGGCAGCGTCATCCGTCCGCTGGAGCGCCAGGGCGTGGACTTCTGGTGGCTGGACTGGCAACAGTGGATGGAATCCAAATACGTAAAAGGCCTCAGCAATACCTTCTGGGTAAACTATGCCTTCTTCCGTGACAAGGAAGTGAACGGAACGGAGCGCCCGTTTATCTATCACCGCTGGGGCGGCCTGGGCAGCCACCGCTATCAGCTGGGCTTCTCCGGGGACACGTACGACGAATGGAGCGTCCTGCAGTTCCTCCCCTACTTTACGGCAACGGCCTCCAACGTAGGGTACGGCTACTGGGGGCACGACATCGGCGGCCACATGCAGAAGAAAGACCACAAGCGGCTCACGGACCCGGAAATGTACACCCGCTGGCTGCAGTTCGGGGTGTTCACGCCCATCTTCAAGACCCACTCCACCCAGAGCGCCAACCTGGAAAGAAAGATATGGGCCTACCCGGACCACTATCCGTACATGCTGGACGCCATCCGGCTGCGCTACACCCTGTCGCCCTACATTTATACTTTCGCGCGCGAGACCACAGACACCGGCGTAAGCATGTGCCGGCCGCTTTACTATGCCTATCCGGAGGCGGATGAGGCCTATACCTATAATGAGGAATACCTCTTTGGCGACCGCATCCTGGCCACCGCCGTTTGCGAGCCAGCCGGAGCCGACGGCAAAGCCTCCCGCAAAGTATGGTTCCCCAAGGGCTGCAACTGGTACGACATGGCGCACCATGTCACTTATCGCGGAGGCAGCGTGAGAACGCTCAAATATGGCATCGACCAGAATCCCTGGTACGTGAAAGCCGGCAGCATTATCCCGCTGGCCGGAGAAAACATTGCCTCCCTCCAGGAAAAATCCAATGTCCTGGGGCTCCTGGTGGTTCCCGGCGCCGGAAAATCCGCTTTCGAGCTCTATGAGGATGACGGCCTGTCCCGGGACTATGACAAGCGGAACGCCCGCACGCTCATTGAGAAAAACCGCTCCGGGAACAAGCTCACCGTTACCATTCATCCCCGCCGCGGCACCTTCGCCGACATGCCCGCCCAGCGGGAGATTTATCTCCTTCTTGAAGGGGTGGCGGCGCTGCCCAAGTCCGTCAGGTGCAACGGCGAAGCCGTGGGAAAATGCATGGTAGAAAGTTCCCGCCTGCGTATTGAGATGGGCCCTGTTCCGGCGGAAAAAAGCACGGTTATAGAGGTTTTGCTCTAAAATAAGACTTTAATTCGGGCCCTGGTCCGAGAACCCTGAAAAAGCCATTGCGCAAATGCGTAGTGGCTTTTTTGGCGTCTCCAGGACTTTAATTCGCAATCGCTGGCGCTCGCGTGTACATTATAGCCGACTATCTTTGCGAAAGATGACACTGAACCCATCGGAAACTACAAACCCAGCATAACCCAAAATAACACATATTATGAAGACACCTTACCAAGAACCCTCCGCGGAGGTCATCAGGGTGACAGTGGAGCAGGCCATCCTGGACGGAACCGCCCACTCAGCCACACTTGACTCCTGGGACGAAGAAGACATTGACTAATACAACACTGCCATGAAAAAGTATTCCATTTTGCTTGCGGCAGCTGCCGTATTCGCCGCCGCCTCTTGTGCTAAAGAGGCACCCGCACCGGAAGAAATTGCTCCCGCCGGTGAACAGACACAAACCACTGAGGAGCAAACGCTTACAAACCCCATTACCATCACCTTCTCCGCCAATGCCGAAACCAAGGTGAGCCTGGAGGGGGAAGGCACATCCGGCGCTAAAACCGCTGTATGGGACGAGAATGACCGGGTGACAATAATCTGGTTTAACTCCGCCGAAAGCAAAATGAAGAGCGATACCGTTACGGTTGCCTCCCACGGCTCTGCCTCTACTACATTCACCGCAACCGTAGAGAAGGCCGCCTATTACTATGCCATATACCCGGCGACGATTGACGCAACGTTGGACAGTAAGGGGAACTTTACCGTGAATTTCCCCAACAACGCACAGGCTCCCACAACTTTTTCCCGCGCCGCCTGGTATGTGGCAAAGACCACCATGGCAGCCAAGGACTTCGCCTTCCACCCCATCTCCACCGTGATTAAATTCACCCTTGACGGCAGTGCGACCAGTTCACCGGGCAGCGTGTACCTCTGCTCCATGGCCGGCGGTCTCACTAAACTGTACGGAACATGCCCCATCACGTTCGCGGAAGAAGAAGGCTACCCGCTTACTGTCGGTGTTCCCTCAAGTGACAGCGCAGGAGATGTTACTGCCAAAGTATCTGGAACCGGCACTTATTACCTTTCACTTCCGGCAACCGGACAAACCGCCAATGAAGGCGGCTTCGTCATGCAGATTCAGGAAACCGGTGAAACTATCCCGGCCGCACACTACAACACAACGATTTCCCTCACTCCCGGAAAACTGTACAACATAAATTCGGCCGTGGACAGCAAGGTAATCCGGGACTATTATGTGGCCACCGAGACCAAAGGGTCCGGCGGCGGCCTGTCGCCAGCCAATGCCGAAACTATTGAGAACCTCAAGGCAAATGTTCCGGCATTCAAGTATAGTACCACCATCGCAGGAGCTCTGCTTCTGAACGGAACCACCATCAACATCCTTGGAGACGCCACAGCCTATAATGTTCCCATTGGAGCGTTCAATACAAATACTTCTGCCCCGGTTCACCATTATACAATAGTTGGAGGAATCGGAGAAGGGGCTACAACCTTTACGACTACCGCGAGTTCTTCATTTAATAATGCTAAGGCCAGTATAGATGTCAGCAATATTACATTTAGTGGCTGTACTGCTAATTCTGCCGTTAATGTTAGCGCTGGAACAATAAGTTTTGATGCATGTACGTTCTCTGACAACAATGCCACAAATGGAGGAGCCGTTACTGTTGGAAGCGATTCGGCAAGCGATTCAAACTTGAGAGTCCGTTTCAGTAATACTATATTCAAGGGTAATAGCGCGTCTGGCGGGAATGGTGGTGCTGTGTTCGTTGTAGAAAAAAGCACCGGCGGAGTAGTCTCTTTCAACAATTGCTTATTTGAACAGAATACAGCCAACTCTACAGGAAAAAGCGGTGGTGCCGCCTACGAAAATAATGGTAGCACTGCACTTCTTTTCAACAACTGCTCTTTTACTGGGATTAATGCCGCCAGCAACGGAATTGTCATATATGTCAACAATTCCAAAGGACGCCTGGGAATGAATAACTGCACTATCAATGGTGGCACGGCAAATAAAACAAACGGCGCTTTGGTAACCAATAAAGGGCTGTCAATAATTTCCAACTCAACTTTCTGGTCAAAAGATGGTTATGGAGCATGGGGACTGATTGCTCTTGGGGCAAGCGGAACCCAAAACGGTTCAAGTATTGTCAACTGCCTGGTCAGGAATGGAACTGCAACCGCCAACACCCATGAATGGCCTGCTTTTGCCTGCAACACGAATTACTATCAGAATGTTCAATGGTGCGTCTATACCGGAGCAAAAGGGGTAGGCTCCTCTGGCAACGAAGTGAGTGCGGACAAACACACTTTTGCGAACTGTTGGGACCTTGGGGTTGCACAGGGACAGATCATCAATAACTCCCCCAAAAATGCCACTAATGCTACATATGGCAATAAAAAAATAGATGGCGTTACCCAATACTACTATGCATGGACCAATGATCTCGCCACAGCCGGATTTACCAAGCCCACAAGGGATCAGATTCGGAATCTGATTGCGAAAACTGCAGAGTCCACCAACGATGCAAAAGACGGATTCGGGAAGTTATTCCTTGACTGGTTGGATGAGGTCGGAGGTCTGGATACGGATATTAAAGGAGCGGCTCGACCTGAAGGCGGATTCAAACCCGGCTCTGCAGAATAAATAGCACCGACGGCACTAAATGACTATACTTGGAGTTGGACAAATTCGGCTGCTACCGGCATGGCGTCGGCAGAGACACTTGAAAACCTAATTAACAACGACACTACACTTGGAACATCTGGCAATTGCGCAGCCTCGAACTTCCTTTCATGGCTGAAGAGCATTAAGTACACCAACGGGAATGCCTGGGAGGTTGATTTATACGGCAACAAGCGCTCAACCTCCGCATACTGGCCCGGATGCTATCAGAACGACTAAGGCGTAAAATGTTAATGCTTTAGTATTAAGTATTTACGAAAAATCACCTATGCGAATCCGCATAGGTGATTTTTGATAACTTATTGAATATCTGCGAGCTATATTACACGGGTAAGACCTCGTTTCCATATCAAGAACCGCCATCCTGTCATACCGGAGGCCTATAGGGACGAGTGTATCTCCTGCCGCCAAAGGTTGGTCCTGTTTTTGTCATAAGTTGGTTTTTGGGGCGCCAACCTCGGGTGTTGGGAACGAAAAGGTCCAGGACCTTTCTGGGAATCTGGACCGTAAACGCTTTGGCTGCGACTTATTCAGTTCTGTTGTAGTGCGAGGACTTCTTTCAGAGACAACTGCGTGGCTTCTGCCACGGCCTGGGCATTGAGCCCCATTTTCAGGAGCGCCGCTGCCGTCTCCCGCCGCGCTTTGGCTTCGCCCTCTGCCTTGCCTTCCGCCAGCCCCTCTGCCTTGCCTTCCGCCTTTCCCTTTTCCACACCATCAATGAAGCCGTCCTCATAGTAGGCGGTGCCCATATCCAGTTTTTCTTCTTCGGTAATCATATTGCGGAAATATTTGGTCAGTTCTTCTTCCTCCGGAGGGCCGGGCATCCGCGCCTCCTGCGCAATGGCGGCGTAGCGTTTTCCCATTTCTTCCGGTTTCCCTGCAAAGATACGCATATTTGCGAGAATATAAAACCAGCTTTGCACCGGATCTAACCCTTCAATACTACTCGCTTGCAGGCGGGGCAATTCACAGAAATAGATGGACAGCAGGTCACTGTAGCGCTCCCCGGAGCCCTGCTCGCAGAGCGCGTACCGGTACACCAGCTGGTCCGTCTCATGGTGCATCTTGAAGTCCATGAAGCAAA
Source organism: Bacteroidales bacterium UBA3764 (assembly GCA_002371115.1). Lineage (GTDB taxonomy): Bacteria > Bacteroidota > Bacteroidia > Bacteroidales > UBA932 > Cryptobacteroides. The sequence continues at coordinate 28,947 of DFFY01000056.1, forward strand.
TCACATACACCGGTTTCAGGGACGAATAAGGCTCCCGCGGCTTCAGCTGGGCGTGCAGCATGGAGGCACCGTAGTACAGCATCCGGTTCTTGAACGACTGTTTCTTCTTCCGCTGCATCTCCACGATGAACTCCGTCCCGTCCGCCGTGTGGCACAGCACGTCCATGATGACGTTCTTGTCGTCCGGACGCAGCTTGTCAATCTCGTTGGGAAGCGGTTCCACCGACTCAATCTCCTCCGGAAGGAAGTCGTTCAGCAGCATCTTCAGAATCTCCGTGTTCTTCATCACGTGCTTGAAGGCCCAGTCACACCGGAGGTCCATGTACGGATGGTCCACAATAGATAGGACAAGCTGTTCCTTCTCCCTCTCGGAGAGGTCACGGTATCGTTCCACCTCATTGACGATGGCAACGAATTTGCGCATCTGCGCAGGCGTCAATTTTTTGTTCATAAGGCTGATGGTTAGCGCCGGACGGAATTGTCCGGCACCCGCAAACATAGAACAAGGACAGCGTAAAACCTACAATCGTAAAAAAAATTGTGTTGTTTCACATGATTTTTCTGCTGTTTTTTACGATTCGGATTTTTCCGCAAGAAAAGCATACCGCTTTTAAGGACGATTCCCGCGAAAAATTGTATATTTGTGTATGCGAAAGAGCACACACATCCTCTTAGCCGGCCTTGTTCTGCTGGCCGTATCCTGCTCCCAAAACAAGTTTGAGGAGCTGGACCGTCTGCTTGCGCAAAAGGACGAGATAGCGTCTGCCGTAAAAAGAAAAACGGACTCCCTTCGGTTCAGTTATTCTGCTACCCCCCCCCAGGACATTTCCTTGAAATGGGAACGGGCCGAGATGCTCTATGAAGAATGGCGCCACCTGAACCTGGACTCCTGCACCTTTTACACAAATGAGATGCTCCGCTATGCCGGAGAGGACTCCAGCCGCATTCTCAGAAGCAAGGCCGCCCTCGTAAGAACGTTGGTCCGGGACGAAGCCGTTTTTAAGGCCGATTCCGTCTTCAAGTCCATGGTCCTGCCGGCCAATGCATCCCAAAGGGACCTGGACGCCTATTTCTATTGCGCCGACCGCCTTACCAACTACCTTCCAACGGAGTACAGGAAAGCATTCGGCCCGGACGTTGAATTACTTTCCAACGAGTATCTCCGAAGAGACAGCTGTTCCCTGAAAGCCCAGCTTCTCCGGGTGAAAGCCCTTCGCTACGCCGGGAAATATGACCAGGCACTGGCCCTTGCCAAATCCCTTCCGATAAGCGACATGACCGATATCTACGATGTCTCCACCTGCTACTACGTAATTTGCGCCCTCAGCCTTCAACTCGGAGACAGCGAAGAAGCCCTGGATTATGCAATCAAAGCCTCCTACGTGGATTTATCCTGTGGCATGAAGGACTATGCGTCCCTGTACTCGCTGGCACTCATCCTTTTCAGAGACAGGAAAGACGTCACGCGGGCCGGCAGATACATGACCCGCGCAGTAGAGGATGCCGCCGAATACAACTTCCCTATCGGCATCCGGCGCAGCGCCCGGGCCCTCTCCATCATGAACGACACCATCCAACGGATGAACCGTAACCAGCGGCTCATCCTTACAGGGGGCATCATCACGGTCAGCATCTTTCTTGCCATTGCCCTCTTCCTCCTGTTCTTCAGCCAGAAGATGCTGGGACGCGTAAGGCATGTCAACCGGAAGTACAAAGCATCCCAACACAAGCTCCAGAACGTTTCCCTCATCAAAGACAAAATGCTGGGAGAGTACATGGAATTGTCCTCCGAATACATTTACAAAGTGGATGAGAACCGCTCCCGCTACCGTAAAATACTGAAGGAGAAAGGGGCCGATGCGCTCATGACCCTCTTCCGGGAGCCCGCATTTGCCGACAGTGAATTCCCCCACTATTGGAACAACTTCGACAAGATTTTCCTGAGCATCTTCCCCAACTTTGTGGACAAGGTGAACCAGTTGATGCTGCCGGAAAACAAGTTCGTCACTGACAGCCCCGGAAGCCTGACCACGGAGTTGAGAATCCTTGCACTCATTCGGCTGGACATCACCGAGAGCAAGCGTATCTCCGTCATCCTTCATATATCCAAAGGGACCGTATATACCTATAGGAGCATCATGCGCCAGGGCTCCCTGGACCCGGACCATTTTGAGGAAAACATCCGGAAAATTGAGGATTTCTGAGAAATTGAAGTTTTAATTCCACATCCTGTCAGGGCCCATGAAAATAGGCTCTACACGCGTGTACAATTGTGTTTTCATCCATTTAAAGCGGTTAAAATAGTTTAATTGCACTTCGCGCGCGCAGCAGGCAGCGGAAAAAATAAATATCTTCGCAATACCACTTTACAACAACCAATAGCCGACAACAATGCGAACACACGTTGAAAAAAAGAAAGACTACGAGTCACCAAAGGCCCAGGTAATCTCTACCGACCTGTCTTCCATGGTGTGCACCTCCGAAATTGGCAATGCCCCCATTGAAGGTTTCATCATTGATCCAACCCTTGACGCAGACTGGCTGATATGAAAAAGTTAATACTTCCCCTTTTGATGGCCAGTGTGGTCATCTCTGCTGTTTCCTGCCAAAAGGAAGCCGCCCTTGAACCCGAAAACACGGAAAAGACCCCGTCTGGATTTGTCCGGTGGTCCTTTACCGCCGACATGCCGGAAACCAAAACCACGCTGGACCTGGATGCAGGCAGCGTTACCTGGGAGGCGGGTGATGTCATCACGCTTTATTACCTGGACGGCGACAACGCACCTAAAAGCGTAGAGGCCACCACGGAAACCGGCGGTGCCAATGCCACGTTTACGGCCGATATTCCGGAAGGAGACGCCCCGGACCACTTCTGGGCCGCCTACCCGGCCTCCTCCGGAGCACTCACCTACGACGGCGGTGAAAAATTCACCATCACTTGCGGCCGGGTGGACGGCACGTTCAAAAGTGCGAACATCATGGCGGCCTATTCCACCGCCGCAGCCAAGAGTTTCGCCTTCAAGCATGCCGTCGGCATCATTGCCCTGGCACTTCCGTCAGGTGGCATTATTAGTCACAATGAAACCGACTACCCCATCACGACCATCCGCGTAAAAGGAAAAGAAACGTCCATTCACAGCATGGGGACCGTGGAAGTTACAAGCGACGGCACTTCCGTTACCAGTTTTGCCGATGCCGGAGGCACCTCCAGCGCCGCTGTTGACATCAATGATGCCGTCCGTGCGTCCGGGACCGCCTATCTCCCCTCTTTCCCGGGAACCCTGACCAACGGCCTTGCCATCCGGTATTATTCCAATGCGGGGAACATTCCGGCCATCCTCACCAAAAATGCGGCCATTACCGTTAGCAGAGGCCACATACTGCCGATAAGCGACCTTACCAGCCACATTGTCTGGGACTACTACGTTTCTGCCAGCGGGAGCGGAGACGGTCTTACTCCGGCAACCGCCATGTCTGTAAACGACTTCCTCTCCTTCCTGGAAGAAGGGAAAAACGGCGGCTCCAATGTCATCATGTGCTACGCCAACCGCATCAACGGCGTAACATTCCACTTCACCGCCGGAAGCCATTCCATCAGCTCCCCTATTACTCTTCCGGCCCAGACCATTTACTCGGAAGCCACCTATTACACTATTGACGGAGACAATGCCGCCTCCTTGGATGGCGGCGGATCCTCACGCATTTTTGAATTTACCAACGCCGGCGACAGAATTACCATCAAGAATCTGACGTTTACCAACGGATCCAAGGAAACCGGCGGTATTGCGCTGATTCAAAACGCGGCGCCCCATTTTGAGAACTGCACCTTCACCAATACCACCTCCAACGAAGCCGGCGGTGCCGTGCGCGTGGATACGGCCAGCAAGGGCGCAGGAACCTTCAACGGCTGCACCTTCTCCAACTGCACCGGAATAAATGGGGGCGCCATTGTCATTACCAACGCAAATACTTCCTTGACCCTAACAGACTGTGTATTCTCTAACAACAAAGCTGTTCTGGATGCCGCCAGCAAAAATGGAAATGGTGGAGCCCTCTACTCAACCAATGGCATCACCACTATTCACAACTGTCGTTTCACAGAAAACACGGCCGTGAGCATGGGTGGATTTGCATATATTACCGGAGGCAATATCACCTTTAGTTCGTGTCTGATTGCTCACAACCATTCCACCAATGTTGGCGGGGCAATTGATGTGATAAGTGCTACCGGAAGCCTTTACATATATAGCTGCGACTTCATCTCCAACAAAACAACCGGCAATTATAATGGCGGCGCAATATATGCAAGCAATGCACTCAATATCCCGGTTTATATTTCTCATTGCAAATTCATAGGGAATTCTGGTTATCAATACGGCTCTGCCATACATTTTGCGAATAAAGCAGATAACACAAAACTTGTCTTTGCCATGGACAATACGCTTGTTTATGGCAACATAACAAGAAATTCCGCCAATGCCGCAACAAGCTTAACAACGGGTGGTGCGCAAATTAGCCTTGGTGTAGCCAATCTTGTTCTTATGAATAATACCATCATTGCAAACAATGGTGGAAGACAAGCGCTTAGGTGTGGGGCAAACAGCGGAAACGACAATGCCTTGTTGCTAAACAATATTATTTCCTCCGAAACAACAGGAGGGTATAGTATAAACGCAGCGACTAACGCTTATGCGATTCGTAGTGCAGGATACAACCAATATAGTCCGACCGCTAATGTGGGCGACTGCATTTGGAGCAGTACCGACAACCTTATTTTGACTTCCCTCCCCACATTTACATACACTGCACCCAATGCAGATAACGAGTATGCCTGGTCCTGGATTAACACAACCTCCTCGGGCATGGCATCCTCTGAAATCCTCGAGGGACTTATCAACGGAGACGCTTCAATGGGAACAGAAGGGAGTAATGTAGCCTCTGATTTCCTTTCCTGGCTTAAAAGTCTTGAATACGAAAACGGAAACGCTTGGGAAGTGGATCTTTACGGGAACAAACGTTCCGGCAACTATTGGCCGGGGTGTTATCAGAATTAATCCGTGAAACACAACAACCATCGATTATTGGCACTGGTGGCGGGGATTGGGCTCGTCACCGGGGCCGTTGTGTCCTGCGGGAAGAGTGACAAGGCCGCAAGCGGCGGGACGGAGGAAGGAGGAACGCAGAAAACGGAACTGCCCGTAACGGAAATCTCCACCCTCAAGGTGATGAGCTTCAACATCCTGCGGGGAGACCTCAACGGGCCTGACCATCTCTGGACCAGCCGGAGGGAGGCGTGTCTGGCCATGATTGCCGACGAGGAGCCCATGCTCTTCGGCCTGCAGGAGTGCACCTGGACCCAAAGGCGTCACATCCTGGAGGCGGACAGCCGCCTGCAGGCTGTGGGCGTAGCCGTGGACGGGCAGAAGAAGGACTACACCAACGTGTCGTCCAACCCCATTTTCTGGCGCACGGACATCCTGTCCCTGGAAGATTGGGGCACCTTCTGGCTGTGCGACACGCCGGAAGCCACCGGGACTCCTACCTGGAATGCCCAGAAACCCCGCACCTGCACCTGGGCGCGTTTCAAAGTGCGCTGCAACGGCAAACGGCTCATTTACTTCAACACCCATGTGGAGAACGCCGCCGGCGAAGAGACCAAGGACAAGAGCATCCGCCTCATCGTGGACCGCATGCGGGAAGCGAACCCTTCCCTGCAAGTGCCCATGCTCTTTGGCGGAGACTTGAACAGCAAAGCGTCGGCCAATTGCCTCTCGGCCATGATGACCTATCTGGAGCATGCTCCCTCTTCCTGCAAGGATACCGACGCAGGACGTACCCTGAACAGTTTCAAAGCCACGGGCGGAAGCGCGATAGACCATCTTTTCTACAACAAGGAAGGATTCACCGGAAAGCGCTTTTGGGTAAACCGCAAGGCTTACAAGAATGTAACGTATCTTTCTGACCATTATCCTATTTTCTGTGAACTGGCATTCAATTAAACTGGCCCTGCCGCTGCTGATGGCGGCGGCTTGCGCCAAAGAGTATCCCGTAAACGTTTCTGAAACGGAGGGCGCGGTCCTTACCGTAAGCCTGCCCTATTCCGAGACGAAGACGGCTCTGGGAGAAAAGGCGGAACAGCTGTATCCCGTCCTATGGAAAGAGGGTGACTGCCTGTCCCTCAACGGCGCATCTTCCCTGCCGCTGACGGCCGAGGAAGCCGGAGCCGCAAAGGCGGGATTCGTGTTCCGCGACGGGTTGTCCTCCCCTTACAACCTGCTGTACCCCGTGAGCGGAGAAAAAGACCTGGTTGTCTTCCCCGAAACGCAAGTATATGTACCGGGCGGGTTCGACCCGGCGGCCGTTCCCATGTGGGGCAGCAGCGCAACGTATTCCACCGTTACCCTCCGGCACTTCTTCTCCTTAGTGCGCATCACGGTTAAAACGGCTTCTCCGAGGGTGCTCAAGCGCATCACCCTCACGGCGCTGGGAGGCGAACCCATCAGCGGCTCCTTCCGTGCCGGAACGGACGAAAACGGAGCGTTCAACGGCAGCCTGACGGTGGAAGACGGCGCTCCGGAACTGGTCTATTCCTTCGGAGAGGAGGGGTTGCAGCTCCAAGCGGGAGAAACCGCCACCGCCTATATTTCCATCCCCATCGGGAAGTATGCCAACGGTTTCAAGGCCGTTGTCGGCACCGCCGGCCAGGAATACCGTCAGCTGCGGTTCTTCTCCGCAGGACGGACGGTAGTTCCGGGGAAGGTCCTGGAATTCCCGGAAAAGGATTTCGAGGACTGCACAGTCATCTGGGAATACTTTGTGTCGGCCTCCGGTAACGGAAACGGCAAGAGCGAGGACCAGCCCATGTCCATCTCCGCCATGCTGGAACTCCTGCAGAATTCCGACGGCACGGAGCTGCAGGACGCCACTTTCCATTTCACGGAAGGGTCGCATGCCATTACGGAGCCCCTCGTCCTGCCCGACACCGATGCCTACGACAATCCAGTATCCTATACCATAACGGGCGACAAGCATGCCGTGCTGGACGGCGGCGGAGCCTCACGCATCTTTGAATTCAAGAACCCGTGCAGCGGTGTTGTTATCAAGGACCTTACGTTGACCAACGGCTCGCAGGAAACGGGCGGACTTGTTCTCATCCAGAACACCGAGGCGGTCTTTGACAACTGCACCTTCACCAATACCACCTCCACCGGAGCCGGCGGTGCCGTGCGCGTGGATACGGCCAGCAAGGGCGCAGGAACCTTCAACGGCTGCACCTTCTCCAACTGCACCGGGCAAAACGGAGGCGCCATCGTCATCACCAATGCAAATACTTCTCTGACGCTTACCGACTGCGTCTTCTCCGACAACCAGGCCACGGCCAGCGGCGGCGCCCTCTATTCCACCAACGGGATAACGACGCTCCGCAATTGCAGCTTTACCGCAAACAAAGCCGCCAACCTGGCCGGCGCCACTTACATTACAACCGGGACCGTCCACTTTGACACGGGATGCACGCTCCGTTCCAACTCGGCCGTCAACGGCGGTGGAGCTGTCTCCATTGACGGAGCCGGGACCGCGTACTTCAACGGGTGCGTCCTGGACAAGAATACCTCCAAACTGGGCGGCGCGTTCTATACGACAGACAACAAAGCCGCAAAATACTATGTGAACGCCTGCGTTTTCACCGACAACACGGTTAGCGGCGGCAACGGACACGCCATTTACCTGAACACATCCAACGCAGCCAATTTTGCCACGCTGTGCATCAACAACTCTACGTTGTACAATACGGCAAACATGACCGGAACCAATGCTTCTCTGGTATGTAATAAAGGGAAAACCATCATTACCAACTCCACTTTATATGGCACCACCTCACAATGGGGCACTTACGCCCTTGGCTGCCATAAAAACTACGCGGACCCCTATGGCTGCCTCCTGCTGAACTGCATTTTCATCAACACCGCAGCCGGAAAGCCCGCCATTTTCCAGACGGGGGCCAACTACTACGCCATTGCCAAGAACTGCATAGCCTCCAACGTGAGCAGCAATACCCAGTTCACACAGACCAACGTGATTATCGAGCCGCCCGTACTGACCTGGAACGGAACGCTGTTCACCTGGGACGGAAACACCACGCTTCCCCATTGGAGCAGGCTGGACACCGAGACGGAACTCTCCGGAAGTACGTATGCCCTGGCTTCCAACTTCCTTGCCTGGCTCAAGAGCATCAAGTATAACATGGACGGAATAGAGTATGACGCGCTGGATGTTGACCAGACGGGGCATCTGCGCAGTGAATACTCCTGGGCCGGCGCTTATCAGAAATAGCCATGAAGAAACTGATACTGTCATTTGCGGTGTTTTCCGCACTGGTTTCCTGCTCGCAGGAATGGAAACCCGGCCCGGACCCCGTGGTCCGGGAGCAGGGGAGATGTGTCTTCAAGGCGCAGATAGAACTGCTGCAGGGTAGTTGGGTGTGGAATGCCGCCACCGACAAGGTGGGCATCTATGCCGACAATCTTGTCAATACGCCTTTCGTGCCACGTGTGGCCTATGACGGCAAGGAAGGAATCGCTGAACTGATGGGAGAAGGCGCCATGGGCCAGGTCTATGCCTATTTCCCCTACCGTTCCCTTGGAGAAGAAGCTGCCCTGACGGGCCGTCAGCCGCTGCCGGAACAGCAGACGTACCAAACCGGCAGCGCAGAGCAAATCCAAAGGAACACGACCCTTGTCGCCGTGGCCGATGAAGACGGGCTCCTGCGTTTCCGCTACCTGTGCGGAACCCTGCACCTCCAGATAAAGATGCAGTTTGCAGAAAACGTCCAAAGCGTAACGCTTACCTCGGCAGTTCCCGTTACGGGCTGGCTGGATGTGACAGGCGTGGAAGAGGAGTCCCTGCTGTATCCCGGCTACAGCGTAAGCGTCACCGGGATTGACCGTCCCTGCACGGGGACCGCGCCGTTAGATGTATGGATTATGTTGCCTGAAGGCACCTACAATAGCTTTTCCGTCACCGTCTCCGGAGCGGAAGAGTCCCTTTCCACGGTTGTGGAGGGCCCGTTCCAGGTGAATGCCGGAGAGGAGACCTCCACGACGGCAGAGGAGAAAAAAGTGGACTATGACGGTGGCTTCCTTGAAGCAGAGGAGGTTGACTATGACTAAACGATTTATTCTGACAAGCCTGGCCGCCATCCTGCTGGCCGCCTGCGCCAAAGAGGCCTTCACCCCCATGGGCAAACGCCTCGGAGAATACACGGTGGAATCCGACGCCGGACAGTTTCCGGTGCTGATACAGGCCGACGGGATATGGAAAGCCGTATCCCTTGAAGACTGGATTACCGTGGATGATGCCTGGCATCGTGACCGGTACACCGTCATCGTCCACTATGGCTCCAACCAATCCATCGAAGGCATGCACCGGCCCGCCCGCGAGGGGAAAGTCCTCATTGAGACGGCCGACGGCGCCGAGTGTGACACCCTTATCATTCACCAAAAAGGTCTGCAGTTATGAAAAAGCTCCTTCTCATTTTGACCGCTTTTGCGCTGTGCCTTACTGCCTGCACAAAAGCCGGAACCATCGACCATCATATTTCCGCGGAGTTCCCGGCCACGGAAGCCATGGAGGAGATTACCGTCAGTTTTGGCGGCGATGCGGACATTGTGATATCGGACACCGGCGTCACTTCCGACCTTGCGGGAATCACAACCGAAACCCTCTCCGACGAGGGCATGCTGGTCCGCTATAAGAACCTGGCCCTCTTTACCGGAGCCTGGACAGACCTGGACAGCCTGTTGGAAGAGACGTTCTGGACCCGTCCGGCCCTCCAGTGGATTTATGCCGGAGATTTTGCCTCCATGGAGGAAGACTTTGCCGCGACAGGTTTTGTCAACTGCCTGAGGGCAAGGGGCCTGGATGCGTCCGGAAACAGCCTTTATGCCAGCAGCAACACCTACGACAAAATACGCAGCCTTTCGGCAACGCCGCTGCGTTTCACAGTAATGGTTAAGGAGGAAGTGCAGTGAAAAGAGTATTCCTATTGATTGTCCTGCTGCTTGGGGCAGGCTTGAGCGGTTTCTCCCAGCAGAAACGTACCATTACCGGCCAGGTCGCCGGAGACGACGGCATGCCCATTCCCGGAGCGGCCGTTCTCATTCAGGGAACCGGGAACGGCGTTATCACGGACGAAAACGGCAAATACAGCATCCAGGCCGGCAGTTTTGACGTCCTGGTGTTCAGCAGCCTGGGCTTCAAGGACGATGTCCAGAGCGTCAACGACCGCAAACAAATCAACGTAGTTCTGGTGTCGGACACCAAGGTGCTTGACGATGCCGTCGTCATTGGCTACGGCACCCAGAAGAAGTCGGACCTTACCGGCTCCGTGGGCATTGTGAGCATGGAAGAGATTCTCTCCCCCGCCACCGGCTCCACGGACCTGGCGCTCCAGGGCCGGATTGCGGGCGTAGATATCCTTTCCGGCGGCGGTGAACCCGGCCAGGCCACCTCCATCCGCATCCGCGGCACCCGGAGCATATCGGCCGGAAACGACCCGCTCATCGTGGTGGACGGGGTGGTGGACGCCGTCGAGAGTTTCTCCGACATCAATCCCGACGATATCAAGAACATCACCGTGCTCAAGGACGCCTCCTCTACCGCCATCTACGGCGCACGCGGCTCCAACGGCGTCATCCTGGTGACCACCAAGGGCGGAAACACCGGCTCCAAGGTGTCGCTCACCTTCTCCGCCAGCGTGGGCATGAGCGAACTGCCCAGGAAACTGGACATCATGAACGCCACGGAGTTTGCCCAGTTCAGAAACGACTACCGCCTCATGTCCTCCTACGGACAAAGCACCGGAACCCAGCCCTACCACCCCCAGAACAGCGAACGGTATCCGTTCGAGGATCCTTCCGTCTATGGTCAAGGGACGGACTGGCAGGACATCCTTACCCGGAAAGCCCTGCAGCAGGAATACAAGATGGCCATGAACTATGGCGACTCCAAATCCCACAGCTACGCCTCCTTCGGCTATGAGAAAAGGGACGGTATAGTGATAGGCACAGGGATGGAGAAATACACGGCCCTCCTGAAACTGGACCGCAAGATATTCTCCTGGCTCAAGGTGGGCTTCAGGGGCAACTTCGCCATCCGCCGCAACGACCGCAACTCGGTAACCATCAACGGCGTGGGAAACGGCTCGGCCGTCTGCCTGAGCCCCCTGGTGGGCCCCACCGACGAATGGAACCGCTATTCCGATGAAGGCGGCAGCGGCGGCTCCGTTTACAACAGCCCCTACCTCATTGCCACCCAGGCCACCAACTATGTGAATATCAAGTACCTGAATTTGGCCCCCTGGGTGGAAATCTATCCTTTCAAGGGCGCCACCCTCAAATCCACCTTCTCCGCCGGATGGACGGACAACGACGCCTATTCCTATTCTCCGGCAACGCTGCCGTTGGCTAAGGTCAGGAAGACCGGCGGCACCGCTGCACGCATTACCGACGACAGGACTTCCATCCTGAGCGAAACCACGCTCTCCTGGAAAAAGACGTTCAAGAAAAGCCACAACCTGGAGGTGATGGGCGGCTTTACGGCCGGAAGGAAAACCACCAATTACAAATACACCCGGGGCGTAGGCTACCTGGACGACAACGTGGGGCCCTACAACATGGGCGCCATCATGGACCGCCGCAACCTGACGGAGCGCAGTTCCCTCTCCTACATTCAGCGTCTGTCGTTCCTGGGAAGGGCCAACTATTCCTATAAGAGCCGATACCACTTTACGGTAACGGCCCGGTATGACGGGTCGTCCAACTTTGCCCAAGGCCACAAATGGGGATTCTTCCCGGCAGCCGCTTTCCGCTGGAGCATTTCCAACGAGCCCTGGATGGCGGGCGCGAAAGCCAACGGCCTCACCAACCTGTCCCTGCGCCTGAGCGCCGGCCGGAGCGGCAACGACGCCATCTCCAGCTACGTGTCGCAGCAGGCCCTCACCAGCGAGCTCTCCACCTGGCTTTTCGGCGAGAGCCAGCAGCTTTCCACCTATCCCACCCGCTTGGACAACCAGTCCCTCACGTGGGAAAAGACCGACAGCTACAATGCGGGCCTGGACGTTTCCCTTCTGAACGACCGCGTCACCATCACGGCCGATGCCTTCCTGTCCAATACGAAAGATCTTCTCCTGAAAGTGCAGAATCCCAAACAGACCGGTTTCGACAGCCGTTTTGACAATGTCGGAAACACCCGGAGCTGGGGTTGGGAACTGGCCATTTCCTCCAGGAACATCGCCACCCAGCACTTCAGCTGGAGGACGGACCTCACCCTGAGCCACAACAATTCCATCGTCACGGACATCGGTGCGGAATACGAGCAGGTAGCCACTTACACCAACAGCTCCCAAATGCTGTATGGGTACAAGGTGGGCTATCCCGTGAACGCCCTCTGGGGCTACAAGTTCGGCGGCGTGTGGCACAACGCAAAAGAAAGGGAGGACAACGAGACCACCCGCACATGGGTCTCCTACCAGCAGGTGGACGGCTATGCCAAATATGCCGACCTCAACCATGACGGCATCCTGGACTACCGCGACCAGGCATACCTGGGCTCGGCGGACCCCATCGTCTTTGGCGGCCTGCAGAACACCTTCACCATCAGGCAGTTCTCCATAGGCGTGTATTTCACCTACTCGATAGGCGGATACATCTACAACCTGAGCGAGTTCAACCTGGGGTCCGGCATCAACAATACCAACAAATACCGGTATATGATGGACTGCTGGCATCCCGTGAGGAACCCCGAAGGAAACCTGCCCAGCGCTTACGCGCAGGACGCCTATCGCTCCGACCGCTATGTCCACGACGCCTCCTACCTGCGGCTCAAGACCTTGAGCGTCAGTTACACCTTCGACCTCTCCAAGAAGGTGAAATGGGCCAAGGACCTTTCCCTGAGCGCCTATATCGACAACCTTTTCCTGATAACCGGATATAACGGATACGACCCCGACATATCCTCCTCTTCGTCGGTCCGCCGCTTAGACAATGCGGCCTACCCCAATCCCAGGACTTACATGTTCAGTTTAAAATTCCGCTATTAGTATGAAGAAGATTCTTTTTGCCTTGCTCGCGTGCGGCCTTGCAACAGCCTGCTCCCTGGATGAGAAGATTCTCTCTTCCTCCACGCAGGAAACCTATTACAAAACGGTGGAGCAGTGCATCACCGGCCTGAACGCCTGCTACACCAATATCCGGAACATTTACAACAACAAGGAATACTTTGTTGTTTGCGAAGGACAGAGCGACCTGCTGTATATCAACCGCTCGGACCAGCCCAACGCCGTTTTGATGGTCACGCCTTCCACCCCGCGCTTCGGCTCCACCATGTGGACCTACTGCTATATTGGCGTGAGCCGGGTCAATTCCGTGGAAGCCGCCATCCTGCGCTCGCCGCTTTCCGATGCGGAAAAGGCGCCGCTCCTTGCAGAGGCCACCGTGCTGCGCAGCCTGTTCTTCTACATCCTTACCGCCAACTTCGGCGACGTTCCCTTCTACAAGGACGAGGTTACGGACCAGACCAACGACCGGATTTCCCGCCTGCCCCGGATGAGCGCCTCCGAGATCCGTGACATCCTGATTGCCGACCTCCACAAGTGGATTCTGGAAGAAGGCGCCCTGGACATGAAGCGCACCCATGACCTTTCCAATGCCCAGTACTGCCGCGCAGGTGCCTCCCTCGGGCTCATGCTGGGCGGAAAATTCTGCCTCTGGCAGCACCGCTGGGCCGACGCCGTCACGTTCTTCTCCGCCCTTGAAGACATTTACGGGGACCTGTCCCAGTATCCCGTTTCCGACATTCCCTTCGCCAACCGCCAGACGCCCGAGAGTATCCTGGAGATTTCCAACATCGCCGTCGATTACGGCCTGCAGGTCCAGGGGACATTGGCATCCATCTGCACGCCTTACCGAAAAGTATCGTCGGCCGAAGGCGAAGAGGAGGACGATGAAGACGAGCAGGCTCAGATGACGGGTGACATCTACGACGGGATAGGCATTCCCGAACTGGGAGACCAAATGCGCACCCAGACGCCTTTCCGGCCCACCAAACGCTTCTACCAGAAGCTCATGCCATATTCCTCCACCGACTTGAGACGCGCCGCCTATTCCAGCACGGGCGATCCCATCGAGGGGGGCGGCGGTTATCTGGCATGGGGCTGGCCCGGCTACTACCCGGACGATGACCGGACCCTCTCCCCCAAGGTGTTCCGCTTTTTCAACAGTCCCAAGAACGCAAACGGGCGGCCCTACCTTGGCAACAAGTTCTGGTGCTTCGGGATGCAGTACAACCTTGACAGCAACAGCTACAAAGTGTTCCGCTATGCCGGAGCCATCCTGGGCCTCGCGGAAGCGTGGTTCATGCGGGAAAATGACGAAAAGGCCTGCCATTACCTGAACATGGTGAAGAAGCGCGCGGGTATCCCCACCGTGACCCCGGGAAACTTCAGCGTCCACGAAGACCTCCTCCACGAGATTCAGGACGAATATGCACGGGAGCTCTTCGGAGAATTCCAGCGCAAACACGACCTGGTGCGCTGGGGCATCTGGTACGACATGGTATGGAAGTATAACGTTGAGGCGGAGAACAACACCCGTCTCCGCGCCAACATGAAACCCTGCCACGAATACTATCCCATTCCCGACGACCAGATCATCAACTCCCACGGAGCCCTGGACAACAAGGAATATAACAAGTACGGCCTATGAAAAAGCTGATAATTTGCGTGATGGCCATGCTCCTGAGCCTGTGGGCATGCCAAAAACCCTATGTAACCACCATAGAACTGGGGGTGAACCATGAAGAGATTCTTCTTTCTTCGCCGGAGAAAGGGCACTGCTTCATCACCGTTTTCTCCAACGGCAGCTGGACCATCAAGCTGTCTCCCGAGGTAAGCTGGGCCCGCCTGGACCGCAGCGGCGGAGAAGGGATAGCCTATCCCCGCCTGGACTATGACGAGAACCTTGAGCCCACGGAAAGGGTGGCGACGCTTGTTGTCGAAGGACAGGGCAAAAAATGTGAAATCAAGATAACCCAGCCTGCGGAATGATGAAAAAGTATATTGTACTGCTTTGTGCGGCGGCATGCCTGTGCGCCTGCCAGTCCCTTCTTCCCGAGAAGGTGGAAATAGTTTCCCTGGGCATGGTTCCGGAGAGCATCACCGTCCCGGTCGGCGCCGGAGAAGACGGCGTAAGGGTCATTGCCGACAGGGACTACGCCGTGGAGGTTCTTTCCGGCCGGGAATGGCTGACTCCCGGCATCAGCAGGAGCGACACCTTGTCCTTCTCCTTCAAGGCCAATGACGGATTCCGCCGCAGCGCCGTCCTCAAAATCAGCGCCGGCGGGAGGGAAGACCGGCTTCTGGTAAAACAGGCCGGTCCTTACCAGGAAACGCTTTCACTTTCCACCCATTCCGTCACCGTGCCGGCGGCCGGCGGCGCGGTGGCCGTCAGGGTCCATTCCAACCTGCCGTCCGACTACTTCAGCGTATCGGCCTCCAATGACAAGGTCATTTCTGGCCTGAAGCTCACCGCCTATGAACTATCCTTTATCGTACTCCCCACAACCAACAGAGACAAAAGAACGTACACGGTAACCGTATCCTACGCCGACGGCTGGGGCGAAACCCTGGAAGATTCCGTGAATATCCTGCAGGAAGTTTATGAGTAAAAAGAAGATAGGAGCACTGCTGGCGCTGGCCCTGTTGGCCTGCAGCCTGGAGGCCCAGGAGCGCCTCGCCAACGACAAGATGGCCGTAAGCATTGACCGCAACGGCCGCCTCACGGAACTGCGGAACCTCGGGACCGGGACCGACTATGCCGGCTCCGGAGCGCTTTGGCGGCTGTATTTTGACACGCCGGAACAGCAGGAAGTGCAGGTAAGCGGCGAACTGCAGGTCCAGCAAGTGGAACGGCGGGGAGAGGCCATCGTCATCTCCTGCAGCGGCATGCGGGCCGACTCCAGGATAGAAGGTCCCCTCAACTTTTCGCTCATCCTTACCATTACCTTGGAAGAAGACAAAGTACGGTTTGCATCGACCCTGGAGAACCATGAGCCCCACACCATCATCCGGGAGCTGCAATGCCCGCTTGTGGGGGACCTGGCCCTGCCCGAGGGGCACCGGCTGCTCACCACCTTCGGCGGTGGACAGCTGATTGACGATGTCAAAAAGCACATTGCCGCAGAGGGCATCAAGAGCCCGTACATGACCCCCGCCCAGTATTACCGGCAAAAGCCGCTGGAGTATCCCCGGGGGGCCGTTGCGGCCAACTGCTTCGCCCTCGTGGGAGAAAAGGAAGGCCTGTACTTCGGCAGCCATGACACGTGCTTCGTAAATACCGGCCATGGCCTGCGGGTGTATCCATCGGCCGCGGGCGTTTTCGACCGCCTGGAATGCGGCTTTTACAAATACCCGAACATTGTCTGCGGACAAAGCTGGCAGTGCGACGCCAATGTCATCGCCCCGTACAGCGGAACCTGGACGGAGACCTCCCGCCTGTACCGCAGGTGGGTCGATGCCGCCTGGTGGGACCGTCGCTGCCCGCCCCGGTGGGTGCAGGAAATGAAGAGCTGGCAAAGGGTTATTTTCAAGCATCAGTACGGAGAGTATTTTTTCCGCTACAAGGACCTTCCCGGCCGCATCCTTGACGTGGAAAAAAGCGTGGACAGCGACGCCGTCCTCCTCTTCGGATGGTGGAACAGCGGCATGGACAATTCCAATCCGGACTATGTTTCCGACGCCTCCCAGGGAGGAGACGCAGCCCTGAAAGAAGCCATTGCACGCTACCAGGAAGCAGGAGGAAGGGCGGCCTTGTACTTCAACGGCAAACTCATCGACAGGAAAAGCGGTTTTTACCGCAGCGGCGCCGCCAACGGCCTTGTCTTTACCGGAAATGACGGAACAGAGAGCATCGAAAACTATAAGTTCTCCTCCTTCGGTTCTTTCCTGGAGAAATACAATTACCGCAACTTTGTGGTTGCAGACACGCGGGATCCCGCCTGGCAGAAGCTGATGCTGTCCTGGGTGGACAAAGCCGCCGCCCTGGGGGCCTCCAGCATCTTCTATGACCAGATGGGTTCCGTAGAGAACAACGCCGTGAACTGGGATGTCTCCGGAGAATTCCCCATCCCGGACCTGGCCCCGCTTACCGCCAAGGCCGGCATCCTGAAAAAGTGCCGGGACAAGGTAAGGGCCACCTCCCCGGAAATGGCCATGGGAGCCGAGCACATCACGGATTTGCTGTGCATGTACGTGGACTATACGCACGGAGACGGCCTCCTTTCCATGATTGACTGGTTCCGCTATACCTTCCCAGAACTCATCATCAGCGACCGCTGTATCCGGGACGATACCGACATCGAGCGCCGCGTGAACCTCACGGTCCTGAAGGGACTCCGCAACGACATCGAGATTTTCCGCTGCCGGGGGCTTATTGACGAAACGCCTCATTATCAGGCCTATCTTGCCCAGGTAAACGCCCTCAAGGACCGTTTCTCAGACCTTCTGCTGATGGGCCGGTTCTCTTACAAGGACTTCTTCACGTCAAAAAATGACAACGTGGAAGCACGAAGCTTCGTTAACGGGAACTCCCTTGCGATTGTGCTCACTTCAGAAGAAGACAGGGCACAGAAAACCCGTCTGGAAGTTCCGGGATACAAGTTTTCAACGTACGGGACGATTGGCAAAGCAACGGTTTCCCGTGACGGAAAGAAGGTGAAACTTGGAAAACACGGCCTTGCCGTTCTTGTATTTGAGAAAGAAGTATGAAACGCATCCTGCCTGTCATCCTGATCTTTTTAAGTCTTGGCGTCCAGGCCCAGACGTTGCCGCCGTGGCAGCAAGGGTGGTTTGACATCCATCACATTTCCACCGGGAAAGGCGAATGCCAGTTCCTGGTTTTCCCGGACGGAACAACAATGGTGATTGACTGCGGCGACATGACCGGCCAGGGAAAAGGCTGGGCGCACAGCAAAGCCCTTCCGGACAGTTCAAAAACGCCACCGCAGTGGGTTGCAAGATACATCGACACATTCTCTCCTTCACCCGGGAGGATTGATTATGCCCTCATATCCCACTTCCATTCCGACCACATGGGCCACATATCGGCCTCAAAGGAAGGGAAGCACGGATACAGGCTTTCCGGCATTACGGAGCTGGCAGAGTACGAAATAATCGGCACGCTTGTTGACAGAGGTTATCCAAGGTATGACTACCCCTCTGTGGAAAGAGTAGAAAAACAGTGCGCAATGATGCCGGACTACAAGAAATTCGTCACCTTCAAAACCCTGAATGAAGGCATGAAGGCGGAAGCGTTCAAGCTGGGCTCCAAAAAGCAGTTCCGGACCCGCTCCGGAAAGTGGGACTTCCGGGTATGGAACGTGGCTGCAAACCTCAGGGCGGTCAAAAAAGGCAAGTTGTTCAAGCAGGACGAAGACATCATGAAGTTCGACGAGAACATGTTCTCCTGCGTGCAGCTGTTCACCTACGGGCCGTTCAACTATTACAGCGGCGGAGATTTTCCGGGGAGCAACCTCCCGGGCCTCAAGTTCGACCGGTATTACGAGACTCCCCTTGCGGACATCGTCGGGAAATGTGACGTGGTAAAGGCCGACCACCACGGCTACCGGGACTCCGTCAATCCCTATTTTCTCTGGCAGACGGAACCGGATGCCATTATTGTGGATGCCGCCGAAGCTTCCCACCCCCGCCGCGAAACCGTGGAGCGGATTACGGACCCGCAGTATAAGGGGCGGCACCACCTCTACGTCACCTCCCAGGCCGGCAGGGCCAAGATGGGCGAGGAGGCCTGGGCCAAGATAAAAGGATGCGGACACATTGTGGTGCGCGTATATGAAAACGGGCTGTCCTGGCAGGTCTTCGTCCTGGACGCCACCTCCACGGACTATCCTGTTATCCAATCTTCAGAAGTATATCAAACCAAAGAGAAATGAAAAAGGCCGTTATCCTTATAGCGTTGTTCCTGACCTCCCTTCTGCAGGCGCAGGAGGCCGACTTCCGCATCATGTCCTTCAACATGGAAAGAGGAGATTTGAGCGTGAAGAAGGGATGGGGCTGGGATGTAAGGAAACCTGCCGCCCTGGCCATGCTGGACCTCCGGCATCCGGACCTTTTGGGTGTGCAGGAATGCAACTCCGAGCAGCGGGACGACATCCTTGGACGGAGACCGGGCTACCGCCATATCGGCGCATCAGTCTTTGGCGAGACGGGAGAACATGCCACCTCCGGCAACTACATCTTCTACGATACCGCCACCCTGGAACTGCTGGATGAAGGCATGTTCTGGTACGCCTTCCGGCCCGACAGCGCGGGCATGTACACCTGGATAGCGAAAAAGCCCCGCTCGGCCACCTGGGGGAAGTTCCGGCACAAAAGCACCGGCAAAGAATTCTTCTACATCAACAACCACCTCCAGAACGGCATTGACGCCGTGCTGAACCGGGCCATGAGCATTACCCTGCTCCTCGCCAAAATGCGGGAAATCAATCCGGAGGGGCTGCCCATGCTCTATTCCGGCGACCTCAACAGCAAATGCGTGGAGGGCTATTATACGCCCCTGCAGGAAGAGATGCAGGAGGCGGCCATCGCCTGCCCGGTAACGGACATGGGAACCACCCTGGGGGGGTATCGGCGCAAAGAAGGGGCCGAGCGCATCGACCATATTTTCTTTTCCGGTGCCCTGGAAGGGCTGCGCTACGCCGTTGACCGGGACGCGTATGAGGGGCTGGAATACGTGTCGGACCACTTCCCCGTTTATGCCGACTTCCGTTTCACTCCGGCCGCCCCTCAGAAGAAAGACTATTGGTTTGACCTGAAGCCGGCGGACGGAGACGTTAGCGTGAAAGCCGGCACCTGGAACCTGTTCAGCACCGTGGAAAGGGACGAGCGGAAAGCGCCCACCTGGAACAGCGTCAAAGAATCCGTCGCACAGACGGTCGCCTCCCTCGGAACCGACATCATGGCCTTTCAGGAACTCACCGAGCCCATGGTACGCGACCTCCCAAAACTGATGAAAAACGCCCTGGGGAAGAAATACAAACTGTGGATACAGTTTTCCGACCCCAATCCGGAGAACACTGCCCGGGAGGCGGTCGCCCTCCTGTACAACACCGAGCGTTTCTCCATTTCCAGACAACGGGTTTCCTGGATTACGGCAGGTGACTATGAAGCGCCTTCCAAACCCTGGGGAGACGACTACCGGGCCCTTTTGAGCGCCGTCTTCACGGACAAGGCCAGCGGAAAGCAGTTCTTTGTCATGGCAGGCAAATTCGCCCGTGGGGAGAATCCGGTCAAATATGAAGGCAACGTCATCAAGAAGATGGAAAGGGAACTGAACAAGGAGGCGCTGCCCTCCCTCCTCCTGGCCGACATGAACACCGCTCCCCGGGGCCAGGTATGGCTTTCCCTGCTCAATTTCTGGACCGATGCCGCCGCCCTCATGTATCCCTTCCCGGACACCTGCTTCTCCACCCGCGTTCCCAAGGACGGTTTCTATGAAAGCAACACGCCCAAGGACTGGGGGACCAAATACGATATCATTGGCATCAGCCGATATGTAAAGAACGGCATCCTGGTCAAGGAACATACCGTCCACCGGGAAATTGCCAACCTGGTACCGGTTCCCTCCGACCACTGCCCCGTAACCGCAACGCTCGTTTTCAAATGATGGGTAAAAGAATATACGCCGCCGTTCTTGGCCTTGTCTTTGTTTTTTGCGCCGCAGCGCAAGAACCGGACTCGCTGCGGGGCATGTACAGGACCTATGCGGCACCGGCGGTGACGGACACCCCGGCGCCCAACGGCTATAAACCCGTGTATATCAGTCATTATGGCAGGCACGGAAGCCGGTATCACCTGGGAAAGAACATTGTGAAAACGCCGCTGGACTCCTTGCGTGCCGCCCGGAAGAGAGGAAGCCTGACAGCGCTGGGCGGAACGGTGCTGGAAAGCATAGAAGCCCTGTATGCCGCCAGCGACGGGAAATGGGGAACGCTCACGCAAAGGGGCGTCTGGGAACACGAAGCCATCGCCGCCAGGATGATGGAACGCTTTCCCTCCGTTTTCAAGGGGAAACGCCACATTGAGGCCGCCGCCACCATCCGTCCGCGCTGCATCTCCAGCATGAAAGCGGCCACCGGCGTCATGCAAAAGGCCCGTCCCGGCTTGTCCGTCTCTACAGCGGCCGATGCTACTACCACCCGGCTCCTCAAGAATGAGGACCTGCTTCCGGAAGCCCAGGCCTGGTATGGTCCAAGACTGGACACGGCAACCCTTGCTGCCGGTCATTGGGAACAATGCATCGGCAGGCTTTATACCGACTGCCGCGGCTCTGCCATGGACCAGATGGTGCTGGCCCGCTGGATTTGGCACTGCTGGGCACAGGCCCCCTGCACCGGAACAGACAGCTTTGACATCACGGCCTGGCTCACGAATGACGAGCTCAAGACCCTGGCCGGCTGGTATGACATGAACCTTCCGCTCAAGTGCCTCAGAAGCGACATCTTTCTGGAAAGCCGCATTGAAAGCCAGCGCAGCCTGCTGCGGGACATAGTTGACAAGGCCGATGCCGCCCTGGCCCACGGGAAGACGGCTGCTACGCTCCGGTATGGCCATGACGCCAACCTGGTCCCGCTCATGGGCCTGATGCAAGCAGAAGGCTTCGACGGGGTTTTTGTCCTGAAAGACCGGCCTGACGCCCGCTGGAACAGCGCAAGGATGATTCCCATGGGCTCCAACGTGCAGCTGGTGTTCTATAAGAAAGGCCGGAAGGACCCGGTGCTGGTAAAAGTGCTGTACAACGAGAAAGAAACACGCATCGCCGGGCTGGAGCCCGTGAGCGGACCCTACTACGAGTGGACGGCGCTGAAACGTTTCTGGGGCTGTGCTCCCCTTGCGCATGAAACCACCCTCGCCGCTCCGGCGGAAGGCTACGCAAGCGCCCGCATCCAACAGGCCATTGACTCGATATCGGCCCTTGGAGGAGGCCGGGTCATCCTTTCCGGCGGGACCTACCTCTGCGCTCCCCTTGCGCTCAAGAGCGGCGTGGACCTGCACCTGGAAGCAGGCGCCGTGCTGCTGGCATCGGCACGCCTGGAGGACTATCCCGACAGGGCGCAGACCCGCCATTTTGACACCGACGCCCTGCCCCGCCGCCGCAACATCGCCCTTATCTGGGCCGACGAAGCCCACGACATCGCCCTTACCGGAAAAGGCGTCATTGACGGGAACGGGTCTTTCCATATCCGGGAAAAACAGGGCGAAAACGGCAACGGGTGGCCTTTTGAGCGCATTGCATCGGCCCAAGAATCCATTCCGCGGCTGGTCTTCTTAGCCGGTTGCCGGAATGTGCTTGTGGAGGGCGTCACCATGACCAACCAGCCCGCCGGCTGGGGCTACTGGATACACGACTGCGACAGGGTGCGCTTCTCCGGCTGCACCATCGTCAACGACGTACGCTATCCCAACAACGACGGCATCCACGTCAACAGCTCCCGCGACGTCTTTATTTCGGGATGCCACATAGAGGCCGGGGACGATGCCATTGTCGTGCGCGCCAACAGCCGCTCCCTCAGGGAGGACAAGCCCTGCGAACGCGTTGTGGTCACCGGCTGCGCCCTGAGGAGCTGGTCGTCGGCCGTGCGGATAGGCTGGGTGGGCGACGGCGTCATGCGGGACTGCGCCTTCACGCGGCTGCACATCTGGGACTCCTCCAACGGAATCGGCTGCTATCTCCCGCCGTTCAAGTATATTGAAGCCTCCAACGACTACGGCCGCGAAAGCACCCTCATAGAAGATTTCTGGTGCGACGACATCGCCATGGACCAGGTTTACGGGAATCCGGTCTATTTTGCCATTCCGGCCGACGACCCCAAGGTGCGTGTATCGGCCTTCAGGGACATGCGGTTCAACAACATCCGCTGCCGGGCGCTGTTTTTCCCCTACATTAGCCGGCGGGCCGACGTGGATGTTTCCGGCATCCGTTTCACGGGCTGCACCTTTCTGCAATGCGCCCCTTCCGATTTTCCCGGAGAGGCCAGGCAGCATGGTTATGTACTGCGTAAAAACTAGTTGACTATGAAAAATTTCCATTTTACCGTTCTCCTCCTCGCCCTTTTGGCGGCCTGTACCCAGGGCAAGCCGGATTACTATGTCTGCGCCTACGTGTGGCCCTCCTGTCACGACGACTCCCTGGCCCATGCCTGGATATGGCCGCAGGGCGAGGGTGAATGGGAAGTCATCAAACAGGGGGATCCCCGCTTCGAAGGGCATTACCAACCCCGCCGGCCGCTGCTCGGGTACGGCATGGACGATGACCCCGAAGTGGTTGAGCAGTGGATTCAACTGGCGCTGAGCCACGGCGTAAACACCTTCATCTACGACTGGTACTGGTACACCGACCCAAACGGTTACCATGGGCCTTTCCTGGAAGACGCCCTGGACAAAGGCTTCCTGGGTGCTCCCTCCAACCGCAAGATGAACTTTTACCTCATGTACGCCAACCACGACGTGAAGTACAATTACTGGAATCCGCACAAATGGGGCGACAACACGGACCGGCTGTTCAACCCGCGCGTGGGCATGGAAGACTGGAAAAAGATAGTGGACCGGGTTATTACGCAGTATTTCCACCTTCCCAACTACGTGAAAATTGACGGCTGCCCGGTATTCGCCATGTTCAATGCCGATATTTTCAAGCAAGGCTTCAGCACGGAAGAAGAAGCGGCGGAGGCCATGGCGTACTTCCGGGACCAGGTGAAGAAGGCCGGCTTCCCGGGCCTCCACCTGCAGCTCACTCCCGGCGGCGGAAGCGACCCCTCCCCTTCCAGGCAGGAGCACATGAAAGACAACATCCGGCTCCTGGGCATCAACAGCATTGCCTTCTACAACATGGGCGGGTTCAACTGCGACTACATCATCCACAACGAAAACGCGATACGGATGCGGAACAACACGGATGCGGCCTACGACATTCCCCTCTTCCCCACCGTGTCCATCGGCTGGGACGACTCACCCCGCTTTCCTGCGAAAGGGGCGCAGCACGTCACCCGCTTCCACAACACGCCCGAGGTCTTCGGCTCTTATCTTGAGACGGCAAAGGCGTATGCCGATGCCCACCCCGACCAGCCGCGCTTTGTCATGATCAACGCCTGGAACGAGTGGGTGGAAGGCAGCTGCCTCCTGCCCGACCGACTCAACGGCTACGGCTATCTGGAACAGGTAAAAAGGATTTTCGGCGAATGAGGCGGAAGGGGTTGTGCACTTTGGAGCGGGTGCCGCTCAGGATCATGTCCGCGGCGGTCCGCCCCATGGCGGGGAAGTCGGTGGAGAGCACGGTAAGGCCGCCCATGACCAGCTCATTCAGGGGCATCTCATTATAGGAGATAATTTTTACATCCTTGCCCGGAACCAGGCCGGCGCTGCGGATGCTGGCATCCAGCTCCACCAGGCCGGAGTCCAGCTGGCTGTTGAGGACCAGGGCGACGTCACCGGGATTCCAAGTTTCGGGGATGCTGCGGAAAACGGACAGCCTGATCCCCGTTTCCCGGGCAAAATCTTTTACGGATTCCAGAATCAGGTTTCCGTACAGGCTGCGTGGCAGGACAATCACCTTCAAGTTTCCGCCCCAGCGGAGGATGTCCGCGCGGGCGCAGGCCAGGCCCTGGGCGGCATCGTTTCTGAAATCCTGGTACACCACGCCGTAGTCTCCGGGTATTCCCCGGAGCCAATTGTCCAGCATAATCAGTTTACGGGCGGGGATGCAGCTTATGATTTTTGTCGCACGCGCCTGCGTCTGCGCATCCAGCGGAAAATGGGGGCTCACGACATAGTAGTCGTACAGGTCCAGGTTATGGGTCAGATAATATTCCAGCAGGTCCACGTCCTGGTTGTGCTGCAAGATGGTAATATGGGCGTTTCCCTCCAGGGTTTCCTGGAAATTGCGGAGTATGATTTGGTTATACACGCTTTGTTTGTCCAGAAGGACCAGGATTTCCCGGAAACGGGTGCCATCCTTTGCCGCCACATAAATGCCTTTTCCCTGCCAGGCCGTGAGCAGGTTGTCCCGGACAAGGGCATTGTAGGCTTTTTTGACCGTTTCGCGGGAAATATCCAGCATGATGGCCAGTTGGTTCATGGAGGGCAGGCGCTCTCCCGGGACAAGGACGCCGCTCCGGATCTGCTGCCGGAGCTGGTTGCAGATTTGGACAAAAATGGGCGTATTTCCGGCTTTGTCGATACGGATGTTCATGCAACAAAGATACGAATTTTTCAATAACTGTGGTGCGCTGTGGTGCGGCTGTTTAAAAAATTCCTATATTTGTAAAAAGCTGATACTATGACAACCACTAAAAGCTGGTACAAATGGGAGGTCCTCCTGCTGCTGTGGATGGCCTTCCTCCTGAATCAGGGAGACCGCCAGGTCTTCAATACGGTGCTTCCGGCCATCCGGGACGCCCTGAACCTGACCGACACCTCGGTGGGCTGGATAGCCACCATCTTCAACTTGTTCTACGCCATCATGGTGCCCATCGGCGGCTGGGCCGGAGACCGATTCAGCCGGAAATGGGTGACCACCGTGAGCATTCTCTTCTGGAGCGTGGCCACCATGTTCACGGGCCTGGCCACCAGTTTCATGTGGCTGGTTATCCTGCGCTCGGTAGCCACCGGCGGCGGCGAAGCCTTCTTTGGCCCGGCCAACTATTCCCTGCTGGGACAATACCATACGGATACCCGCGCCCGCGCCATGTCCATCCACCAGACCGCCTACTACGTGGGCGTCATCCTGGCCGGATGGCTGGCCGGACTCATTGCCGACAAAATGGGCTGGAAGTACTCCTTCATCATTTTTGGCGTGGCAGGCATCGTATGGGGCATCCTGATGATTATCCGGCTCAAGGACTATGCAGATCCTTCGGCTTCGCCTCAGGATGACAGCTATCGTTCGCCTCAGGATGACAATTGTCATTCTGAGCGCAGCGAAGAATCTCGCAAGCCCGGTTTCTTTGACGGATTCAAGACCGTTTTCATCACGCCCACGGCCTGCATGCTTACCATCGGCTTCAGCGGACTCATCTTCGTTATCACCGGTTACATGACCTGGGTTCCGGCCTACCTTCAGGAGGAGTTTGGGCAGAGCCAGGCCGCGGCCGGCTTCAATTCCATGTTCTGGACCTATGTCGCCGCTTTTATCGGCGTACTCATTGCGGGGACCCTGTCGGACAAGCTGGCCGCCGGAAACCGCAAAATCAGGATGACCCTCCAGGCCGCAGGCCTGCTGGGCGGCGCCGTGTTCCTGTTCCTGATGGGCGGACATCCCAGCCTCTGGCTCCTGTATATCAGCTTTGCCGGCTGGGGCTTTTTCCGGGCGTTCTTTGACGCCAACACATACGCCGTCCTATATGACGTCACACCCGAGCACCTGCATGCCAGCTGCTCCAGCGCCATGATCATGACCGGATTCGGCGTGGGCGCCCTGGCGCCGGTCATCCTGGGCGCCCTCAAAGAAAGCATGGGCAGTCTCAGCGCCACCTTCCCCATCCTGGGCGGCATCTGGGTGGTTTGCAGCATACTCATGTTCCTCGTTGCCAGAACAAGCTATCAGAAAGACTATAACAACTTACATCATGAATAAGACAGACAAAATTCGGAAACCAAAAGCGGGGCTTCTGCTCATTGCCTCTCCCCGCTTCAAGAACCTGTATGGCCCCAAGCGCGGCACCTATGGCGAGCGCAAGGACAAGGCCGTGAAGGAAATCAAGGCCACCATGGACTTCCTGGACCTGGTGGACCCGGGCATTGTCTATGAGCGCGAAGACGCAGAAAAGGCGCTGAACCTCTTTTTCGCGGAAAAGGTGGACTTCGTGTATGCGGAATTCCTCTCCTGGAGCGAGGACTTTGCCTGGATTCGGTTCCTTCGCGACTGCCCGGACATGCCCATCATCTTCTGCAACGTAGCCAAGCCCAGAATGACCTTTGAGACCACCCTGGACGAAGACGACTTTGTGGATTACCTCTGCGCCGGCACGCTAGTGGGCTCGCTGGAAGGCTCCGGCAGCCTCAAGCGCATCCCCAGAAAGGGCGTCCGCACCGTGATGGGCACCCGTGCGGAAATTACGGAAAAGGTCCGCGTTTTTGCCACCGCCGCCCGCACCCGCAGCATCCTGCGCCATTCCAACGTGGGCCTCATGGCCAACATGAACGAGGCCATGTGGAGCACCTATTTCGACAATTACGACCTCTTCACCAAGATAGGCCCGGAAATCCATTACCTGCCCTACAGCGACTATGGCACCGAAATTGACAACCTCACCGACGAAGAGGTAAAAGCCTATGCCCAGGAGCTCACGTCCAAGTACAAGATGATGGACGATGTGGAATACGACAAGTTCATCGGCTGCGTGAAGGCCACCCTCGCCATCAAGAAGCTGGCCCAGAAGAACGACATCGACTGCTATGTCTATAACGACATCGACCAGGCCACGTTCCGCACCGCCGGCTGCCGGGCAGGCTTCTACCCGCAGTGGTTCAACGAGAACGTAAGCGTCCTGGTACCGGAGGCCGACATTGGCGCAGGACTGGCCACCTACATCCTCAAGCTCATCAGCGGCAAGAACGTGAATTTCATCGAACCGTTCCACATTGAGGACGATTTTGGCACCTTTGCCGGCGGCCATGCCGGTCCCAACGACCACAACGACCCCGCCTGGCAGGACAACGTGATTATCTCCCGCGACGTCCGCTTTGCCAAGACATCCTGGAAGTATGCCGGTGCCCCGTTCGCCTGGTACCGGATCAGCCCGGGCCTCAAGACCGTATGCGGCCTGTATGAGGAGGACGGCAAGTACAAGCTGGTCACCTTCATGGCGGAGAGCCTGAGCGAGAAAGACACGCCGCAGAGCGCCAAGAAACACCTCCTGGCTACCTACAGCCACACCATCTTCCGCCCGCAGGTGCCGGTGAAAGAACTCTTCGAAAAGGTGCTCCGGGTGGGCGTCACCCAGCACTACGCCATTGCCGACGGAGACTGGCGCCCGCAGCTGGAAGCCTTTGCAGAAATCATGGGATTTGAATTTTATAATATCGGTTAGTTATGAGTTTTATGTACAACCCGTTCCCCTTTCACGACCCCAAACCCGTGAACAGGCCGGAACTCAGCAAAAAAACAATTGATTCCATCGTAGCCGGCGGGAACCAGCACGTAGCCAAAGCCTTCATCACCGCCATCGCCCCCAAGGTGGAGAAGGAAGGCGCCATTGTGGCCTTCGACGGTTACACCACCACCAAATGGGACCTCCTGGTGAGCCTGCTGGCCCGCGAGTGCGACGTCTTTGGTTTCAAGATTGAATTCGTGGACAGCTACCAGCGCACCTTCAAGAGCGGCGCGGAAATTGACGCCATCATCGACCCGCTCCTCATCTGGGACAAGAAGATTGACCCTACGCTGCTTTACGGGAAGGTGTACCACGGCGGTTATATCGGCCTCATGGAACCGGAGAAGGTAGAAGCCTTCAAGAAAGAAATACCGGCCCTGAAGGCGCCCGGAACGCTGGTGGTGGTGTATGGCTACGGTTCCCTCATCAAGGAATTCCGCCCGCTGTACGACGTAAAATGCTGGTTCGACATTACCCCCATGAACAGCATGCTGCGCATCCGCGCCGGGGAATACGCCAACCTGGGCAAAAAGCATACGGGCATCATCAACCGCACCATCCGCCGCTGCTACTACTGCGACTTCGAGAACGCCGTGCAGCTGCGCAAGGAGCTCTTTGCCACCGGTGAACTGGACTGGTTCTTCCTGGACAACGACCGCACCAAACTGCAAATGATGCCGTTCTCCGCTTTTGCCGATATTTGCGCCCAGCTGGTGAAATACCCCTTCCGCGCCAAGCCCTGCTACCTGGAAGGCGTCTGGGGCGGCAGCTACATGAAACGGCTGCGCAACCTGCCCGACGAGATGCGCAACTGCGCCTGGATATTCGACTTTATTCCCATGGAGGTGAGCGTGGTGGTGGAAGCCGGTGCAGAGAAACTGGACATCAACTACTGCTCCTTCGTTCACAAGGAGGGCGTGAACCTGATGGGCCAAAAGGCCGTGGAACACTTTGCCGGGTACTTCCCCATCCGCTTCAACTACGACGACAGCTATCACTCCACGGGCAACATGTCCATCCAGTGCCACTCCGGCGGCCAGTTCAATATAGAGAACTACAACGAGTTCGGCCGGCAGGACGAGAGCTACTACGTGGTGGTCACCGGCCACGAGGCCAAGACCTTCATCGGCTTCCGGGACGATGCCGACATCCCCGCCTTCTTCAAGGAAATTGAAGCGGCCGACACGGAGCACAAAGTGTGCGACTACATGAAGTACGTGAGCTACGAGGAATCCAAACCGGGCCTGCAGGTGATGCTGCCCGCCGGAACCATCCACTCCAGCGGCCGCAACCAGGTAATCCTGGAGATTGGCTCCCTGACCATCGGCTCCTATACGTACAAGATGTACGACTATCTGCGCCTGGACTTTGACGGCAAGCAACGCCCCATCCATACCAAGCTGGGAGAGGAAAATGTGGCGCAGCACCGCCGCTACAGCGTAATCCACGACCCCAACAGCCCGGATTACATTGTCCAGAAGCCCCGCCTGGACTGCAAGGGAGACGGCTGGGAAGAATACATCCTGGGAGAGAATCCGCAGATGTACATCTCCCTGCGTCGCCTGGAGTTTGAAAAAGCCTGCCAGCAGGACACCAAGGGCGAAAAATTCCATGTCCTGACGCTGGTGGACGGCGATGCCGTGCTTGTCCGCAGCATCGACCATCCGGAGCGCTGCTTCAAGATGGACTTCATGGATATTGTCTGCGTTCCTGCCGATATGGGCAAGTACGAGATTGTCAACCTGGGCAAGGAACCCATCCGGGTCCACAAAACCACCCTCAGGGAGGGCTTCGAGCATGACCCGAGATAAACTGTTGCTGGACGTCGGGGGCACTTTCATCAAGTGCTCCGACGGCCGGATGCTTCCCATCGACTCCGACGGCAGTTCGGAAGAAATTGTCCGGGCCTTGAGGATGGCCGTCGAGGGAGAAGACGGCGAGAATACACCGGCCAGCGTACGGGTCGCCATCCCGGGGCCTTTTGACTACGCGGCCGGGACCTTTCTGATGCGCCATAAATTCGCGGCCGTTTACGGGGAAAACTTCGCCGACCTGGTCCAGATGCCTCGGGAGAACTTCCGGTATGTACACGATGTCGTTGCCATGCTCCTTGGCAACGTGACGCCGGAGAGCGGCAACACGGCCCTCCTGACTTTGGGAACCGGGCTGGGCTTTGCCCTGTTCGTGGACGGAAAGGTCCTGCAGAACCCCCTGGGCAGCCCCTCCGTTCCCATATACAACCGTCCGTACCGGGATGGCATTCTTGAGGACTATGTTTCCAAACGCGGCATTGTGGGCCGTTACGGAAAGCCTGCACTCAGCGTGAAGGAGATTGCCTCCCGGGCCAAAGGCGGAGACACGCATGCACAACAGGTTTTTGCAGAAACCGGCACCATCCTTGGGGAAGCCGTTTCCCCTGTCCTGTCGGAGTTCGGCATCAAACACGTTCTGCTGGGAGGCCAGATTTCCCGGAGCTGGGAACTTTTCGCGCCCACCCTGTCGGCGCATCTTTCCCCGGAGACCTCCGTACAGCCAATCGCCGACTTTGACAACGCCACGTTCAATGGCCTCAAGGCCTTGCTGTGACAACGACCTTTTGGGGGACATCTTTATCCTTATGGCCGGAGAACTTGATTTGTGTGCAGAAATTGCTTATTTTTGTGTCTTGATGAACTTGATAAGCGTACGCATGAAAAAGATTCTCCTGTTCTTTGTTTTGCTGGCCGGTCTCACGGCCTGCAGCAGCAAACCGGCCAACTACACCGTTATCATTTCCCTGGACGGGAGCCGCTGGGACTATGCCGACTATTACGACATGCCTTTCTTCGACTCCCTGGCCACGGTGGGCGTAAAGGCCCGGATGGAGCCTTCTTTTCCCTCCTCCACCTTCCCCAACCACTACACCATGGCCACCGGCCTGGTCCCGGACCATCACGGCCTGGTGAACAACAGTTTCTGGGATCCGGAAACCGACAGGAACTATTCCATCAGCGGCAAGGACACCCGCTTTGACCCGTACTTCTACGGCGGCGAGCCCATCTGGATTACCGCCCAGAAGCAGGGCGTGAAATGCGGCGTGGTGTATTGGGTGGGCTCCGACATTGCCGTGGGCCCGGAAGGAAATGCGTATCCCACCTACTGGCGCCACTGGGACGAGCAGCCGCACTGGAACTTTGACCAGCGCGTGGAGGAGATTGTGCGCCTGATGAGCCTCCCGGAGGCGGAGCGCCCGCAACTGGTGATGGGCTATTTTGACGAGCCGGACCACCAGGGCCACGTACACGGCCCCTTCTCCCCGGAAACCAAAGCCATGGCCGAGCACATGGACAGCCTCATGCACGCCTTGTACCTGCGTCTGAAAGCCCTGCCGCACGGAGACCGCATCAACTTTATCCTGGCCGGCGACCACGGCATGACGGAAATCTCCCCGGAGCGTTTCATCGGCTGGTACGACGTAATGCCGCAGGAGTGGACCAAAAAGGTGGTGGGGAACCTGCCCACCAGCATCTGGGCCAAGGAGGGTTATGCGGACAGCCTGTACAACCGCCTGTCCAAGGTGGAGCACCTCCACGTCTGGAAGCACGGCGAAGTACCTGAGTATCTGCACTATGGCACGTCCAACCGCTTAGGAGACCTTATTGTGAGCCCGGACCTGGGCTGGCAGTTCAACTTCGCCCCGTCCCGCAACCACGGCGCCCACGGCTTCGACTGCAAGGAAACCGACATGATGGTGGCCTTCCGTGCCATCGGCCCGGATTTCAAGGAGGCCTATGACGCCCCCTATACGGAGGGTGAAAAGTCGTCGTTCCGCAACATCGACCTGTATCCCATGCTCTGCAAGCTGCTGGGCGTAAAACCGGCGCCGGTGGACGGAAAACTGGAGCGTATCCAACATATTCTGCGATAAGCACATAACACCAATATCCATGAGCAAACATTTTACACTGCCCTACGAAGGCGGCCTTATTGAAAAAGACCTGCCGGCAGGTATCCTGCACACCTACGAAAAAATTTGGACGCATGTCTATGCGGAATCCCGTCCGGCCTCTTATGCCATTGCCGATTTCATCGTGAACTCCATCAATGCGCACAAGGACGGACTCTTCCGGCTGGGGCTCACCACAGGCACCACGCCCACGTCGCTCTACAACGAGCTGGCCCGCCGTTGCGCCGCCGGGAATGTGTCCTTCAAGAACGTGGAGGTGGTTTCCATCGACGAGTACTATCCCTCGTCCAGAGAGGAAGCACAAAGCCGCAACCACCGCATCCATGAAACGCTGCTGGACAAGGTGGACATCCGCAAGGAGAACATCCACCTGCCGGACGGCACCGTTCCCAAGGAGCAGCTGACAGACTATTGCGCCCGCTTCGACGCACTCGCCCGCAACCTGGACCTCCTGGTGATTGGAGTCGGCGAACAAGGCCAGGTGGGCTTCAACGAGGCCGGCTCCAATGAAAAGACCCGTACGCGCGTGGTACGCCTGTCCTACGGCTCCCGCAAGCGTCAGGCCGGCAATTTCAACGGCGACATCACCGCCACGCCGGACAAGGCCATCACCATGGGCATCAGCACCATGCTCAGCGCCAAGCGCATCATCCTCATGGCCTGGGGCGAAGACAAAGCCCAAGCCGTGAAAGAAATTGCGGAAGGCCCCGTCACCACCGACTGCCCGGCTTCCCTGCTGCAGCGCCACGACCATATCTCCTTCTATGTGGACGAAACCGCCGCCAGCCTGCTCACCCGCAGCGTGGCACCCTGGCTGGTGGGCCCCTGCGACTGGACACCCAAGTTCATCCGCAAGGCCGTGGTCTGGCTGTGCGAGGTCACCGGCAAGCCCATCCTCAAGCTCACGGAAAAGGACTACCTGAACAACAACCTGAGCGAGCTGCTGGAGAAGGCCGGTCCCTTCGACAAGATAAACATCGACGTGTTCAACGACCTCCAGCACACCAT
>DFFY01000056.1:62171-62304 GCA_002371115.1 Bacteroidales bacterium UBA3764
CACACCATCACCGGCTGGCCCGGCGGCAAGCCCAACGCAGATGACAGCACACGTCCCGTGAAGGCCACCCCCTTTCCCAAGACGGTGCTCATCTTCTCGCCCCACCCGGACGACGACGTCATCTCCATGGGCG
>DFFY01000056.1:62356-69687 GCA_002371115.1 Bacteroidales bacterium UBA3764
TCTCCATGGGCGGCACCTTCATCCGACTGGTCTCGCAGGGGCACAACGTCCATGTGGCCTATGAAACCTCCGGCAACGTGGCCGTGCATGACGACGTGGTGCTCCAGCACATGGACTGCGCCTTCCAACTGGGTTTTGCCGATAAGTTTGACGCCGTGCAAAAACTGGTGGACAGCAAGGTCCCCGGCGAACCGGAGCCCCGCGAGCTGCTGGAAATGAAGGGCGCCATCCGTCGCAGCGAAGCCCGCGGCGCCGTGCGTTCCTTCGGCCTCAACGACAACACCAACGCCCATTTCCTGAACCTCCCGTTCTACGAGAGCGGCGGCATCAAGAAGAATCCCCGTACCCAGGCCGATGTGGACATCATCAAACAACTGGTCAAGGACCTGAAGCCGCACATGATTTTCATGGCCGGGGACCTGGCGGACCCGCACGGCACGCACCGCGTGTGCACGGAGGCGGCCATGGAAGCCCTGGACCAGCTGCGCGAGGAAGGCAATCCCTGGATGGAAGACCTCCACGTTTGGCTGTACCGCGGCGCCTGGATGGAATGGGAGCTGGGCCGCGTGGACATGGCCGTTCCGCTGTCTCCGGACGAGGTAGTGAAAAAGCGTCACGCCATTTTCCGCCATCTTTCCCAGAAGGATATTGTCCCCTTCCCCGGAGAGGACCCGCGTGAATTCTGGCAGCGGGCAGAGGAACGTACCTCCAATACCGCCCGCCTGTACGACCAGCTGGGAATGGCTGAATATCAAGCCATTGAAGTTTTTTTGAAATTATATTAAATATGAAAGTTGTCATTCGTCAGAACTCCGCCGAGGGTTCTCTGTGGGCAGCCCACTACATCGCTGCCAAAATCAAGGAAAAAGCAGCCCGCACCAGCGAGCCTTTCGTGATTGGTCTTTGCACCGGCTCCACCCCCATCGAAACCTATGCGGAACTCATCCGCATGGTGAAAGCCGGGGAAGTCTCCTTCAAGAATGTCATCTCCTTCAACATGGACGAGTATGTGGGCCTTCCCGTGGAACATCCGGAGAGCTACCACAGCTTCATGCACCGCTACCTGTTCGACCATATCGACGAAAAACCCGAGAACATCCATATTCTCAACGGCAACGCCAAGGATATTGAGGCCGAATGCGCCGCATATGAAGAGGCCATTGTGAAGGCCGGCGGCTTTGACCTGTTCCTGGGCGGCGTGGGCGAAGACGGCCACATCGCCTTCAACGAGCCCTTCTCTTCCCTGAGCAGCCGCACCCGCGTGGTCACCCTCACCCAGGACACCCGCGAGGTGAATGCCCGTTTCTTCGGGGGCGATCCCGAGGCCGTGCCGGCACAGGCCCTCACCGTGGGCGTAGCCACCGTGCTCAGCGCCAAGGAGGTGGTCATCCTGGCCTTCGGCTCCAAGAAAGCCCGTGCCCTGCAGGCTGCCATCGAGGGGCCCATGTCCCACTACTGCACCCTGAGCGGGCTGCAGAACCACCCCGCCGGCACCATCGTGTGCGACGAGAACTCCATCAGCGAGGTCAAGGTAAGCAGCTACCGCTACTTCAAGGCCGTAGAGGCCGCGGAGAATCGGTAAATTGCCTGGTCGCTAATCCGCTGATAATCAGTAAGATGCTTATAATCCTCGGCTCTTTTTGCGCCGAGGATTTTTCGTAAATAACTGACTATGAGCCACTTGTCGACCAGTGGGTGTGCGTCAGCCTCTGCCACCATGCACATAGTAGCGCACAGTATTCCTCTTTTTTCGTATCTTTGCAGGCAGATACAGGTGCCTTCATAAAAGGCTCAAAAGGGAAGCCGGTGAGAGACCGGAACTGTGCCCGCAGCTGTGTTATCCGGAACGGCTCCGCATCCGTTGCCATTGGGGACAACCCCGAGAAGGCCGGGGCCGGGAGAAGTCAGAAGACCTGCCTGCATCCAGTTGAGTATCCGGGCTCGGGGACAAGCCGGTGCGTTAACGTAAATACCTTATTCTATGAAAAAAATCTGGATTTTTTTCACCCTGGGTGTGCTTACGCTTGTAGCATGCCAGAAAACCTTTGTGCAGGAAACCCCGTCCAAGGACGCGGACCTCAAAGGAACAAGCGTTGCCGTTGAAGAAATTGGCGGTAACAAGAAGATTTTCGTGCTCAACGAAGGCCAACTGGGCGCCAACAACGCCACACTGGACTTCCTGCGCATCAGTGACGGTCAATATGTTACCGGCGCCTTCAAGAAAATGAATCCCGGTGCCAAGGCCGGCCTGGGCGACGTGGGCAACGACATCGCCCTTCACAACAACGAGGTGT
Source organism: Bacteroidales bacterium UBA3764 (assembly GCA_002371115.1). GTDB lineage: Bacteria > Bacteroidota > Bacteroidia > Bacteroidales > UBA932 > Cryptobacteroides. Next base: position 64,651 of record DFFY01000056.1, read on the forward strand.
GGATGGTCATCAACAATTCCGGCCTGGTGGAAGTGGTTTCTGCGGCCGACGAAACGGAGATGGCCGTCATCGAAGTGCCCACGCCCCGCGCCATTGCCTTTGACGATAAATACGCCTATGTAACCTCCTGGGCAGGCGCTTTCGCCGATTATACTACCATCACCGATTCCGCCAATCCCAAGGGCTGCGTTTACCGCATCGACCTGAGCACCAAAAAGCTTGCCGGCTCCGTGGAAGTGGGCTATCAGCCGGAAGGCATTGCCTATTACGACGGCAAGCTGTACGTGGCCAATTCCGGCGGCATTGCCAGCCAGCTGCCACCCGCTTATGCGTACGACAATACGGTGAGCATCATCGACGCTAAAAGCTTTAGCGTAACCAAGACCGTGGAGGTGGAGATAAACCTTAAAAACGTGTATGCGGACAGCCAGGGGCACATTTTTGTGACCACCCTGGGCAATTATGCCGCTGTCCATTCCGGCCTGTACATGTTCCCGGCGTCCGCGCCCGAGCAGGTGACCCACATCGAATGGCATGCTATCAAGCACACCCATGTGAGCTGCTCCTATGTGCTGGGAGACGAGGTGTTTTGCATCGGCACGGAGAATGAATTTGACTTTGGCGCTGCACATACCTATATGTTATGGTCCTACAACGCCGTGAAAAATAAGTTTACCCTTTATCCCGTGACGCTGAGCGGCGTGCCGTATGGCATGTGCGTAGTGGAGGATACGATGGGCTTCCGCTCGTTGCTGCTGGGCGACGCCGGAGACTATTTCAATCCCGGCACCGTGAGTTGCTACAGGCTGTTCGACAGGCATGATAAAGTCTGGAGCGTGACAGCGGGCGTATGCCCGGGCCATTTCGCCGTCTGGAAGTGATTCTTGCGGCCGTCATAGCCCTGTTCCTGCAGGCGCCGGACACCCTGGCCCCCGCTGCCGTGTACGCCGTGAAGGCGCTGCCGGTGGTACGGGCCACGGAGGCCGTGAAGGTGGATACGCTGGTGTCGGCGCCCGCACAGGTGGCCGACATCCTTCGTACTTTCACGGGCGTGCAGGTGAAGGACTATGGCGGCGCCGGCGGCCTCAAGACCGTGAACGTGCGCAGCCTGGGCAGCGAGCATGTGGGCATCTTCCTGGACGGCATCCAGGTGGACAACGCCCAGAACATGCAGGTGGATTTGGGCCGATTCTCCACCGACGGGCTGGGCAGCGTCTCCCTCTATAATGCGCAGAAAACCAGCCGTTTGCAAACCGCCAAGGAGTACGCCAGCGGGGCTGCCGTGCACTTGGAATCGGCGGTGCCGGAGATTTCCGGCGGGCGAGCGCGCCTGAGGGGCGGCAGCCTGGGCACCGTGAACCCTTCCGTACTGTGGGACCAGCGGCTTTCCAGGCGGCTCATGCTGCGCACGTCGGCCGATTTCCTCTACAGCGCAGGCCGGTACCCCTACCCTTATTTTGACACCACCCTGGTGCGGGAGAACGGCGACATCCGGAGTCTCCGGCTGGAGGCCCAGCTCTTTGGCCGGGTGCGGGGCGGCTCCTGGCAAGTCCGGGTCTATGGCTACGGCTCCGAGCGGGGCTTCCCGGGCCCGGTCATCCGGCGCCTTTCCTTCCCCTTCAGCGCGGAACGCCAGGCCGACCAGGACCTCTTTGTGCAGGGCGGCTGGACGCAGGAATGGACGGGACGATACACTGCGGCGGTGCGCTTCAAGTACGCCAACAACTACACCCATTACAACACCCATCCGGAGAAAAACCCCATGGCGCTGCCCTACAACCTGCATTACCGGCAGCAGTCGGGGTATTTCTCCTTGGCGCAGTCGCTGGTGCTGGCGGGGCCCTGGTCTGTGGATTTGAGTACCGATATACAGCACAACGCCCTGGACTCCGACGTGGGGCAGTTTGTGACGCCGCGCCGGACCACGTTTACGGGGGCGCTGGCTTCGCGCGTGGTGTGGCAAAAGTTCCGGGCGGCGGCGCATATCGTATATCAGGGGGCCTGGGACACCTTTGACACGCCGCAAGCCGGCGGCTGGAGCCGGTCCAACACCTACAGGGGCAGCTGGATGCCCTCCCTGAGCCTCTTCTGGGCGCCGCTCCCGTGGTTAGAGGCCGATGCCTTCGTGAAGCGCAGCTATCGGCTCCCTTCTTTTAACGACCTCTATTACAGCCTCATGGGGAATGCCAACCTGGTACCGGAGGCGGCCTTGCAGGCGGGGGCCGATGTCCGCCTGGCCTTCCGTCCAGGCACCTGGCAGCTGGATCTGCGCATCTCTCCTTATTACAACCGGGTGAGCAACAAGATTGTGGCCATCCCCACCCTGTCGCAGTTCCGCTGGACCATGCTCAACGTGGGCCTGGTGGATATTACCGGTGCCGATGTAAAAGCCTCCGCCTCCTGGCACAGCGGCCCGTGGCGGGCTTCCTGGACGCTCCGCTATACCTTCCAGCAGGCGCTGGACCAAACTACGCCCGGCAGCCAGACCTGGGGGAACCAGATTCCCTACATCCCGCGCCACAGCGGGAGCGTCACAGTGGGGTTTGGCTGGAAAGACCTGGCGTTTACCTGGGACAGTTCGTTCACCGGGGCGCGCTGGTCCCGCACCGCCAACACGCCGGATTACTACCTGGCCCCATGGAGCCTGAGCAGCGCGGCGGTGCAATATACGCTTCCTTTCTCCGAGCGGGGCGCCCGTCGGGCTGCCGCCGGCCGGGCCCTCCTGCTGGGCGTTACCATCGACAATGTGTTCAACACCCCCTACCAAATTGTCCAGGGCTACCCCATGCCCGGACTCAACGCGCAGCTTTCCGCCACCTTCCGCTGGTAGGAGCGTTGTTCGATGGTCGACAAGTAGCTTATAGTCAGCCATTTGCAGAAAATCCTCGGCTCCATTTGCGCCGAGGATTATAAGCATCTTGCTGATTATCAAACGGTCAGCAACCAGCGGCGGACAGGGTATGGATGAGGTCATCCAGCATCTTTGTATTTTTTTTGTAAATTTTTTGAAATATCGCTTGCGATATAAAATAATCGTCGTATCTTTGTATCGCGAACGATATAAATAAACACGAAATACAGCGCACTATGAACGCACAAAATTCCATTCAAGTCCTGCAGGCCTATGCTACCGGCCTCAGCGCACAGGCCCGTCAGCACAAAGTACAGAGCCAGGTTTTCGCCTCCATGGGACTGAACAAACTGGCCGAGAAGTATGCCGACCACTCCAAAGAAGAAGCCGAGTGGGTGGACAAAATGGTGGCCCGCATCATCGACCTGGGCGGTGAAGCCAAGGTGGAAGCCACGCCCGCACAGACCATCTACAAGGATGTGGTCGAATTCCTGAAGGCGGACCTCGCCGTTTCCGTGAAGGAAGTGCCCGTGCTGGGTCAGGTTACTCTCTCGCTGGCCGAGGATATGACCACCTATGACCTCATGAAGGGCTATTATCAGGACGAGGAAGAAGACATGTACTGGATGCAGGAGCAGCTGGACCTCATCGAGCTCATCGGCCTGCAGAACTGGCTGGTCAAGCAGCTGTAATGAAAAAGCTTATACTCGCGGCGCTCCTGGGTCTTCTGGGCCTTGGCGCCTCCGCACAAAACCGACAAGACATGGCTACTATTTACGATTTCAAAACCCTGAACAACAAGGGCAAGGAAGTGGACTTCAAGGACTATGAAGGCAAGGTGCTCCTCATTGTGAACACCGCTTCCAAATGTGGTTTCACCCCGCAGTACGACGGCCTGGAGGCCCTGTACCAGCAGTACAAGGACAAAGGCCTGGTGGTGATTGGCTTCCCCTGCGACCAGTTCGCCGGCCAGGAGCCCGGTTCCAATGAACAGATTGAGGAATTCTGCCGCCTGAACCACGGCGTCACCTTCCCCCTCATGGCCAAGACGGACGTGAACGGCGCCAACGCGGAGCCCATCTTCGAGTTCCTGAAGGCCCAGGCTCCCACCGAGGAGTACAAAGGCCTCAAGGCAAAGGCTACCCAGAAGCTGCTCAAAGGCCTGAGCAAGAGCGTGGAAAAGGACAGCGACATCCTGTGGAACTTCACCAAGTTCCTGGTATCCCGCGACGGCCGGACAGTCAAACGTTTTGCCCCTACCGCAGAGCCCAAGGACTTTGAGGCCGAGGTCAAAGCAATGCTTTAATCCCCATGCAAGAGCAGCTCAAACTGGACAATCAGCTCTGTTTCAGGCTGTACACTGCCGCGCGGCTCATTACGCAGGCCTACCATCCGCTCCTGAGCGGAATAGGCCTGACGTATCCGCAGTACCTGGTGATGATGGTGCTGTGGGAGCAGGACGCGCAGCCGGTGAACGATATTGCCAAAAAGCTGTACCTGGAAACCAACACAGTGACGCCCCTCCTCAAGCGCATGGAGGCGGAAGGCTTCATTTCCCGCAGTAAAGGCAAGGCCGATGCCCGTCAGGTGATTGTGAAACTCACCCCCAAGGGCCGCAAGCTGGAATCCCAGGCCAGTTGCATCCCCTTTCAGCTGGGCCAGGCTGTCGCCTGCCGCAGCATCACCCCGGAAACCGCCCCCGGCCTCTACGAAATGCTGGATGACCTCATCCACACCCTTTCTTCCGCTGGTCGATAACCATTTGACAATCAACAAGATGCTTATAATCCTCGGCTCTTTTTGCGCTGAGGATTTCCCGTAAACAGCTGACTGTGAATCACTTATCGACCAGCAAACAAGGGAATAAAAATATGGACGGGGGTGAAAGGCACCTCCGTCCGTATTGTAAAGCAACGCTGTTGCTGACTTAGTCCTCTTCCTGCTCCTGGGCGGCGTATTCTGCCAGCAGTTTGGTCTGGACATCGGCCGGAACCTGCACGTACTCCGCGAACTTCATCTGGAAGGTGGCGGAACCACCGGTGAGGGAGCTCAGGACGGTGGAGTAGCGGTACAGCTCTGCGAGCGGAACGCGGGCGTGGAGCACGGTGAAGCCTTTCTCCATGTCCTGGTTCATAATCATGCCACGACGGGTATTGAGGTCGCTCATGCAAGGTCCTACATACTCG
>DFFY01000049.1:0-3955 GCA_002371115.1 Bacteroidales bacterium UBA3764
CTACCATCTGAGCTACAGCACCATCGTTTTGGGAATGCAAAGATAAGGCTTTTTTTAGAAACTGCAAACTTTTTTTGCTAACTTTGGCACAAATTTTAACGATATGGCGCTCATTCCAGAAGATAAGACCCAACGCTGGAAGATTCTTTCCACCGAATACCTCATCCGCCGGCCCTGGCTCACTGCCCGCCGGGATCAGGTGCAACTGCCTGACGGACGCATCAATCCTGAATATTATGTAGTAGAATACCCGGACTGGGTGAATGTGATTGCCATCACCCGGGAAGGAAAGTTCGTAATGGAGCGGCAGTACAGGCACGCAGTGGCCATGACCTGCTATGAATTACCCTGCGGCGTCATGGAGGCCGGAGAAACGCCCTTACAGGCGGCTCAACGGGAACTTCTGGAAGAAACCGGATACGGGAAAGGGGAGTGGAAGGAAATCATGACGCTCACCCCCAACCCCAGTTCCATGTCCAATTTCACGCACTGCTTCCTGGCAACAGGCGTAGAACCCGTCGGCCCAACGCATCTGGACGCTACGGAAGAACTGGAAGTGCACCTGCTGGAACGCGAAGAGGTTCTCACGCTGCTGCGGGAAAACCGGCTTATCCAGTCGCTCATGATTTCCCCGCTGCTCAAGTATTTCTCCGGTATTTAAACGCTCAGGTGCTCAATCAGGATTTTAATGCCGATTCCCACCAGAATGAGCCCGCCAAGTAGTTCCGGACGCATTTTCCGGTTCACGGCATCGCCAAAACGTACGCCGATTGAGAATCCCAGCACGCTCATGCCAAAAGAAACCAGGCCGATCAGCACCAGCGGCAGCGTCAGTTGCGCAACCGTCTCATACCCCGTACAGGCGTAGGTGATGCCCACGGCCAAGGCGTCGATGCTCGTAGCCACCGCCAGCACAAGTTGCGTATGCAAATTCCTGGGGTTAATGGACTTATCGTCCTCTTCCTTGAAGGAATCGACAATCATTTTTCCGCCGATAAACGCCAGCATGCCGAAGGCAATCCAATGGTCCAGTGCTTGGATATAGGCACTGAACCGGCGCGTCAAAAACCAGCCGATAAGCGGCATCAGCGCCTGAAAGAGGCCGAAGAAAAAAGCCAGTGTCAGCATGGTACGTCCTTCGGCGCGCCGGATAATGACACCGCTCACCACAGAAACCGCGAAGCAGTCCATGGCCAGTGCAAGGGCAATAAGCAGCGATTCCAACATTATTCTCCCTTCTTTAGCGTCAGCATGCTCTTAACAGCGAGCAAGCCCATGTGTTTGTATTTATCACTTTTCAACTCCGGATAAGGAACCATGTCCGGGTGACGTCTGGCAAGGTCATCCATCGGCCCGTCACAATACCCCATGACCGCCAGGGCATGCATCCAGTGCAGGTGCTCCAGCGCAGCCAGATACTGCATTTGGTCTGCGTCCGGCTGCCTTTTGGGGGCAAAGGCATAGAAGGTGGGCAGATAGACTGCACGGGCCACGTCCATGGCCTGCTCGCGACGCAGTTGCAACTGATTTCTCAGCTGATTCTTCCCGGGTTTGGAAAGACGTTCCTTTCGTTCGTCCCAGGTTTCGTCGATGCCCATGAGCCGTCGGTTCTCGTCAAAAAGCTGGGCCACATTCTTGAGCCGACGGCCGGAAATGACATCCGACGACCAAATATCCTGGGTATTGCCGAAGCAGTGGAGGACGGAAGCGTCGAAAGCCTCGTTGTACGATTTTATGATTTCACGGATTTTGGCACTTTCCTGCCAATAACGCACCAGGATAAGCATGGATGAAAGGTCCCGGCCGGAGCGGGCTGCCGCTTGCAGAAGCGAAATTGCCATCTGCAGGTTCTTGGGGCCATCGTCCATCGCTACAATGATATAATTGAAACGAGCCTGCGCGAATTCGTCCCAGAAAGCCACGCTTCCTGCCGATTCCGCACACCAGGTAAACGCCTTGTCACCTTTCAGTTGCGGGGCCGATTCCAGGAATGCGCCCAGCTGGGCCTCCAGCGAAGGGTCATAGACCTTGACAGACATGGGCGCCCGCTGGAGATCCTTTCCCACAAAACTGCCAAATTCATAGAGAAAACGCACCGCTTCCTGTCCGGTATTGCCAAAGCCTATAACCAGGGCATGCAAGCCATCTGTAACATAGCCCAGCGGCTCTCCATCGGCCCCGACTGCCTTTTTGACAAAATTGAAAGGCATAAGCTCCGGGCGCTGCAGCGTAAGGTGACGAAAGGCCATCTGATGCGGATTCAACGTACGGACGCGCGAGCCGGTAGAAGCAACCAGGGCATCGAAACCATTCAGCTCATCGGAATAGAAGAAAACCTTGGCCTTGATATCCGGATTGGACGTTGCCTGCGTAAGCAGCTGGACATTCACCTCCTCTGTATCGGCAAACAGATACAGGCTGGTTCGTTTGTTGAACAGCCAGGAGCGCAAGCCCCGCAGTGTCAGGACGTCGGCCGGCATTGCATGGAACAGACGCACCCGGCTGCTGCCCAGCTCCTTCTGTAACTGACGCTCTGCCAGGGGATTGAAGTGGTCCGTCAAATTCACGAACAGAATACGTCCCTGGTCCGACTTTTTGTTCTCCATTTCCCAGTCTTGGAGCAGATGGGCCGCCAGCAGCTTGGAATACGGGCTGATGCCCACAAACACATGGTGCTTTCGGTTTTTCCTGCCGATGAAACTGAACGGAATGGCCAGGCTCAGGACGTCTCGGCTACGGCTGGGCTTTACGAAGAAAACAATAAGCCAAATGCTCAACGCCAGCGCTGCCAGTCCGGCAAAAAGGGTCAAAATCAGATGAAGCGGATTGGTCAAGTCCATAATTTACGTCTTTATTATTTCAAGGCCGAAACAATAGACAAAGTTAGTGAATATTTTGTATCCCTGAACATGCTTCCCAAACTAAATTTCGCCCAGCAGAAGGGTCCAGACAAGGAAGCGGAGGGTCCGGCCCACCAGGAAAAGAAGGGCGCAGAGCCAAGGATTGGCCTTGTAAAAGCCCAGTGCAATGGAAAAGATGTCACCAACAAAGGGGAACCAGCTGACCAGGGCAAGCCAGATGCCATATTTGTCGATAAAGGATTTCTGCTTCTCCAATTTGGCGCGATCGACCTTGAAAAGTTTCTCTATCCAATCCCATCGGCCCATCCAGCCCAGGCCGAAGGTGGTGAGGTTGCCCAGCCAGTTCCCGAATGCAGCCACGGCCAGGCACGCCCAAGGGTTGGATGTCATTTGAAGCACCGTAATATACAGGACATCGGCACTGAAAGGAATCACCGTCGCCGCCAGGAAAGTGCCTACGAACAGGCCCCACAAGCCCCAGGCCCCCAGGTCCGGCAATTGATTCAAGTATTCAGTAAGGTCTGATATGATTAGAAAAAACGGCATGGCGGTCTATTTTCCGATGTGGGAATAGAACTATTTGGCTATCAATAGTTTGTTCTAATTATGGGACAAATGCGGTACAGAATCCAACGAAACAAGGATTAACAAGCATTACTGCAAAATCTCCCTGGCCAGAGCGTTGACGGCATCAACGTCGATTGGTTCGAGGACGATTTCTTCCGGCTCCAGATCCAGGAGGAACTGCATGTAGTTGGGGAGTGTGAGCAGCTGCCTTTCGCGGCCGACATTGAAGTCGCCGAATTTGATTATTTGTTTCACTTGATATTTGTCCGCGTGTTTCAGAACGGTCTGAGCGCTCTTGGCCTGGGCTGTCCTGGCTTTAACTTCAAGCGGCACGCATTCGCCTTTCATCCGAACGAGAAAGTCCAACTCAAGGCCCGAGTCTTTTTGGAAATAATACAGACTCTGCTGCTTCTTGTGAAGCGTGTCTGCCATCAGGTTTTCGTATATGGCGCCCTTGAAGCCGCCCAAATTGCCCTGGAGGATATCAGCTCTGGTCCCAGGTCCCAGCATTTCAATCAAGAGACCGA
>DFFY01000049.1:4137-7393 GCA_002371115.1 Bacteroidales bacterium UBA3764
ATCCCATATAAGTTTCGCCACGTCCTCCGGGCTTGACTTTGCTCCATTGGAACTTCTTGTTATCTTTGGCCAGCTGCTTGGGGATGGAATTGAAGCACTCGCGGATATGGGGCTTGTCTTTATCCGGAGCATACTTGACCATATCGTCGCGGTACTCCTTCAGGATGCCCTTGTATTCCTCGCTCACGGCGTTCATGTTGTTTGTGGCCAGAAACGCATTGATGGGGGCAGGGAGACCACCGATAGCAACATAGAGGTTCAGATACTGCTTCATGGCCACGTGGATTCCTTCCGGAACCGGCGTTTCCTCCGTGTAGAACTTCCGGAGAGCCTCGATGACATCCTGGTTCAAGCCGTTGGCCCAGAGAAACTCCTCAAAGTCAAGCGGGTACATCTCGAGGATATCCTCGCTGCCTACAGGAACGGAATTGATGCCCAGTTCTTTTTTCTGAATCATCTTGCGACGCCGTTTTTTAAGCTCATCGCCGTAGCCTTGGACGCCCAATAGGGAACCGGTGGCAATCACGTCAAAGCGGCCGTCTTCTTTGAAGAACTTGAGCGAAGTCCTGGCCTCGGGGCATTCCTGGATCTCATCAAAGATCAGGCAGGTCTCTCCGGGGATGAACTTGACACCTTTTATCTGCGCTGACAAGTTGAGTAGAATGTTGTCCACATTTTTAGATCCGACGAAAGCGTTGATTCGCTCCGGCTGCTTGATGAAGTTCATGTAGACGACATTCTTGTAGTTCTGCTCAGCGAAGTGCTGCGAGATATATGTTTTACCGCACTGGCGGATGCCCATTATCACCAGAGGCTTGTGTCCGGGTTTGTTTTTCCACTGGGTGAGAGCGTCTTCAATTTTCCTTTTCAGCATAGTCTGATACTTTATCCGGGAACAAAGATACACTTTTCCCAACGACTTTTCAAATAGCTGTCGTAATTTTTCCAACGAGTTTTTGTTATTCTACCGTAATTTTTCCAACGAGTTTTACTATAATCGGCAGGCTCTCACGCGGAGGGCTGAGGGTTTATTGGAGACTACGGCTCACCGCCACCGGCCGCAGCAGCGGCCCACTTGACCTCTGCCAGCATGGTGCCGGACTTCTCGCCGGTGCTGGAGTTGACGTAGTAGTAGGGGGAAAAAGATCTTCGGAGCCGCGGCGTTGGGGGCCGTCATCCGGTCGGGGGACAAAAAGCGATAAGCGGGGGACAAATACGAAGAATCCCGCTCAGGCTTGATGGCAGGATCGGGATATCGTTTTTGCTTGGTAGCGGCTCAAAGCAGTCTTATTTCTTTATGACTTTCCATTTGCCGCCATAATCTCCGCCGTCGCGTTCGATTTGGCCGAGATTCTTCAGCTTCTTTATTTGATAGTTGACACCGTCGCGTGTGATTCCGATGCTGGCGGCAATCTGATCGATGGTGATGTAAGGGTCTTTTTCCATCAATTCCAGCACTCTCTGTGTAGTGGTCAGTGTAGTCTTCTGTGTAGAAGTCTGTGTAGTGTTCTCCGTAGTCTGAGAGTTGCCGTCAGCTGCCTTTTCATTATACAGGATAACCGTCACATTGGCAGCAGTCTCCACAATCTTGGGTTCGGGGAGTCCGGCCTCCTTCATCTCCTTAAATACGCGGGGGATACCTTCGTTGAGTTCACGGACAAGTTCCATCTCCGTCAGAACGCGGGAGATGAGGGGATTGCGGGCGAAGCGGGTTGTGAAGATGTTGTCGACCGTTACGATGTTCGGGAGTCGTCCAGGACTCTTGATTTCCAGGCGATCATCGTATTTGGCTACAAGGATGTAGTCTCCTCTGAGGCCCCATTGTCTGTGACACACGGCATTGGTGATGCTCTCGACCCAGGCGAACTCCGGATACTCCGGATAGGTGTGGAACCGGCCGTCGCTCTCCAGCGTTGTGCGTTCCTCCAACTGATCCGAGATGAATCTCTTGGCTTCCGGAATCAGTTTCAGCAGCGGCAAGTCGAAATTTCGGTCCTTGACCACATTGAAGTCAGCCCCCGTACGCATGGAAGTCCCGTCAACTTTGATGTATCGGATGCGGCAGTGCGGAAAGAATCCCCGGACATTCTTGCCGAAGAGAAGCACGGCGGCATTGGTCAGGGCATCTTCGTCGTGGCGTTTCACGATGAACTGACGGGCACGAAGCACCTGTTCGTTTGTCTGATGTACTGCCCCGATCTTCTCCCTGTAGGCGTCGAGCAGTTCCGGGGCTAGGTCTTCCATCGTTGCATATGGACAGACTTCTTCCTCATAGTGGGCGACGCCTTTCTCATACTCCAGCTGCCTGATTTCTTCCACCGTGAGCTTGCGGGTCTTGTCACCGATTCGAAGATAGACTTCATCCTTGGTGGTGGTGATGACTTTGTCGATGGACGGCTTGATGTGCAGCAGGATCAGCCTGTCCGGCTTCCCGGCATCGTTCGTTATGTCCACGAACTCGTGACGGTATTCCGGCATAGGAATGCAGCAGTCCTTCGGAAGATTGAGGAAATTGTTAATCTTCTCTTCGCCCTGGGCATTGACACCCTCTACTCTCCTGGTCTTGTCGCTGATGCCGATGACAACGGTTCCGCCTTCGGCATTGGCGTAAGCGCTGACGATGTCCGAGAGCTCGGATGGTTTCTTCTGGGCTGATTTGACATCGTAGTACTGGCCTTCCTTCCTGGAGACCATTACCTCAAGAGTGAGAGCAGGATAAATTTTTGAAGCCGGTGTCATAGACAAGCATATTTTTGCAAATTTAACAAAATCGCTTAAATCCGGGAATGGACATCCTGCTTTTTCTGAAATACTAAAGGTGCGGCCGAGCGTTGCTGCAGTACCCTATGTCGCTGCCGACTTCGGTCACCGCAGTCGCTCCAGGAACCCGCTCATATTCCGGATGTTCACCCGTTTGCATCTTGTCGAGAGCGTCGGCACCGGCATCCCGCGTATCGCCCGCATCCTATCGGATGATGGATTCCCGCCGGCCGAATATAAAACCGAGGGCTTCTTTACCACTATTCTCAGGAAAAAGAAGGCTTCTTCTACCGAACAATCTGACCACGGTTCGGGAAAAAGTTCGGTAAAAACTTCGGTAAAGATTAAGGAGATGATGCAGTCCAATCCAAAAATATCGCTCCGTGAAATCGCTGAAGCAATCGGTATATCTACACGTGCAATTGAAAAAGCCGTCAACAAACTGACAGAAGAAGGAGAAATCGAGCACAAAGGTCCGAAGAAGGGAGGGGAATGG
>DFFY01000004.1 GCA_002371115.1 Bacteroidales bacterium UBA3764
CCGCAGGAAAATTCCATTATCATTCTATGAATGACTTGTGGGACCGTTATTGGGAGATTTACAGTATTTATCTCTACAATCAAATATTGATAGATAAAGATAATACAGGACAGAGCAAGGCAACAGCAACGGCTGCGCTGAACCAAGTCAATAGCTACCTGCAAGCGGCCGGATGTGATCCTATCAACGTGAATCGTTATTATGGAACGAGCGACGGATGGTTTTATTTGCCCCAGAGCCTTAACTATCAAAACAACTCCGACTGGTGGCACAACAATATGAATTATACCATATCCGCCCGTCCAATGTTTACCTATGATACGAATTAGTCATGAAAACTGATATTTTTATGCTTTTTGCAGCATCGGCCCTGGTTCTCTTCTCCTGCGCCAAGGAGAAGATCCCGGCGCCTGAGCAGGACGCTCCGATGCGCTTCGCTGTAACGGTGGAAGGCGATACCAAGGCCAGTATGACCAGCGCGGACCTGGGTCAGTTCTACCTGAAGGTCACGGGCCCCAACAATGCGTTCAGCTACTTTGAATCCATCACTAAGGATGCGCAGGGTAACTGGACCGCTTCCCGGCCCATCCTCTGGAAGGACGAGGAATCGTCCATCACCTATGCCGCAGCCAGCTATGGCGCGCTGGGCGCAGACTACTTCAATATCCCCGTCACAAACGACCTCTTCACCAGCGGCGCCACCATGGGTCTTCTGACCGACCAGAGCACCCAGGCGAAGCTCAACGCGGCGGACCTTCTTACCATGAAGGAAACCACCCTTGCCTTTGCCGATACCGATGACGGCATTGTGCCCGTCACCCTGAAGCACGGCCTGGCCAAGGCGAACTTCAAGTTCACCCTGGCTCCGGAGTACTTCGACAATGGCGTGGGCCTGGAGGCAAGCCCGATAACGGGCCTTGCGCTCAGCGGTGTCCATACTAGCTTCTTCTTCAGTCCGCTCACCGGCGAGGTAAGCATCCCGGATGGCGCATCCAAGGGGGCCGTGATTCCTTTCCAGAGCTCCTACGAGCCCGGTACGGAGGCCTCCAAGCCGGCGCTTGCCGTGGCCGAGGCCATCCTGGTTCCGGAGACCCTGGCGGCAGGCGCCCTGACGCTCTACTTCACCGTAGCCGGCAAGGACTTCACCTGGACCAACTCCATGCCCCTCACCTTCGAGCAGGGCGGCGAGTACACCATCCCTGTTAGTATCGACTATAATACCGTTCCCTCCGGTCCGGTTACTCCGGATCCGGCTCCCACCCCGCTTTCAGGTGTGTTCACTGTGTCGGCCGGTGTGCCAACAGGAAAGACGGTTCAGTTCTCCCCGGGCAACCTGCGTTACGCATCAGGTGCATGGAGCTTCTTTGACCATCAGTACGACTACTACGCCACTTACAGCGCAGATGCTTGGGACAAGTTTGGCTGGAGCAATTCAACGAATAATTTCGGCATGAGCACTTCTACGGATAATACTGTTTATAGAGGCGACTTGGTTGACTGGGGTACTGTTCCTGGTATCGGCACTGGCTGGTTCACACTGTCTAATAACGAGTGGGTATACCTGTTCAACACGCGTAGCGCCTCAACGGTCAATAGTGTTGCTAACGCCCGCTATGCCAAGGGAAAGGTAAACGGAGTCTATGGCATCATCCTCTTCCCTGACACTTACACGCATCCTACCGGTGTGACTCTTCCGGTTGGCATTAACAATGTAGATAATACAGGCTGGAATGGTAATAACTACAGCGCTGCAGATTGGACTGCGATGGAGACTGCCGGTTGCGTGTTCCTGCCTGCTGCGGGTTACCGCGAAGGAACTTCGGTGCAATCTGCCGGCAGCAGCTGCAGCTACCGTTCTTCTACGAGACTCACTAGCACTACCGACATGGTTAATTACGTGTACTTCACTGCGACCAACTTGAACGTAAGTGGCTCAAACTACGGCCGCTACGGTCAGTGTATCCGCCTCGTTTGCGAGGTCGAGTAGAATTTTTTGCTCACAGGGGATAGACTCCCTGTGAGGTAATGAGCCCAATGAGGGCGGCCCTCTCGCCACGGCGAGGGGATGCCGCCCTCCCATCTATATTAGTACAAAGCGGTCTTCATAATTTGTCTGAATTTCGGTGAGCATTATATTCTTTCTGATGTAGTATGCGTATTTCTTAATAAATTACATCCATTATAATGTAATTTTATTTGCATCTGAACGAATGTAATTATGAATAGCAACGTCATATCTTCTACATTGAAATCCCTGCGGAAAGTGCATGGCCTCACGCAGGTGGACCTTGCGATGAAGTCGGGTGTTGGCTTAAATTTCGTCCGCGAATTGGAGCAAGGCAAGGCTACGGTCCGTTTGGACAAGGTGGCTCAGGTTTTTGATTTATTCGGATACGAACTAGTTCCTCAAAAGAAGGTGAGATGAGTAAAGCATTGGTCTCCTGCCTACGACCTCCTCAATTCGGCCATAAGCAATCCTTCTGATGACGAAGAACTGGCTCTCAATCTCAACGGGAAAAAGAAGCGGATCAAGGACGAAGACTTCATGGCCGCTTCCTTTCAGATGAACTTAAGGCATCGTATATCGAGCTTCTTCACAAGAGACTGCAGGTGAGCCCGAAAACTCGTACTGGTCAATAACATCCTGAACAGCAACCAAATATAGATAATCCTCGGCTTCATTTGCGCCGAGGATTTTCAACAAACCACTGTGGGACAGTAAGTTGGCGACCAGCGGGACGGTTCCGGCTGAGCGGCGCTGAAACAGTATCGGCCTTCTTTCCTCCCGGGCCATGAGTTGCTCCCTGCGGTCCAGCAACAAACGTCCCCATCGGTCCGGAAAGGAATCCTTGACGAAACTGAACACATTGTCGTTGCTGCGAGGATGTTGGGCTGAAGGAACGTTCATAAGGTCGCCGCTGAACAGAAGGCCTCCGTACTGCTTAAGCCATTCGCGCGAATACTCAAAGACAAAATGATCTTTGCCACGAACATGTTCGTAACCTAATACTCCTATCTCCTGGGGATTGGAGAGGAAGTCAACGTCTGCGTATACCGTTATTCTTTTCATCGGCCCAGCAATTCTGAATCCTGAAGCTGGCGGCCAAGGGCGTCATCGGCAGCAAGCAGGGTAATGTCATTTTCAAGATTGAGAGCAAAGAGTACACGAGCATATATGCCCATAGAGACAGTTGGGTCTCCGTGTTCCACTTTTGAGACCGTCAGTCGGGTTACCGTAGCACGGTCTGCTATGTCCTGCATGGATAGATGCCTGCGCTTACGCGCCAACATGATTTGCTCGCCCATTACTTGCAGGTTCTGGCTCAATGCCCGAGGCATCGTTTTTCCAAAGGTTTTTTTCCCCATAAATGCATCTTATCGGATACAAAGATAGCTAAAAATGTTTATCATAACAAACATTTATTTGGTTTTTCATCCCCGGAAATACAAACCTTCCAAGACATGTGTCGCAGGTCCCCCCCAAAAAAACGCCGCCGAGGGTCCGTCGCTTGGTCCCTTGGCAGGGAATGCTATCAGCCCGGAGGAGGAGATTTCTCGACTCGCTTCGCTCGCTCGAAATGACAAAGGGAAAGAGCGAGCCCACCAGTTTTGCGTCAGGCTCCCTTGCCGGAAGGAAAGCGGAACCCTCTTGGGCCCTTTAATGGAGCCCGAGAGGGTTTCCGCTAACCGCCGCACCTGGTTGTGTGCGGTGGCGGCGTTTGTGGCTGGGACGATTTTGGATTTGTGGCAAAGGATTTTTATCTTTGCATGAATAAGGTAACGCGTTATGAAAGTAGGGGACATCACTGCGGCGCTGGAGGTGTTTGCGCCGCTCCGCATCCAGGAAGAATGGGACAACAGCGGGCTGCTCATTGGCAGCGCGAATGACCAGGTGCATGGTGTGCTGGTCGGGTTCGACTGTACGCCGGAACTCATTGACGAGGCTGTAGAAAAGGGCTGCGACATGGTGGTGACACACCATCCGCTCATCTTCAAGGGCATCCGGCGCATCAATGCTGAGGACCCGGTGGGTGCGGCGGTGATGCGCGCCGTGCGGAACGGGGTGGCGGTGTATGCCGCCCACACCACGGCGGACAAGGTGATAGCCGGCGTGAGCGGTGCCATGGCCCGCAGGCTGGCGCTCAGGAACGTGGGCATCATGGTTCCGGAGGAGGACGGCACCGTGGGGCTGGGCTGCATCGGGGAATTCCCGCAGCCCATGACCGGCCGGGAGGCCCTCCGGTACGTGCAGGAAAAGTTCGGCATAAAGGTCATCCGCAGTTCCAAGCCGCTTGAGACGCCCATCACCAAGGTGGCGCTTTTGGGCGGCAGCGGCGGCAGCGAGCTGGGCCTGGCCCAGGCCAAGGGTGCCCAACTGTACATTACGGCCGATGTTTCCTATCACCAGTTTTTTACCAAAGACGGCTTTATGGTCATGGATATTGGCCATTTTGAGAGTGAGGTGGAGATTGTAGATATTTTCTTATCGGAGATACGGAAAAAATTTCCTACCTTTGCAAGCTACAAAAGTGCCGTATTGGACAGGAGCAACCCGGTCCACTACTTTGTAGTGTAAGAGATGCTTCGGCAAGCTCAGCATGACAATAAGATAAATCGATTTATAAGTTTTATGGCAACAACCAAGAAAACCACCGCCGCCAAGAAAGTGGAGGCTCCCATCGACAACAGGGAAACCTTTGTGTCCCTGCAGAAAAGTTTCGCCGATTCCGACATGCCCGTGGAGGAGAAACTGAAGACCCTCTATGAACTCCAGGCCGCGGATTCCGAGATTGACAAGATTATCCAGCTCCGTGGCGAACTTCCCGCAGAGGTGGCCGCCCTGGAGGCGGAGATTGCCAACCTGAAGGAGCGCAGCGCCGCCATTGCCGCCGTTGTGGACCAGTTCAACCGCAACATCGCAGACGCTAAGCTGTCCATCTCCGAGCACGAGAGTATCATCGAGAAGTATCAGCGCCAGCTGGAGACCATCTCCAACTCCCGTGAGTACGACTCCCTGAACAAGGAAATCGAAAATCAGGAGCTGCTGCGCCAGATTGACGAAAAGACCATCAACGACACCCGTTATGAGATTGGTGCCAAGAAGGCGGAACTGGACGAGATCAAAGACCGTCTGAGCATCCGTACGGAGGACCTCAAGGCCAAGAAGGAAGAGCTGGAGAACATTGTGGAGGAAACGGCGAAGGAGGAGGCCGTGCTGCGTGAACGCCGCGAGGCTTGCGCCGCCAAAATCGACGCCCGTACCATGAGCGCCTATGAGCGCATCCGCGCCAGCGTACACAACCACCTGGCCGTAGTGGGCATCTACAACGGCGATTCCTGCGGAGGCTGCTTCAACACCATCACTCCTCAGCGCCGCGTAGAGATTGCTTCCAACCGCAAGCTCATCATCTGCGAGCACTGCGGCCGCATCATCATCAACCCGGATTTCGACCAGCAGTAGTATGCCCGAGACCAGCCGCAAACGGCCCCGCTCGCAGGAGCCCCAGAACCTGGAGACCCTGATGGGAAACAAACCCCCGCAGGCCCTGGATGTAGAAGAGGCCGTATTGGGCGCCATGCTCGTAGAGCCCGCCACCATTGACGAGTCAATGGAGGAGCTCTCCGCGTCGTGCTTCTATGACCCCCAGCACCGCATGATTTTCGAAGCCATGAGCGAGCTGGTGAACGAGCACGTGAGTGTGGACCTTGTCACCGTGAGCGAAAAGTTGCGCTCCAAAGGAAACCTGGAAGCCATCGGCGGACCGGTGGTCCTGGCCAGCCTGTCGCAGAACATCGGTGCGGCGGCCCATATCGAGTACTACATCAAGATTCTCAAGCAGAAGACCATCCAGCGGGACCTGATCAGCGCCTCGTACGAGATTCTGAAACAGTCGTTCGACGAGTCCACCAATGTGGACGACCTTATTGACAATGCGCAGACCAAGGTGTTTGCCGCCATTCAGAACAACGTGAAGCGGGACGTGCAGGACATTGGTTCCATCATCAATTCCGTGCTGGACAACCTGCAGGAGCTGCAAAACATTACCGGTCCTTCGGGTGTGCCCTCCGGCTATCCTTCCATCGACCGTGTTACGCAAGGCTGGCAGAAGAGCGACCTCATTATCCTGGCGGCCCGTCCGTCCGTGGGTAAGACGGCCTTCTCCCTGAACATTGCCCGCAACGCCGCCGTGGAGGCCAACATGCCTGTGGCCGTGTTCTCCCTGGAAATGAGCGCGGACCAGTTGGGTAAGCGTCTCATTACCACGGAGTCCGGTCTGTCCGGTGAGAAAATCAAGGGCGGCGTGAAGCTGGAGCCCTTCGAGTGGGTGCAGCTGGAGGATACCCTCAAGCGCCTGGCCAAGGCTCCGCTCTATATTGACGATACGCCCGGCATCCCCATCATGGAATTCCGCACCAAGGCCAAGCGCCTGGTGAAGCAAAAGGGCGTGCGCCTCATTGTGGTGGACTATCTGCAGCTGATGCAGGGTCCGGTGGAGCTCCGCGGCCTGCGTGAGCAGGAAGTGGCGGCCATCTCCCGTACCCTCAAGGCTACCGCCAAGGAACTGAACATTCCCATCATCGCCCTGTCCCAGCTGTCCCGTAACGCCGTGCAGCGTACGGGCGGCACCGGCAAGCCGCAGCTGAGCGACCTCCGTGAGTCCGGTTCCATCGAGCAGGATGCGGATATGGTCATCTTTATCCACCGTCCGGATTTTGTGGGCATGAGCGACAATCCGGAGGACAAGGAGAAGGCCATCATCGTCATTGCCAAGCACCGTAACGGTGAGGTGTGTGACATTGAAATGAAGTACAAGGCCAATCAGGTAAAGTTTGTGGAGCCAGACCAGAGCCTGGACATGTACGCCCAGCGCGGCCCGGTGGCCAGCGCCGCCAACGAGCCGGCCGCCAGCGAGCCTTCCCAATATGACTTTGACGCGCAAAATGAGTTCTGAGCATGCGATGGAAGCTCCTCATACTTGGACTGCTGGTCTCCGTTACCGTTAACGGGCAGGGAAAAGGATGCATTCCCACGCGCACTCCGTATCCGTTTGAGGGCGGAGAAAGAATTACGCTCAGCCTCATGTATAAGTGGGGTGCCGTGAATACGGAGGTGGCCCAGGCATGGGTGAACCTGGATACCCTGCAGTACAACGGTTCGCAGGCGTATCATGTGAACTTCAAGGTGAAATCGGCCCCGTTTTTTGACATTTTCTTCAAAATGCGGGAAGACTTCCACAGTTGGATGAGGCGGGACGGGCTGGTGCCGCTCAAATTCACCCGGGATACGTACGAAGGCGGCTACAAGGCGACCAACCTGTACTATTACGACTGGCAGAAGAAAGTGATTCATGCCGACGTAAACTTCAGCAACAGGGGAGACGAGCATTACGAGATTCCCCTGCACGACTGTGCGTATGACCTTCCGGCGCTCATTTTCTACCTCCGTACCATGGATGTGTCGCGCATGAAGAAGGGGGACAAATACCACCTGAGCTTTGCTATTGACGACTCCGTGTTTGACGTAGTGCTTACCTATCACGGACGGGAGCGGCTGAATGTGCGCAAAATGGGACGGCGGAACGCCTTGCTGTTCAGCTGCTCGGTGGTGTCCGGCGCCATGTTCGAGGGAGACCAGGAGCTGAAATTCTGGTTCTCCGACGATGCGCGTCACGTTCCGCTGGCCGTGATGGCTCCGCTGCGCGTGGGGGCTGTATGGTGCTGGCTAAAACAATACAAACCATGAAAGAGGATGTTGCACATAAGGGTAAGGTAGTAAAAATGACACCGCAGGTAACTACGGTGGCTATTTTGCAACATGGCGCCTGCTCCCAGTGCCATGCGGCCGGGCTGTGCGGCATGGCGGACATGGCGGAAAAGACGGTGGAAGTTCCCACGGACCCGTACGCTACTTACAATGTGGGAGACGAGGTCCATGTGCTGCTGAAGGCCTCCATGGGCATGAAAGCCGTATGGCTGGCGTATTTTATCCCGCTGCTGGTGCTGCTCGCGGTAGTGTTGCTGCTGTCGGCCCTGCAGGTGGGAGAGGTGTTTACAGGCGTCAGTGCGCTGGTGTCCGTTGGGCTGTATTATCTGCTCCTGTACCTGGCAAAAGACAAATTGAAAAACGAATATATATTTACAATAAAAGGCTAAATTATGAATGCATTTATTTGGACAATCGCAGTGGTGACCGTCCTCGGTCTGGTGCTGGCGCTCGTCCTGTACCTGGTTGCCCAGCGCTTCAAGGTGGAGGAAGACCCCCGCATCGACGAGGTGGAAAAGGCTATGCCCGGCGCCAACTGCGGTGGTTGCGGCTTTGCCGGCTGCCGTGCATTTGCAGAGGCGGCGGTAAAGGCTCCCAACCTGGACAACAATTACTGTCCGGTGGGCGGCAACGACACCATGGCCAAGGTAGCGGCTATCCTGGGGTACGAGGTCAAGGCCAAGGCCCCCATGGTGGCTGTTGTCCGTTGTAACGGCACCTGTGAGGCGCGCCCCAAGGTGAACGAGTACGACGGTTATCCTTCCTGCTATGTGAAGTCCCTGCTGTACACCGGCGACACGGGTTGCGCTTACGGCTGCCTGGGTTGCGGCGACTGCGCGGCGGCCTGCCAGTTCGGCGCCCTTTCCATGGATCCCGTTACCGGCCTGCCGGTGGTGGATCAGGAGAAGTGCACAGCCTGCGGCGCCTGCGTGAAGGCCTGCCCCAAGCACATTATCGAGCTGCGGCCGATGGGTCCGCGCGGCATGCGCGAGTTCGTCTCCTGCGTGAACAAGGACAAGGGTCCCGTGGCCAAGAAGGCCTGCGCCAACGCCTGCATCGGCTGCGGCATCTGCGCCAAGACTTGTACGCACGAGGCCATCACCGTGGAAGGCAATCTGGCCTATATCGACCCGGCCAAGTGCAAGTTGTGCCGTGAGTGCGAGGCCATGTGTCCCACCGGTGCCATCCATGGCGTGAACTTCCCCAAGCCGCTGGACAAGGATGCCGTCAAGGAGCGCATCAAAGTCCGTCAGCAGAAGGCCAAGGAGGCCGCCGAGGCCGCCAACAAGGCAACTGTCATTTCGAGCGAAGTCGAGAAATCTAAGAAGGAGGCCACCAATGAGTAAGCATACATTCAGTATCGGCGGTGTACATCCGCACGACAGCAAAATCTCCCGGGAGTGCGCCATTCAGCCGCTTCCCATCGCCCCTACCGTGTACATTTCCGTGGCCCAGCATATCGGCGCCCCGTCAGTACCTTGCGTGGCCGTGGGCGACAAGGTGAAAGTGGGTCAGGTGATTGCCCAGCCCGGCGGCTTTGTGGGTGCTTTCATCCACTCCTCCGTGTCTGGTACGGTGAAATCCATCGCCCCGCGCGCAGACCTCGCCGGCCGTCCTTCCACGCACATTGAGATTGCCGTGGAGGGGGACGAATGGCTGGAGAGCATCGACCGCACGGATACCCTCGTGACTGCCATCCCTGAGGACGCCAAGGCCATTATCGACAAGGTCCGTCTGGGCGGCGTCGTGGGTCTGGGCGGTGCCACCTTCCCCACGCACGTGAAACTGAGCCCGCCTCCGGGTTCCAAGTGCGAGCGCGTGATTATCAACGGCTGCGAATGCGAACCGTACCTTACCTCGGACTTCCGCACCCTGCTGGAGAAAGGCGAGCAGGTGGTGGTGGGTGCCGCCCTGCTGCAAAAGGCCATGGGTGGCGTGCCCTGCACCATCGCCATTGAGGAAAACAAGCCGGAGGCCATTGCCCATATCCGCGAGGTCATTGCCAAGCTGGGCTACAAGGACATGGACGTGATGGTTATGAAGATGATGTATCCGCAGGGCGGTGAAAAGCAGTTGATTGACGCTGTGATGCACCGTCAGGTGGGTTCCGGTGCCCTGCCCATCAGCGTGGGTGCCGTGGTGCAGAACGTGGCCACCGCCCTGGCCGTGTACGACGCCGTGCAGAAGAACAAGCCCATTATTGACAATTCCGTCACCGTAACGGGCGAGTGCTTTCCCAAGCAGGCCAACCTGCTGGTGCGTGTGGGCACTCCGCTGCAGTACATCATCGACTTCCTGGGCGGTGTCCCGGCAGACGCTGCCAAGGTAATCAGCGGCGGTCCCATGATGGGCCGTGCCGTTGCCAACCTGCAGGCCGCTACAGTGAAGGGTACCGGCGCCCTGCTGTTCCTCACGGAAAAGCAGACCCGCCGCGCCCCGGAGTCCAACTGTATCCGCTGCGGCAAATGTGCCGATGCCTGCCCCATGGGCCTGGAGCCATTCCTGCTGAACAAGCTCTCCAAGGCCAAGGATTGGGACGCCTGTGAGGCCAACGCCGCGCAGGACTGCATCGAGTGCGGTTGCTGCCTGTATTCCTGTCCTGCCCAAATCCCGCTGCTGGATAACATCCGTGTGGGCAAGGGCGCTGTCCTGGGTGCCATCCGCGCCCGTGCCGCAGCCGCCAAGGCCGCTGCAGAAGCTGCTAAAAAGTAAATGAGTATGAGCAAGTTATTAGTATCTCCTTCTCCCCATATCCATTCCAAGGTCTCTACCAAGTCCCTGATGCTGGATGTGGTGATTGCGCTCATCCCGGCTGTTATCTGCTCCGTGGCCTTCTACGGCTGGCAGGAACTGCTGGTGCTGGGTGTGAGTGTGGCGTCCTGCGTGCTGCTGGAATGGGCCATCACCAAGTACATGCTTAAACAGCCGTCAACCATAGGCGACTGGTCGGCCGTCATTACGGGTATTCTCCTGGCGCTGAACGTGCCGTACACCACGCCCTGGTGGGTGATTTTCATCGGTGCCGTGGTGGCCGTGGGCGTTGCCAAGATGACTTTTGGCGGCCTGGGCCAGAACATCTGGAACCCTGCCCTGGTGGGCCGTGTGTTCCTGCTGGTCTCTTTCCCTACCTATATGACCACCTGGAGCCAGCCGCAGGGCCTGTTCGGCGTAGATGCCGTTTCCGGTCCCACGCCGCTGGGCGCCATCCAGGAAGGCCTGCTGCAGGGTGCTTCCGTACAGGACCTCACCGCTGCCTACAGCTATAAGGACCTGCTGTTCGCCAACCTGGGCGGCAGCGCCGGTGAAGTGTGCGCTCTGGCGCTCCTGGCCGGTTTCGTGTACCTGTGCTGTCGCAAGGTAATCAAACCGTGGATTACCCTGAGCATCCTGTGCACCGTGGTCGTGACGTCCCTCATTTTCTGGAGCGTGGATCCTACCCGCTTCACGGACCCTGTCTTCAACCTCCTCACCGGTGGTCTCATCCTGGGTGCCTGCTTCATGGCTACGGACTATGTGACCTCGCCCATGAGCCTGTGGGGTGGCGTTGTGTTCGGCGTGGGCATCGGCTTCCTTACCATGATGATCCGTTACTTCGGTTCCTATCCGGAAGGCGTTTCCTTCGCCATCCTCATCATGAACTCGGTGGTTCCGCTGCTGAACATGTGGTTTAAACAGAAAAAATTCGGGAGGAAATAACCATGGCTGCAAAATCCAATTTAACCAATATGGTGCTGGTCCTGGGCGTCACCTGCCTGTTCTGCTCGGCCATCCTGGGCGGCGCCTTCGTGCTCACCAAGGAGCCCATCGCGGCTGCGGCTGCGGATAAGACCAACCGGGCCATTGCGCAGGTGCTGCCGGCCTTCGAGACGGCATCGGACCGTCAGTTTGTAGAGGCCCTGGGCAAGGATTTCCCTTACTATGAGGCCAAAAGCGGAGAGGCGCTGGCCGGCTATGCTATAGAGTCCACCGTAGTGGGCTTTGGCGGCAACCTCACCCTCATGGTGGGCATTACGCCGGACCGCGTGGTGTACAACACTTCCGTGCTCTCCCACAGCGAAACGCCGGGTCTGGGTGCCAAGTGCACCTCGGACGCCAAGTTCGTTTCCCAGTGGAAGGGCTTCGACCCGGCCGTCAAAAAGTTTGAGATTACCAATGACGGCACCGGCGTGGATGCCATCACCGCTTCCACCATCACTTCCCGCGCCTATGCGCTGGCGGTGGAGAACGCCCTGGCGGCGTTTGATATCCTGTATGCTCCGGATGCCACTTCCGGTGCCACCAAACCCGTAGAAGAAGGAGGACAGAGCAATGAATAAGTTCAAACTGATTACCGACGGACTGGTAAAAAACAACCCTACCTTCGTCCTGTTGCTGGGCATGTGCCCTACGCTGGCCACTACCACATCGGCCATCAACGGCCTGTCGATGGGCCTCGCCACGCTGTTTGTGCTGGTGCTGTCCAACATGGCCATCTCTGCCATCGCTCCGCTTGTGCCGGACAAGGTGCATATCCCGGTGTACATTGTGGTGATTGCCACCTTTGTGACCCTGCTGCAGTTCCTGATGCAGGCATATACGCCGGCCATGTACGAAACCCTGGGCCTGTTCATTCCGCTTATCGTGGTGAACTGCATTGTCCTGGGCCGTGCAGAGGCCTTTGCCAACAAGCACGGGGTGCTGGAAAGCGCTTGCGACGGTTTGGGCGTGGGCCTGGGCTTCACCTGCTCGCTCACCGTGCTGGGCCTGGTGCGTGAGGTCCTTGGTTCCGGCAGTGCCTTCGGCTACAACTTCATCGGCGGTCACGACGGCATGCTGGCCTTTGTGATGGCTCCGGGCGCCTTCCTGTGCCTGGGCTACCTGATGGTCCTGTTCAACAAATACCTTAAAAAGAACTAGGCTATGGAGTACTTTCTGATTATTATTTCGGCGATTTTTGTCAACAATATCGTCCTGGCCCAGTTCCTGGGTATCTGCCCGTTCCTGGGCGTGTCCAACAAGCTGTCCACCGCCACGGGCATGTCCATGGCCGTGTGCTTTGTGATTACGCTGGCTACGCTGGTCACCTATCTGATTAACCAGTACCTGCTGGTGCCGTTTGGCATCACCTTCCTGCAGACCATCGCCTTCATCCTGGTAATTGCCGCGCTGGTGCAGATGGTAGAGATTGTGCTCAAGAAGGTTTCCCCGTCCCTGTATCAGGCCCTGGGTATCTTCCTGCCCCTGATTACCACCAACTGCGCGGTGCTGGGTGTGGCCATCAATGTGGTCACCAAGGAGTTCGCCTTTGTTCCCGGCGGCATGCTCAACCTGGGCCAGGCCCTGGTGTATGCCTTTGCCACCTCGCTGGGCTACGGCCTGGCCATGGTCATCTTTGCCGGTATCCGCGAGCACCTGGCCCTGAACAATGTGCCCAAGGCATTCAAAGGTGTGCCCATCGCCATTATCAGCGTGGGTATCCTCGCTTTGGCCTTCATGGGCTTCAGCGGTATGGTGAAGTAGGCTGGTCGGAAATATGCTGATTATCAGCAACTTATGGAAAATCCTCGGCTCTTTTTGCGCCGAGGATTTTTCGTAAAGTGTTATGTGTCAGGTGTTTATCGGCCAGCGGAAATAGCGGCGAACACCTACACCAGTGACAGGGCCACGTCCATCATGTGGGTAAAGGTGTTCTGGCGCTGTTCGGCCGTGGTGACTTCACCGGTAATCAGGTGGTCGGACACAGTGAACATCGCCAATGCCTTATTCCCGGAGTACGCCGCGTTCATATAGAGCGCGGCGGCTTCCATTTCTACGGCCAGCACGCCCATCTTCATCCACTTGTCCGTCTGCGGGTTGGCGGAGTAGAAGACGTCGGACGACACCACATTGCCCACCATGTAGTCGTAGCCGAAGCTGTTGCAGTTGTTTACGGCTTTTTGCAGGAGGCCGTAATCGGCAATGGGGGCAAAAGTGCCGGGCAGTTGGAACTGGGCGGCGTAGTTGGAGTCCGTGCAGGCGCCCATGGCCAGGACCAGGTCGCCAATCTTGAGGTCCTTGTGGCAGGCGCCGGCGGAACCGATGCGGACGATGGTCTTGACGTCGTAGAAGTTGAACAGCTCGTAGGTATAGATGGAGATGGAGGGGATGCCCATGCCATGTCCCATCACGCTTACGGGCTTGCCTTTGTAGGTGCCTGTGTAGCCCAGCATGCCGCGGACTTTATTGAACAGGACCGGGTTCTCCAGGTAGTGCTCGGCCATGAACTGGACGCGCAAGGGGTCTCCGGCCATGATGACAAACGGTGCAATCTCGCCTTTTTTGGCGCCGATATGCGGGGTAGGGGTAGTATTCATAGTTTTTTACTGGATGAAAGCGGCAAAGTAGCCGGCAAAAAATACATTGGTTATCAGATAAGCCACGATGGTGGACACAATGACGCTGATAAGGCCCGGCATCATGAAACTGTGGTTGAGCAGGTACTTGCCGATAACGGTGGTGCCGCTCCGGTCGAAGTTCACGGTGGCGATGTCGGACGGGTAGTTGGGGATGAAGAAGTAGCCGTAAACGCTCGGCAGCACGCCCAGCAGTACGGGACCGGCAATGCCCAGCTCGTATGCCAGCGGCAGCATGGCCACCACGACGGCGCCCTGGGAGTTGATGAGCACGCTCACCAGGAAGAACACGAAGGCGATGCTCCAGGGATAGTTGGTCACCAAGTCCGTGAGCATGAGCTTCATCTGGTCCATGTAGTTGCCGAAATACGTATCGGCCAGCCAGGCGATGCCGTAAATGGCCACCACGGCCACCATGCCGCTCTGCCAGACGGCGCCGGCTACGGCCTTCTTGGGCTGGGCCTTGCAGAACATGATGTTGCAGGCGGCAGCGGCAAGCATGATAATCTGGATGCAGATG
>DFFY01000085.1:0-6074 GCA_002371115.1 Bacteroidales bacterium UBA3764
CAACGGCAACAAGATGATCACCACCTCCGGTGGCGGTGCGCTCATTACTTCTTCGGATGACGAGTGGCGCGAGATCATGATGTACGCCACGCAGTACCGCGAAAGCTACCCCTACTACCAGCACGAGAAGATCGGGTATAATTATAGGATGTCCAACATTTGCGCAGGCATCGGCCGTGGCCAGATGACGGTGGTGGAGGACCACCTGGCGCATCACAAGCACGTGCAGAAGCTGTATGAGGAGCTCCTGGCCGATGTGCCTGGTGTTAAGGTCCATTCCCAGCCGGCCGGTGGAGACTATGATTCGAACTACTGGCTGTGCACGATTACGATTGACCCTTCGGTGCGGATTAAGGGGCAGGAGGATGCCTATAAAACCATCGTCAAAGGCGCCGTTGGTGGCGCTGCCGGTGTGATCCACATGGCTTCGTCTGCTACGACTGACTGTCAGCCGAATGATAACGTTGAGGCCTTGCGCGTCCTGATGGATCAGGCGCAGATTGAGGCCCGCCCCGTGTGGAAACCCATGCACAAGCAGCCGTGCTACAAAGGCGTGCCTTGTTATCTGAATGGCGTGAGCGAGGCTATCTTCAAGGTTGGCATGTGCCTCCCCGCCGGTCCGTATGTCAGCGATGACGATGTGCGCTATATCGTGGAGACGATAAAATCGGCCATCGTTAAATGATTGCATCGCTGAAAGGGGTGTGGGTCTTTCGCTCATGCCCCTTTTGGCTGGAGGACTTGTAGGATGATTATTGACCAGAAAATACTTGATGACTTGTCCGCCCAGGCCAAGGCCTCGCCACGGCTGCGGATGAATATGGATCTTCGGAACTCGGCCGCGGATCAGTCGCAGCGGATGCTCAATGCGCTGGAGCCGGGGACGGTGATGCCAATCCATCGGCACCTTTCATCCTCAGAGACAGTGGCTATATTACGCGGAAAGATCTGCTGGCACTTCTATGACGAGTCGGGAAAAGAGACGGAATCCGTCGTGCTGGACGCCAATGGTGACCTGCGATGCCTCAATGTGGAAAAAGGAAGATGGCATTCGCTGGAATGCCTGGAAAGCGGGAGTGTGCTGTTTGAGTGTAAGGATGGGCCGTACGCGCCGCTGGGGGAGGGGGAGGTGATGAAGCTATAAGCCTATGGAATTCAATGATGTACTGAATCGCCGCTACTCCTGCCGCGCGTTTGCGGCGGGAGGGGTGGAGCAGGAGAAGGTGGACCGGATCCTGGAGGCCGGGCGGATTGCGCCGACGGCGGTGAACAAGCAGCCGGTGCATATCTGGGCGGTCTCCCGTCCGGAGACGCTGGAGGCTATGAGGGGCGTGACGCGCTCCAATTATGGCGCGCCGCTGTTGCTGGTCGTGGGCTGCCGGCCTGAGGATGCGTGGGTGCGGCGCTACGACGGCAAGAACGGCGCCGAGGTGGACGCCACCATCGTTGCCACGTATCTGATGCTGGCGGCGGAGAACGAGGGCCTGACCACCCTCTGGGTCGGCTCCTTCGACCCTGCCCTGCTACGGGACATCCTTCCTGGCGCTGAGGAGTATGAGTTGGTGGCAATGATCAACGTGGGCTATCCCGCTGCGGGGTGTGAGCCTTCAGCTATGCATGGTGTACGGAAGCCGGTAGGGGAGTTGGTGACGAGGGTGGAGTAGGTAATGGTGTTGTGATGGTGTGGGATACCTCGGTTGTGCGAATTGGTTACTGTTAGGTGTTAGGGTGTTCTTTGAGAAAGATTATTTCGTCAATTATTAGTATATTTACGAATCTTCTCTTTTAATAAGATTCTGTTTTTTAGTTAGAAATAGCAATGGATACGGAGAAAGAATTGACATTGAAGTTGATAGAAATACTCGCGAAGAAAGATGCTACTCCAGAGGAAAAGAAGGTACAAGCCCTCATCAAGTCTGCTCTTCTGAGCGAGAACTTGTTCGCTTTTATAAAAGAGGTTGAGCTTGCGTCTCAAGGGATTGGAAAGGTCCGCTCGGAAACCGTGAAAGGATTGGTCGAGTATGCAAGGGCTCATAACGAAGCGCAGATTAGAACTTTATACGGTGCGTTAGACAGAGTTGAGGCAATCGTCGAGCAAGAGAATAACCGGTTGACGGAGGCAGAAGTAATGGTCCGTGGGACATTGTCTTATCTTGGGCTGTTGCAGGAGGATTGAGATTCCTGTTAGCATTAATGCTGTCGAAATGGGGATTCACGTACCGATTAACCAGTATACGATAATAGATTGGTCGTTTATTATCTTGCGGTTTTGTGTAATAATTGATTGCTCTCTATAGAGGATGTGGTGTTGAGCCAAGATAGTGTCAATTATGGGGGTGACATCCCCAATATTAAAAGGCTCAAGTTTCGCAAGTGATTTAGGCGGCCGCTGCGGCGAGGTCTGGCCGGTCGAAAGCCATCTTCACTGCTTTGATTTGATGATTGTTGTTTATTACGTTTTCAGTTAACTCGAACGGATCGCAAGAGATGAACTCCGCAATGACGTTGAGGTAAGTTCTATGGTTTCACCGGTCAGTTCAGTGAACAGGCCGCCAATGGTCTCGTACGATTCAAAGCGCTTGACGGTCCCGAGTATATTGTACTGTATCATGCATAGGGACAGAGCCGCTATCTGCCCCGCGAAGTCGACACACTGGCATTTCCCAAGTTCAGCAATCCCTTCATCTCTTTATGAGCCACTTCGATACACCATCTTCTGGCATGCAGTTCAAAGGTCCGTTTGGCATCTATTCCCATGTCCGTCGTGATGGGGGCGTTCCAGGATCCGTTGCCCTTCTTGTAGGAGAACAGCTTGCCAAGGGCGCTGTCGGCGTAGTTCGCTGTCGTCTTCACGGAGAAGAACGGGAACAGGACAAGCAGTTTCACCAACTGAACGAAGGTGAACTTGTAGTTCGATTCTTAACCGGACCCACCGTTTTGGCCTGTATGACGAGTTTATCCAGGGGGAAGGGTAGGCTGAGTTTGGAGTTTGGATTTGAGATTAGAGTTGCACAATATTTTTGGAGAAGTGGACAATATTTTCGGAGAAGATTCGTTAATTTTGTAGAATGGAATATAGATAGTCGTTATAATGAAGATATATAGTATTCAGTTTGAAGGTTATTGGCTGGAACGGAACAAGGGGGATGTACCGGCCCAAAGTGGTGTGTACCTTGTTTATCGCGGCCAATATAACATAGAAAAGAATATTGTCGAGCTTAATGAAATCATCTACATAGGTCAGTCGGTGAATATGAGAGAGCGCATAGTGAATCACGACCACCTCCAAGCTTTTAATGCAACTTTGAATGCCGGTGAGACATTGTGCTATTCCTGTGCCGCTGTTGATGAAGAGGATTTGGATATAGTTGAAAACGCTTTGATTATTGCACAGAAGCCTCGTTTGAATGAAACGATACGAAACGATGTTGATTACTCTGAGAAGAGATTTCGGGTGAATGGCAGGTGCTCTTTGTTAAAGTACACTGATTTTACAATAACATCTAATGCAAATTAAGCTATGGCACGTCTGACGATAAAAAATATTGGACCCGTGAGTAGCGTGAAGATGAATCTTCGTGCGGTGAATGTCTTGATGGGCCCCCAAGGGTGTGGCAAGAGTACAATAGCTAAAATCATCAGTTTCTGCTGCTGGTTGGAGAAGGATTGCCTTATCCATCTGTCTACGGAATACGTGGACAAGGAATATGTCAACAGCCATCTTATAGAGTTTTACCGGATGAAGAGCTATTTCTGGCGTGACTCATTTATAGATTACGAGGGGACTGCAATATCTTTCCGATATGAGAAGGGAAAAGTGTCGGTCAATAAGACAGAGCGTTTCCTGGAGTCGGCGGTTGGCAAGGTGTCATACATCCCTGCTGAAAGGAATGTGATTCTGCTACCGAATATCGGGCAGATTCCATTGAATATGGATTACCTGCAAAGCTACATTTTCGACTGGTTGGCTCTTCGGGGACGTTTTGACGGGGAGAATGCAATAGGTCTGCTTGATATGGATGCTGAGTATTACTATGATGATACTCAAAAAAGAGACCTGATCAGGCTGGACGGCAGGAATAATATTTTCCTGACCGAAGCTTCGAGCGGTATCCAGTCGGCAACACCTCTGTATGCTTCGATGGAGTACCTGACGGATGTCATTTACCGCATTAAGGAAAGTGTGTCTTTTGAAAGGCAGAGGTTGATCGAGAGTTCTGTAAACAGCGTTCAGGCTGATGTAATTAATAGCATCCAGAAAGAGCAGGAGGCCCAAGAAAAACAAGAGCTTTCCAATGGACTTGGTTTGTACAACATCATAGACGGCTCGGCAATTGATGCTCGCTTGGAGGCCATCAAGGACAATATCTCGCGCACCCATTTCGCCAGGGTGATTATGGAAGAGCCCGAGTTGAGTATCTTCCCGAGGTCTCAGGTGGCGATGGTCCGTGATTTCTTGAGGATGCTGAATACGGAAAGAGATATGCTGGTACTTACCACGCATAGCCCGTATGTGCTTTATGCCTTGAATAACTTTATGTTGGGCTGGCTGGCGAAGGAGAATATGGAGGAAGAAGGCGAAGATAGGTTGTTGGCTCAGGCAGATGCTTTCGTTGATCCCAAGTCGGTGTCGGTATGGGAAATCAAAGATGGGCAATTCCTGCCCGACAAAAACAGTGAAAATGGAACTATTCAGGATGCAAATGGCCTCATTCGTGGAAACTACTTTGATCGTATAATGAAAGAGGTGATGGGCGACTTCAGTGCTTTCCTTGGTTATTATGAGTAGTATGGAGAGAGTGTTTTCCGGTTGCGTGGTCTCGAACGTGGATTCTTTCGTTGTTGACTATACGAACGATGATGACAAGTCCGTGTCCAAGCGGGGTGTCGAGATTACTCGTGAAGACCCTGGATATGAGCATGGGGCTTTCCACTTGACAGACAGTTTTGCAGTGGAGTATTATACCGTCAATTTTGAGCATAATCCGGCTTTCTTTACCAGAGTGGATGGCAAGAAGCTTCGTAACTGCGAGTGTATGTTTTCTTCTTGCTATGCAAAGAAGAAAAAATGGGCTTTGCTGCTGGAAATGAAATACAGCAAGGAGAAGAATATCAAGGAGAATGCAATAAATGCTCTTGACGAATTGGAGAAGACAAAGGATATTCTAATGGAGAGGAACGTTCTGAATCTTGATGAATATCGTATATACTTCGATATTTCTTTTCCGGAGTATTCGCATCGGGAGCCATTCCAATCATTCCTCTTTAGCCAGGAGGATCTTCTCGATTATAAGGAGAAACATAAAGTGAACTTGTTTGGCTATAATCGTATTGCTGTTGCAAATGGCGCTTATTTGAATCCGGCCTAGATTTCTGCCGTTTGCAATGGGCTTGTTCAGAAGATGCTGGGGGTGAGTAGGGCCACGGCGATGAGGATTCTGCAGAAACTGGGAGTGCTGCTGGAGCCGGTTGTTCTTCTATGCGGCTGGTGCCCCTTTTTCGTAGAGGTATTCAGGCGCGAATCCAATCTCATTATTCCAATCGACAGTCCAGCCGTCAAGGGTGTAATTGCGGAAATACTCCGGATTCTGGAGTTTCGTAAAGATGCCCTTGTCGTAGATGCTGGAGAAGTCGAAAACGCGCACCTCGCCATTGCTGAAGGTGAGCTTCAGCAAATATCCGGAGATATACTCGACGGCGGTGACGTGTAGGAATTCCGTGTTCATATTCGCATTTATTCTACTCCAGGGGCTTAATCTTGTCAAATGGCTCTGAGTTCTCCATCTTGGTCCAGTTGGCCATGAGCTCGTCTTTATGCTGGTCAAGCCATTCATAGACCATGTTGAGGGCCCGGCGGGGGAGTTGTCCTTTCACGGTACCTTCCGTAAAATGAGCTAATCTCAGGCATCGTTTTCGGCAGGACTTGTGCCCTGACTGATGCAAAGATAGCAACTTCTTGGGATACCAGCAAATCGGCCGATAGAAAAAAGCGGTCAGCCTTCCGAGATCGGCGAACCGGTGTATCGGTGGAAGCGGAAAGAAGTTGTTGAATAAGTCGCTTTTGGCATTGCTAA
>DFFY01000085.1:6196-14158 GCA_002371115.1 Bacteroidales bacterium UBA3764
GAGGGCATGCGCCAGAAGCGGAGGGTGGCGCCGGGCATCCCATCGACCGTCCCGGGCATGACATCGGCCATCTCTATATACGAGCCGATGGCGGGCATTGGGCAGCCCATCTGCTCTGCAACCACGCCGGTGGCCTTTTCGCCGGTGGTGATGAGGTTGTGGCAGCCGGGAATCTGCCGCAGCAAAGAACGTACGTCGGTAGGGGTGACCACTTCCAGAAAGGCGTCGGAAGCGTTGTCCTTGAGGCGGCGCACCTCGCAGGCGGTATCGTAGAAAGCCAGCCCTTCGTCCAAGCAAAACTGCCGGATGGCAGCCTCGTCGAAGCGCTTCAGGGACGGAATGCAGAAATGGTCCTTATCGGCAAAATGAATCAGCCCCATGATTCGCCAGAAGTCATTGATCCAGTTGGGGTAGTAAAAGGGCATGGACCACCGGTGCGGCTGCGGCGGAAAACTGCCCAGAAACAGCATCCGGGCCCCTTCCGGCAGAAAGGGCTCAAAAGGATGCTTCTCGATGTGCGTTTGGACCGTCATGGTTTTCTTTTCCTCAAAGGTACGAAGAATTCCGCATATTCGTAGAATTAATATCGATGACTGCTTCTACCGGTATGCGCAGTCGTTGGAACCGCGAATGACTTCCCGGAGCGGGGGAAGATTGTTTTATCGGCAAAAAATAGTAAATTTGTAACGGCGTTTGGCGGTTGCCGGGCGCCGTCGCCGGCCGGACTCTACTGGATAGTGAGAAAGGTGTGAGGCAAGCACGTCTCTTCGCGGCGGACTGGAACCCTCGTAACTATAGGTCGCGGGGATTTTAGACATATACCTATGCAGACCCTTTGGATTATATCGGAGCTGTTTCCGCCCGAGGAAACATCGACCTCATACATCATGGGTGAGGTGGCCAATGCCGCCGCCCGGGAGTATGCGGTGCATGTGATTGGCGGTCCGGAAATCTACGACCGGCGGAAGTCCATCGACAGGGAACATCCGTTCCCGCTGGACCCGTCCGTCCGGGTAATCCGTGCGAAAGGCTCCAGGGTGGATAAAAATACCCTCATGGGCAAGGTCCGTTCTTTCCTGTCCATAAGCCTGCGCCTCTATAAACTGGCCCGGCGGAACATTCAGGCAGGCGACAAGGTGCTGCTGGTGACGAATCCGGCGCCGCTGGTGCTCCTGATGGCACGGCTCAGACGCCGGCGTCCGTTCCGCCTTACCATCCTGGTGCATGACCTGTTCCCCGAGAACACGGTGCCGGCCGGCCTCCGCATGCCCGCCTATGGGCTGGTAAAACGCCTCTTTGACCAGGCCTATTCCCGGGCGGACAAACTGCTGGCGCTGGGCAGGGACATGGCCGACGTGCTCAAACAGAAGACCGCCGGCGCGGTGCCCATCGACATTGTGGAAAACTGGGCCGATGTCAACGCGATTCACCCGCAGCCGTTCCCCGAAGGGAAGGTGAAACTGTCATTCGCCGGCAATATCGGCCGCGTGCAAGGCCTGGACAAGGTGATAGACCGCCTGCCTGAGGGCGTGGAACTGCACTTCTACGGCACCGGCGCATCGGAGGACCGCCTCAAGAAAAAAGGGGCCCGGAACGTGTATTTTCACGGTCCCTTCTACCTCGCACAACAGGAAGCGGTGTTGGGCGCGGCCCATGCCTCCATCGTCTCCCTCTCCGACGGCATGTATGGCCTTGGCGTGCCCTCCAAGGCCTATTCCATCATGGCCGCAGGCCGTCCCATCCTGTATCTGGGCCCTGAAAATGGCGAAGTCGGCCGGCTGGTCAAGGAGTACGGTATCGGCTATATGGGCTGGCCCGCCCAATGGGACATGGAGGAAATGAAGGCCATGGGAGCCCGGGCGCGGGCCGTGGCAGAAACGGTGTATGCCAAAGAGCGCATGCTCAGCAAGTTAATCAAGGCACTGGCATGAAAAAGTTACTGTTTACGGGAGCCCATGGCTTTTTAGGAAACAACATTCTCCCTTTGCTGGAGCAGGCCTATGAGGTGGACACCCTGGGCCTGTCGCAGGAGGACGATTACCCGGTAAACCTGGCACAGGAAGTGCCGGTCCTGCCAACGTCGTATGATATGGTGCTGCATGCGGCCGGCGAAGTGTATCCGGACCCCCGGACGGACGCGGAAAAGCAGCGCTTTTACGAAGTGAATTATCAAGGGACCGTCAACCTATGCAAGGCACTGGAACGGGGAGGAGGCACCCAAGCGCTGGTTTTCATCAGCACGGTGGCGGTATATGGCTGTGACGATGGGAAACTGATTGCGGAAGACCATCCGCTGGAAGGAAAAACACCGTACGGTGAGAGCAAAATCATGGCGGAGAAGTATTTGACACAGTGGTGTTTGCAGCATGGCGTGGTCCTGGGCATCCTTCGCCCTTCCCTGATTGTAGGGCAGCACGCACGGGGCTCGCTCGGGGCCATGGTGCGCGGCGTCCGGAAAGGATTCTACGTGAATATCGGCGGGGGAAACGCCCGGAAAAGCATGCTGATGGCCGCGGATATCGTGCGCTTGCTGCCGGCCCTGGCCCAAAAGGGAGGCGTGTATAACGTGTGCGACTCCTGTCATCCCAGCTTTGCCCAGCTATCGGCCTCCGTTGCCCGGCAGCTGGGAAAACGCAGGCCCCTCAGCATCCCTTACTGGATGGCCTGGTGCCTGGCCAGGCTGGGTGATATGGCAGGCCGTCGCGCGCCCATCAACAGTTATCGGCTCATGAAAATGACGCACAGCCTGACCTTCAGCAATGAAAAAGCCCGTCGGGAACTGGGGTGGGAACCGCTGGATGTATTGACGAATTATCAGTTGCAGGATGAATAAACTTTTCCTTGAATTGGTGCGTGTAAATATCTGTCAATCAAAAAAGGAGTTAAATGCTTCCTCTATTGATTGGACGGCCCTGAAGGCGCTTGCGGAGCGGCAGGGGCTGCTGGCCGTGGCGCTGGACGGCGTAGAAAAATGCCCGGACCTGCTGGCCGCGATGCCTGCACCCGTGAAGATGGCCTGGATTGGGACGGTACTGCAAGGGGAGCGGATAGGCGAGGGGCAGGAGG
Source organism: Bacteroidales bacterium UBA3764 (assembly GCA_002371115.1). Taxonomy (GTDB): domain Bacteria; phylum Bacteroidota; class Bacteroidia; order Bacteroidales; family UBA932; genus Cryptobacteroides. The sequence goes on from DFFY01000085.1 coordinate 9,263, forward strand.
CATCGGCCCGGAAAATGGCCCGGTTCTTTCATGAGAACGGCCTGCGGACGTATGTGCTCAAAGGCAAGGTTGTGGCGGAATGCTATCCCAATCCCAAGCACCGCGTGAGCGAGGACATGGACTGTTACCTCTTGCCGGAGCAGGGGAGCGGGGACGTTTGGGAACAGGGAAACAGCCTCATGGAAAAGGCCGGCGCCAAAGTGATTCGGGACTATTACAAGAACAGCACCTTCCTTATGCCCGGACTCATGGTGGAGAACCACCATTATTTTGTCCCGTTCCGTGGAAATACCAAGCTGAAAGCGCTGGAGCGCTATTTGGAGTCCACCATGCGGGCCGACACCGGCGCCGACCTTTTTGAGGGGACCTGGCTGTATCGGCCCCCCGTAACAACTACCGCGCTGTTCTTGGTTGAACATGCCTATTCGCATTTCCTGCACGAGGGGCTCACCTGGAGGATGGCCCTGGACTGGATGCTCTTCAGCCGGAAGCATGCCGGCGACATTGACTGGAAGGAACTGGATGCCCGGATAGACGAATTTGGATTCCGTCGTTTTTACGATGCGTTCCTCCGTCTGGGCCATTATCTGCTGGGAGACATCGCGGAGGAGGCACTCACGGCGGCCGACAGGCGGATGCTTGCCGACATTTGGAATCCGCTGGACCTGCACGGAGACGCCAAGGGGCTGAAGAAAAGACTCATGCTGGTTGGCAAGACCTGGCGCGCCCGCTGGAAATATCGGGATGTAACGGACATGACCTGGCTCCGCGCACTGTGGATTCAGGTGACCGGCGTCCTGTTTGACAAAGAACCCAAGGTGGAGGCATGAGCGCTGTTGTCACATATGGCATGCTTGCTGCGGCCCTTCTGGGGGCCGAATTGCTGTATTTCAAGCTGGCGGAGCATTACAACATCGTCAGCCGGCCTACGGAACGGGGCTCGCATACCGGCAATGTGATTCGTGGCGGGGGCGTCATATTCACCTTCTCCATCTGTTTGTGGATACTGGAGCAAGGGCTGACGGGGCAGGGAGGACTGGTACGGGAGTATTTGCCGTTCTTTGCAGGATTGCTGCTTATTGCCGGCATCAGTTTTTGGGACGATGTCCGCTCGCTTCCGGACGGTGTGAGGCTGCTGGTGCAGTTTGTGGCCATGGCCCTTATGCTCGGGAGTTTGCGCGGGCCGTGGTTGGCGGATCTGGCGTGGTACTGGCAAATGCCTCTTGTCCTGCTGGCCCTGGTGGTATTAGTGGGCGCCGCCAACGTCGTGAATTTCATGGACGGCATCAACGGCATCACCGCAGGATATGCCCTGGCGGTGCTGCTGCCGCTCGGCCTGCTTAATGCGGCGGAGCCATTTGTGGAGCCGTCGTTCCTGCTGTTTACGCTCATCAGCGTGCTGGTGTTCAGCTGTTTCAATTTCCGGCCGAAGGGGAAGGCGAAGTGCTTTGCCGGGGATGTTGGCAGTATCGGCCTGGCTTTTATCCTGCTGTTTGCCATTGCACGGCTCATCATCAAGACCGGCGACGTGACCTGGCTGGCGCTCCTGCTGGTTTACGGCGTGGACGGCTGCTGCACCATCGTGCACCGGATGCTGCTGCATGAAAACCTGGGGCAGGTGCACCGGAAGCATGCCTATCAGCTGCTGGCCAATGAACTGGGGCTGTCGCACGTGACCGTGTCGCTGCTGTATGCGGCCCTGCAGCTGGCTATCTCATTGATAATGATTTATTTTGTCCCCGTACAGTGGCACTGGCCCTACCTCGTAGCCGTTTTGCTGCTCCTTGGAGCCGCCTACCTGCTGTTCATGAAAAAGTACTACCACCTGCACGAGGAATATTTGGAATCTGTAAAAGAACATCATACATGTCAAAAGTAGCATTAATAAGGGAATCGACCTTACATGTGGAATTTGACATCGGCTCGCCGGATACGTATTATGAAGCAGTAGAAAAATATGGAAAATAAGACGATTTTAGTAACCGGCAGCGCCGGTTTCATTGGCTCCAACCTGGTATTGCGGCTGTTCAAGGAAATGAAAGGCGGCACCATCGTGGGCCTGGACAACCTGAACCATTATTACGACCCTTCGCTGAAGGAGTACCGTCTCTCCGTCATTAAAAAAGCTGCGGCATCATTGCCGGCTCACTACACTTTCGTCCGCGGCTCCATCGCAGACAAAGCATTGGTGGACAAGCTTTTTTCCGATTACAAGTTTGACCTGGTGGTGAACCTGGCCGCGCAGGCGGGCGTGCGGTACTCCATCGAGAATCCGGACGTGTATATTGAGAGCAATATCATTGGCTTTTACAACATCCTGGAGGCTTGCCGGCACAATCCGGTAGAGCATTTGGTATATGCCTCATCGTCAAGTGTTTACGGCGGTAATAAAAAGGTTCCCTTTAGCACGGATGACCGGGTGGACAACCCAGTTTCCCTGTACGCGGCCACCAAGAAGAGCAACGAGCTCATGGCGCACTGTTACTCCAAACTGTATGACATCCCGTCCACCGGCCTGCGCTTCTTTACGGTTTACGGTCCTGCCGGACGGCCGGACATGGCATACTTCGGCTTCACCAACAAACTGCTGAAAGGGGAGACCATCCAGATTTACAACTACGGCAATTGCCGCCGGGATTTCACGTATGTGGATGACATCGTGGAAGGCATCGTGCGGGTGATGCAAGGCGCCCCGAAGCGCCGGAAAGGGGAGGACGGCCTGCCCGTTCCGCCCTATGCCGTGTACAATATCGGCGGCGGTCAGCCGGAAAACCTGCTGGATTTTGTGAACATCCTGCAGGAGGAGCTGCTCCGTGCCGGCGTCCTGCCCGCAGACTATGACTTTGATGCGCACAAAATGCTGGTACCCATGCAGCCCGGCGACGTCCCTACCACCTATGCCGATGCATCGGCCCTGGAGCGGGACTTCGGTTTCACGCCGCGCATTACCCTGCGCGAAGGCCTCCGCAAATTTGCGCAGTGGTATAAAGAATACTACGGATGACGCGGCTGGTAGGAATACGACTCTAAAGTAATCAGGCAATGACACAGGATCAACTTTGGATTAACCGCTACATCGAGATCCGGGATTTCATGGAAACCCATCACCGGAAACCCTCCAAGTACGAGCCCGAAGAACGGGACATGCACAACTGGTGGAAGCACAACAAGAAGCTCATGAACGCCGGTGAACTCCGGGCCGACCGCCAGGAACTCTTTAAAAAACTGCTGGAGGCGGGGGAGAAGTACCGGCGGGTGAACCAGTGGGGGTAACGCTCGGGACAAATAGTTTGGAAGGAACAAAAAGAATGATTACCTTTGCTCTATGAGTATTATAAAGAGAATTACATCATGGTATTTCAGCAAGAAGGTGCTGCCTTATTGGGTAGTGCTGTTGGCCGATACTGCCATTGTATTTGCCTCTTGCTGTGTTGCTTACTGGATAACCAACAATACGGGAATCGCTTTTGAGCACCGCTTTGCGCTGCTGAACTCGTCCCTGTTCTACTCCGTCATCAGCTGGATTGGCATCCGCATTTTCCGGACCTATTCCGGCGTGCTCCGCTATTCCAGTTTTGTCGATTTGCTCAAGCTGGTCTATGCCAACACGGTTTCCCTGGCGGTCTCCCTGGTCTGTTATGGCATTTTCAGCCATTTCGGAATCAGCTCGCTTTCGGCCCTGTCTGTCGTGGACCTCATTATGGCCTTTACGCTGGCCACCTTTGTCATGTGGATCATGCGTGTGGTGGTCAAACTGCTGTTCGACGGATTCAACGCCGACACCAAAGCGCCGCGTGCGCTCATCTATGGTGCCATCACCGGCGGCGTAGCCCTTGCCAAGAGCGTCCGTTCACAGACCCCGCTTCAGTTCGACATCCGTGGCTTCATTTCCCACGAGCATCGTATCAAGGACATGCAGCTGCTGGGAATCAAGGTCTATTCCCAGGACGATGACCTGGAGGCCATCATCAGGAAGGAACACATCCAGGCCATGCTGGTAAGCCCCCTGCGGGTAAATGAGTTCCGTTACAACCAGAAGGTGCAGGATATCTGCATTGCCAACGGTGTCAAAATCTATATGGCCCATGAAGCCACCGAGGCCAGCGTGAAAGACGGCGAACTCCAGGAAGAGGAAAATACGGTCCAGCTCAAGGAAGTGAGTGTGGAGGACCTGCTGCCCCGTTCAGAGATTCGCGTGGACCTGAAGTCGGTGGAAGAACAGCTGGTGGGCAAGCGGGTGCTCATTACCGGTTCCGCCGGTTCCATCGGCCTGGAAATGGTGCGTCAGGTGGCCCGTTTCAAGCCCGCCAAAATGATGCTTTTGGATCAGGCGGAAACCCCGCAGCACGACGTCCGTCTCATGATGGCCCGCGAGTTCCCGGAGGTGGAGGCGGAGGTAGTGGTCACCAGCATCAGCCGCCGCACCCGCATGGAGCATATCTTTGAGGCATTCCGGCCGGACTATGTATTCCATGCCGCCGCTTACAAACACGTCCCCATGATGGAGGACAATCCTTCGGAAGCCGTCCTGAACAACGTATATGGCACAAAGGTCATTGCCGATTTGTCTGTGAAGTACGGCGTCAAGAAGTTCGTGATGATTTCTACGGACAAGGCGGTGAATCCCACCAACGTGATGGGGTGCAGCAAGCGTATCTGCGAAATCTACGTCCAAAGCCTGGACCGCAAGCTCAAGCTGGAAGCCCTGGAGGCGTCCAGGGGCCGTAGCGGAAAGTTGCAGGAACGCACCCAGTTTGTCACCACGCGGTTCGGCAACGTGCTGGGCTCCAACGGTTCGGTAATTCCGCTGTTCAAGGAGCAGATTCGCCGGGGCGGTCCCGTCACCGTCACCGATGAACGCATCGTACGTTTCTTCATGCTCATCCCCGAGGCCTG
>DFFY01000085.1:14228-17456 GCA_002371115.1 Bacteroidales bacterium UBA3764
CCTGCAAGCTGGTGCTGGAAGCCGGAACCAAGGGCAACGGCGGAGAAATCTTTGTCTTTGACATGGGCCAGCCCGTAAGAATTGCCGACCTGGCCAAGCGCATGATTGCCATGTCCGGCGCCAAGAACGTGGAAATCAAGTACACCGGCCTGCGGGAAGGGGAGAAGCTCTATGAGGAAGTCCTCAATGAACTGGAAGGCACCAAACCCACCTTCCATGAGAAAATCCGCATCGCCCAGGTGCGGGAGTACGATTACGACCAGGTGTCCAAGGATATTGAAGAGCTGGTGGACATTTCCAAACAGTTTGACGACATGGCCACCGTGCGCAAGATGAAGGCCATCGTCCCGGAATACAAGAGCAACAATTCTGTCTATGAGAAGCTGGATGCCGAACTGGCAGTCGCTGGGGGGGGGTATGACACAACAGACTAAATAACGATGAAACTGCATATTACTTCGGAGACGGGGCGTCTGAGAACGGTGGTGTTGGGCTGGCCCTACTCGCCGGGCCGGACACCGTCGTTGGAGGAAACCTTCGACAGTAAATCCTATGAGTCGGTGCTCCATGGCGTGTACCCGGAAGAGGAAGACATTATCCGGGAGATGTCCGCCTTCGAGAAAATCCTTAAAAAATACGATGTGGATGTCCTGCGCCCGTCGCCGGTGCCCAATTGCAACCAGGTGTTCTCGCGGGACGTGGGCTTTGTGATTGACGACAAAATCATTGTCTCCAACATTATCCCGGACCGGCAGGAAGAGATTGACGCCTACGAGGATATTTATCGGCAAATCCATTACAAACAGATATACAACCTGCCGGAGGCGGTGCATGTGGAGGGGGGCGATGTCATCCTGTACAAGGACTTCATCTTCCTGGGCCAGTACAACTTCCCGGATTACAGCCAGGTGAAGACGGCCCGGACCAACCGGCTGGCGGTGGACTACCTGAAGATGATTTTCCCGGAGCGCACCATCCTGCCGCTGAACCTCCTGAAGAGCGATACAGACCCGTACGAGGGCATCCTGCACCTGGACTGCACCTTCATGCCGGTGGGGCGCGACAAAGCCATCATCTATCGGCGCGGGTTCATGAATCCGCGGGATGCACAGCACCTGATAGACATCTTCGGCCAGGAAAACGTGTTTGAGATTACTACGGAGGAAATGTATGCTATGAACTCCAACGTGTTCTCCATCTCGGAGGATGTGGTTGTGGTGGAGGAACACTTCTACCGGCTCATCCGGCACCTGCGTGACAAGTGGGGCATGACGGTGGAAACGGTTCCTTATCGTGAAATTTCCAAGATGGGCGGCCTGCTTCGCTGTTCCACCTTGCCGCTCAGAAGAGACTGATATGGCTAAATTAGCAATGATTGCCTTCGGCGGCAACGCCCTTTTGCGTGCCGGTCAGCAAGGCACTTTCCCGGAACAGTTGGAGAATGTGGAGCGCACCTGCGAGAATCTGGTGCCGCTCCTGGAAAAAGGGTATAACATCGTCATCGGCCATGGGAATGGCCCGCAGGTGGGAAACGGCCTCCTGCGGCACCAGGCGGGCCAAAAGGAATACGGCCTGCCGGCGCAGCCCATGGACTTCTGCGGCGCGGAGACGCAAGGCTCTATTGCCTATCTTATCGAGAGCGGTATGGACCGCGTACTGGCCCGGCGTGGCCTGGAACGCAAGGTGGTATCGCTGGTTACGCGCGTGGAGGTAAAGGCCGATGATCCCGCTTTCCAGAACCCCACCAAGCCCGTAGGGCCGTATTATAAGGAGAAACCTGCCGAAGGCTGCTTCCGCGAGGACCCCAAGGGCCGCGGCTGGCGCAAGGTGGTGGCTTCGCCCTTGCCCGTCGGCATCCGGAACGTGGAGCTGGTGGGCCGCCTGGCCCGCGAAGGCTACATTGTGGTTACCGTCGGTGGCGGTGGCATCCCTGTGGTGAATGGCAGGGGCGTGGAGGCCGTCATCGACAAGGACCTGGCATCGGCCCTGTGTGCCAACCAGATTGGCGCGGACGAATTTTACATCCTTACGGACGTGCCCAAGGTCTATATCAATTTCCGGAAAGAGAACGAGCAGGCGCTGGATGTCCTCACCGTGGACCAGGCCCGGCAATACCTGGCGGAAGGCCAGTTTGCGGAGGGCTCCATGGCCCCGAAGGTACGCGCTGCCATCCTGTTCGTGCAAAACGGCGGCAAACAGTGTATCATTACAGAGGCGGGAGAGCTGGGAAATCCCTCCTGCGGAACAAGAATCATACAATAACACGATGGAACAAACGCTAAAAAATCGCAGTTTCCTCAAACTGCTGGATTATACCCCGGAAGAAATCCGTTATCTGCTGGACCTGGCCCGCGACCTGAAGGCCGCCAAGAAAGCCGGAAAGGAAGAGCAGCACTTAAAGGGAAAGAACATCGCCCTTATTTTTGAGAAAACCAGCACCCGCACGCGCTGCGCCTTCGAGGTGGCCGCGCACGACCAGGGTGCGCATGTGACCTACCTGGGCCCCACCGGTTCGCAAATCGGCATTAAGGAAACCATGAAGGATACCGCCCGTGTCCTGGGCCGCATGTACGACGGCATCGAGTACCGCGGCTTTGGCCAGGCCATTGTGGAAGAACTGGCCAAATATGCCGGTGTGCCTGTATGGAACGGCCTCACCAACGAGTTCCATCCCACGCAAATCCTGGCGGACCTGCTTACCATGCAGGAACACAGCACCAAGCCGCTGAACCAGGTTAAGTTCGCCTATCTGGGCGACGCCCGTTTCAACATGGGCAATTCGCTGCTCGTGGGCGGTGCCAAGATGGGCATGGACGTGCGTATCGTCGCGCCCAAGGCCCTTCAGCCCAGTGCGGAACTGCAAGCCCGGTGCTTCGCGGTGGCCAAGGAAACCGGCGCCCGCATCACCATCACGGACAACGTGGACGAGGGCGTGAAAGGCTGCGACTTTGTGTACACGGACATTTGGGTGTCGATGGGTGAGCCGGACAGTGTCTGGAAAGAGCGCATCGCCCTCCTGATGCCGTATCAGGTGAATGCCAAGCTCATGGAGCGCACCGGCAATCCTGCCTGCAAGTTCATGCACTGCCTGCCGTCGTACCACAACCGGGACACCAAGGCAGGGGAGGACGTGTACCAGAAATTCGGCCTGGACGGCGTGGAAGTCACGGAAGAAGTGTTCGAAAGTCCTGCCAGCATTGTCTTTGACGAGGCCGAGAACCGCATGCA
>DFFY01000085.1:17501-28284 GCA_002371115.1 Bacteroidales bacterium UBA3764
TGCACACCATCAAGGCCGTGATGGTGGCCACGCTTGGAGAATAGCAGAAAATTGCGTATCTTGCAAAACTGGATAACGAACTAATACCATGAGTGAGTTACAATTAAACATCAAGTACGAGGAATTCGCTTCCGCGGCGGAGATGTCCCCGGACGATCAAAAACTGGTGGCCCTGGCCTTGGAATCCCAGAAAGGCTCCTATTCGCCCTATTCGCATTTCCAGGTGGGCGCGGCATTGAAGCTGGCAGACGGTACCATCGTCAAAGGAGCCAATCAGGAGAATGCCGCATACCCATCCGGCCTGTGTGCGGAGCGTACGGCCCTGTTCTGGGCTGGTGCCAACTATCCGGACGTGCCATTGGACACGCTGGCCATCGCGGGAAGCGACCACGGCGTGCTGTGTGAAAGTCCTGCCTCGCCCTGCGGCAGTTGCCGGCAGGTGATGGCGGAGTATCAAAAAAAGCATGGACGGCCCCTGAAGGTGATTCTTGTGGGTAGCAAGCGCATCCGCAAGTTCCACAAGGTGGATGACCTGTTGCCGTTCATCTTCGACAGCCTGCACATGGATTAAAACGAAAAAAGGGAAAGCCCCTTACATCGCACCGCTACAACCTCCTACCCTTGCTACATTCCTGTCCTGGGGGAATTCAGAGGGAGCTGGTCGTGTAAGACTTTCCCGGGCACAAAGGTAGGAATTTTTTTTTATGATTGCAATTTATACGCTAACTTCCAGCCTGCATGATGAGCAGTCTGTGGCCAAAATCAGCGACGCGTTCCTTTCCGGTATCTTTCCCAAGGGGAAATACAGCTATAGAGGGGACGATTATACGGATTTTGGCAGCACCGGTTCTCTGGATGTCATTTACGTACGTACCGGCGGGGCAGAAGGCATCTTCAAGCGGCTGCTTCCGGAGATGCTGGCCAAGGGCGTAACCCGCTATTATTTACTTACTTCCGGAAAAAGCAACTCGCTGGCCGCTTCGCTGGAAATCCTCTCCTACCTGCAGCAGCAGGGCCTGAAGGGGGAGGTGCTTCACGGAACGCCGGAATACCTGAAAAAGCGGCTGCAACTGCTGGAGAAACTGGTCATGGCCCGGAGAAAATTGCATGGAACGCGGATTGGCGTAGTGGGGCAGCCCTCGGACTGGCTCATCGCCAGCCATGCCGACGCCACGGCCATCAGCGAAAAACTGGGTGCCCGCCTGGTGGAAATTCCCATGGAAGAGCTCCTGCAGGAGATAGCCAAGGCGCCTCAGGACCCTGCTCCTAAGGACCCCATGGCCGATGCCGTACGTGCCGCATACCCCGGTGCCACACAGATTTATCATGCGCTGGAGGTGCTGGTGAAGCGCTATGAGCTGGGGGCGTTCACCCTCCGCTGTTTTGACCTGCTTACGGCCGTGGGCAACACCGGCTGCCTGGCGCTGGCCAAGTTCAATGCCGCCGGCATCCCGGCCTCCTGCGAGGGCGACGTCCCGGCGCTGCTCTCCATGATGATTGCCCAGGCCCTCACCGGAAAAACCGGCTTCCAGGCCAATCCGGCCCGTATCGACGCAGAAAGCGGCAAAATGCTTTTCGCGCACTGCACCGTGCCGTTCAATATGGTACGCAGTTACAAGTGGGACACCCATTTTGAGTCCGGGATTGGCGTGGGTATCCACGGCGAGCTGCCGCAAGGCAAGGTCACTGTGTTCAAGGTTTCCGGTAAGTTGGACCGTATTTTTGTGGCGGAAGGGGAGCTCCAGTACAACCAGTACGAAGACAACCTCTGCCGTACGCAAGTGGCCCTGCAGCTCAAGCCGGAAGACGCCAGGTACTTCCTTACCCATCCCATCGGCAATCACCACATTATCCTGCCCGGTCATCACAAGGCTCTCCTGGAGGCGCTGTTATGAAGGTAGAGCACCTGATGGCGGAGCACGGCGTGAAGGTGACGGCCAACCGTCTCCTCATTGCGCGTGCGCTGGAGCAGGCCGGCCGTCCGCTTTCCATGATGGAGCTGGAGGCGCAGGTGGAGTCCATCGACAAAAGCAATGTGTTCCGCAGCCTCATGGCCTTCAAGGACGCCCATCTGGTGCATGTGCTGGACGGAGACCCCGTGCGGTACGAACTCTGCCACAGCCATCACCAGGACCACGACGATGACCTTCACGTGCATTTTTTCTGCGTGAAGTGCCATAAGACGTATTGCCTGGAGGAAATCCCCGTTCCGCCGGTACAGGCTCCGGAAGGTTATCAGGTGCAGGAGGAAAGCTATTTACTCAGAGGGATTTGCCCGCAATGTGCCGGATAACCAGCCCGGCCAGCGTAAAGCCGAAGATGCCCGTGATGGGCGCCAGAGTGCCGTTGGCTATGGCCTTCCCCGGTCCCGGATCCAGTTCCGGTCCCCGGTTGGGCAGCACCTCTTCATCATAAACGCACAAAAACTTTTTTGCAGGAAGGGTTCCGTTTTTACGGAGCCTTTTTCGTAATGCGGCGCCCAGCGGACAGCCGCGCACGGCAAAGAATTCCCCTACACGCACCTTCGTGGGGTCCATTTTGCAGGCGGCGCCCATGGAGGAGAAAAAGGCGCCCGGACAGGCGCTGGCCTCCAATATAAGGTTGGCTTTGTCTGTAAGCGAGTCTATCGCATCCACGATGGCATCGTAACTGCCCAGTTGAAAGTCGGCGCCCGCAGTATAGCGTTCCTGTAGGGCTTGGATGCTGCATAAGGGGTTGATTTCCAGCAGTCTTTCGCGCAGGACTTCCACCTTGGGCCGCCCCACGGTCCGGGTGGTGGCGGGCAGCTGCCGGTTGATGTTGGTGACATCGACACAGTCCGGGTCAACGATGGTGAGATGGCCGATGCCGCTGCGCACGAGGGCTTCCGCGCACCAGCCGCCTACGCCGCCCACGCCGAAGAGGATGACGCGCGCCTGGGCGAGTTGCGCCAGGCCGTCGGCCCCAAGGAGCCTTTCTACGCGGGAGAGGGCGGGGGTGCTCATCGCTCAAAACGGGCGAAAACCTCCGGAAGCGGAGAGGTGCAGCGCACCATCTTCTGGGTATAGGGGTTGCGGAACACCAGCGTATGGGCGTGCAGGGCCAGGCGTTTGACGGGATTAGACTCGGCGCCGTATTTGTCGTCGCCGGCCACCGGATGCCCGAGCTCTGCTGCATGGACGCGGATTTGGTTCTTGCGACCCGTTTCCAACTCAAATTCCACCTCCGAGTAATATTTGGTGCGTTGGAGCACCTTGTAGTGCGTAATGGCCAGCTGCCCTTCTTTCACTTCCGTGTTAAAGGACTTCATTTTCAGGGACTTGGGACTCTCCACCAGCCAGCTTTGGATGGCGCCGGCATCCTTTTCCACCTTGCCTTCCAGCCAGGCTACATAGCGGCGCTCGGCCACCAGTTCCTTCCATTTGCTCTGCAGGAGGTCCTTGGCACGCTCGTCCTTGGCAAAGACCACGGCGCCGGAAGTGCCTTTGTCCAGACGGTGCACAATCCACACCTTGGCGGTGCTGCGGTCCGGCGTTACCCCCGTGATGAGGTCTTCCTTGCGCTGCATGCGCTTGTTCACCTTCACGTAGGCGTTCAGCAGGGCATACAGCGTCTGTTCGCGGTGCCCGCTCTTGGCCTGGCTTCCCCGTGCCGATGACACGCTGAGCATCCCCGAGGGTTTATCGACCACCAGGTAATGCTCGTCCTCGAAGAGGATTTTCACGCCGGCCTTTTCCACGGCTTCGCGGGCGTCTTCCCGCGTGGCGCGGGCGATGGAAACGCCTTTGGGCAGGATTTCAATGCGGTCTCCTTTGTGCAGCGGGTGGTCGAAGGCGGTTTTTACCTCACCGTTCACCTGCACCTGGCCTTTGGACAGCATATTCTTTACGGACGTGCGGGACTGCTGGGGAAAGAGGCCGAAAAGGGTTTCCAGGAGGGCTCCCTCCTGCGGCGCTTTATAACTTGTCATACTTCTTTCAATAATTTGTGTAAGTAATTTGGCAGCAATTCTTTAAAGTGCGTTTTGCTGCCGCGGGGAATGAGGATGGCCTCCAGCGATTCGCAGTCGTCAAAGGCATCTTCCCCAATGTATTCCAGCGCTTTGTTCAGCTTCACCTGATACAGGTTGATGCAGCCTTGGAAGGCGCGGGGGCCAATAGCCTGCATCTTGGCGGGAAGGGCTATTTTTTCCAGCTGCCAGCAGTCCACAAAGGCGCTTTCGCCTATATATAACAGGCCGGTGGGTAGCTTCACGTGGATAAGTTCGCCGCATTCCGCAAAGGCATTGGCGCCGATAATGGCGACAGAATTGGGTAGATGGATTTTTTCCAGGTAAGACGAGCGGTCTTCCAGGGGAACATCTTCGCCAATCTTGCGGCCGGCCATATAGTCCTGGAAGGCAAAAACATTGTCGCAAATAACCTCACAGCCGTCCTGTACCGTGATTTCGCCGGGAAAATTTTCCGCATCTAAGAGGCGCTTTCCGTCGGCAGAATAGCTGAGACAGTTTTCACCATCCCAGACGTCCCTGTCAAGTTCTTCCTGCGTGGGAACTGTGGGGACAGCCAGTAAATCTTGGAGGGTCATGGGCTTAGAAATTTTTCACAAAGTCGATGTCTTTCTTGAGCATCACTTTGGGTTCCATCTTGTAAACTTTCTGGAAAAGCTTGAACTGGTAAGCAGGGGAGAGATATACCCGGTGTTCATTTTTGCCCTTGCGCCACCATTTGTAGAAGGCGATAGGGTCTGTGTCATAGGGAATGCGGGCTTCGATTTCCGAGGTGTAACCGGGAAAGTCGATAATCATCTTGAGACCGGTGATGCGCTTGTAATACTCGTAGTCCGCCCTTCTGAGTTTGGAAACCAGCGGCGCAAATACCTCAAACTGATCCACTTGCAGCACTTTTTCCTTCACAATCATGCGGTGGATGCGCACGGGGTCTTTATGGAGCCATTCCGTCATGCTTAGCGTCACCGGTGTGCCGTCGCAGTCCAGTGTAAGCATATCTGACGAGAAGTAAACCTTTTCGTTATCTAAAGGGAAAATGTCCATAAATATTTAACCTCTGAGTGCAAATATAATAAAAAATTTTCTTTTTTCTGCGAATTTTTTTAACTTTGGGTTGCGAAACAAACACATTAACCTTATAAACTAAAGTAACCATGGCTTACAAAATTATTGACATTCAGGGAATTGGCCCTGTTTATGCAGAAAAACTCATCGCTGCCGGCATCGAAACCGACAAACAGTTGCTGGCTGCCGGCGCCACTGCCAAGGGCCGCAAGGAACTGGAAGAGAAAACCGGTATCCGTGGAGACCTCATCCTCACTTGGGTGAATCACGCAGACCTGTTCCGTGTCAAGGGTGTAGGCCCTCAGTTCGCAGAGCTGCTGGAAGCCGCCGGTGTAGATACCGTCAAGGAACTCCGCAACCGCAATGCCGCCAACCTCGCTGCCAAAATGCTGGAAGTGAACGAGGCCAAGCACCTGTGCAAGCGCACCCCTGTGGAGAAGGAAATCCAGAAGTACATCGACGCCGCCAAGGCCCTGGAGCCGGTAGTTACTTACTAGTTCTTACGGACTGCAAGCGTTTTCCCCGACCATGCCCCGTGCATGGCCGGGGAATTTGTCATACCGAGGCCGCAGGCCGAGTGTATCTCCCGCCGCGAAGGCTGGGGCACCCTGCGGGGGAACTCCGTTCCGCTGCGCTCCACTCCGGCCTTCCCACTGCTGGTTCGTAATTTGCTGTTACACAGTTAATTACGCAAAATCCTCTGCGCAAAAAGAGCCGAGGATTATCAGGAAAGTGTTGAGGGCCAATGTGTTAGCGACCAGCGAAAAAACGCCCACCCCACCGACCTGCACCACTTTCCCCACCGACCTGCGTCTGCAGGGGCCATTTTGCCATGTCGGGAGAAAGCAGTAATTTTGCACCACTATGGCAATTTGGATTGTATTACCCATACTGACGCTCCTGATGTTCGACCTGGGGCTGTCGCTGAAGTTCGAGGATTTTGGAAGGGTGTTTACCCGCCCGTGGCCCATTGTGGTGGCACTGTTCGGGCAGCTGGTGCTGCTGCCGCTCATTGCGCTGGGGCTGGCGTGGGCGTTCCGGCTGGATCCGGTGTTCTTTATCGGCCTTATACTCATAGCGTGCTGTCCCGGGGGCAGTTCGTCCAATGTGTTTTCCAAGCTGGCTGGGGGCGATGTGGCACTTTCTGTGACGCTTACCGCGCTCAGCAGCGTGATTACCCTTTTCACCATCCCTTTTATTATGAGCATGGCCACCAATCTGGTAGGGGAGAGCGTGGGCATCAGCCTGCCGGTGGGGAATCTCATCAAGCAGAACCTGCTGCTCATGCTGCTGCCGGTGCTGCTTGGAATCGGCCTGCATTATGCTGCTCCCAAGGCGGCGGAAAACACGGACAAGGTGCTGGGGAAGCTGGCTTTTCCGCTCCTGCTCGTGCTCATCACCGTTTTCTACATTCAGCACCACAAGACCATCCTGGACAACATTGGCATACTGGGCCTGTGTGTGACGGCGCTCATCCTGGTGGCCGTCGGCTTGTCGTCGCTGCTGTCCCGGCTGGTGCGGACGGACGCCCGCCAGCGCCGCACGGTGGTGATCGAGGTGGGCATGCAGAACGCGGCGCAGGCCATTGCCATCGCCTCCAGTCCTTTTATTTTCGCCAATGAAAAAATGGCCATCCCGGCCATCCTTTATTCCCTGATGATGAACGTGGTGCTGCTCATCTATGTGGGCATCGTCCGGAAACGCGTATGAACGACAAACTGAAAGGACATCTGTCCATTGCGGCGGCCTATATCATTTTCGGGCTCAATCTGGTCTTTTGCAAGGACATCGCGAACTCGGAGACGGTGTCGCCGTACGTACTTTTTACGCTGCGGGCCATCGGCGCCAGCGCGTTGTTCTGGTTGCTTTCCCTGTTCATGCCCAAGGAAAGGGTCCATAAGGCCGATTATCTGAAAATTGCCGCCGCCTCGCTGGTGGGGCTCTTTGTCCCGCAAATGACGTTCCTCATGGCCATTACCATGACATCGGCCATCGACACCGCCATTATTGGTACGTTGGGACCGATATTTACCATGTTCTTCGCCTTTTTCTTCCTAAAGGAGCCCATTACCGGGAAGAAGGCGGGAGGCGTAGCGCTGAGCTTTGCGGGCATCCTGCTGCTCATTTTCAACTCCGTGCATGCCGGCGGCGCTGCGGTGACGTCGCCCTGGGGTATTGTCCTGCTGCTTGTCAACAGCCTCAGCTTCTCGCTGTACCTGGGACTTTTCCGGCCGGTGATTGCCAGGTACAGCGTGGTTACGTTCATGAAGTGGAGCTTCCTGTTCTCGCTGCTCCTGCCCTTGCCGATATCGGCCCGGGGGCTGGTGACGACGGATTATGCGCAAATTCCTGTCCTTGTGCGCTGGGAAATCGGCTACCTTATCTTTTTTGCCACCTTTGTGGCGTATTTCCTCATTCCTTACGGGCAAAAGTTCATCCGGCCCACCCTGGTGAGCATGTACTCGTACGTCCAGCCTATCATTGCCGCCGTGGTGAGCATTTCCGTGGGAATGGACAGCCTTACCTGGCAAAAGGTCCTGGCCACGGCGCTGGTCGTGGGCGGTGTGGTGCTGGTGAGCCGCAGCCGGGCCGCTCATGCGGTTTCCTGAGCATTTTCTTGCTTTTTCTGTGTCGATGTCGTATCTTTGAAATATGGAAATGCCTCAAAACGAACCCATCCTCATCGACGCCAACGCCGTTGTAAAAAAAGTGAACCACGGGAAACTGTTCCCGCGGCCGGTGATGTGGTTCATCCGCAAACTCATTCACGAAAAGGACTTTAACCGTCACTTCGTCAAGGGACAGGTGGGTCCGGACTTTGTGTTCGACTTTTTTAAGGATTTGGGCGTGACGATGGAAGTGATAGGGGAGGAGAACATTCCCGCAGACGGCCTGTTTACCTTTGCCTCCAACCATCCGCTGGGCGGGGCCGACGCCGGGCTGGAAGTGGCCTGGCTGGCACGCAAATACAATGACAAAGTAATTACGCCTGCCAATAGCTTGCTGCTTCATATCAAGCAGTTGTGCCATTATCTGATTCCCGTGAACAAGCTGGGCGGCGCCCAGTCCCGGGAGCTGGCGGAGAAACTGGACGAGGCTTTTCACAGCGACCTTCAAATCCTGTATTTTCCCTCCGGCCAGTGTTCCCGTAAGAATGGCGGCGTCATCGCGGACTGCGCATGGAAGAAAACCTTCATCACCAAAAGCCGTGAAACGCAGCGGAACGTAATTCCCATCTGGTTCTCCGGGCACAATTCCAAGCGTTTTTACCGCATTGCGGCTTTCCGTAAATACTTCAACATCAAGCTGAACCTGGAGATGCTCACCCTTCCGGACGAGCTTTTCCGCTACCGGGGCCAGCACTTCAAGATGGTAATCGGCAAGCCCATTCCCTGGCAAACTTTCACCCCGGAGAAAACCGACACCCAGTGGGCCCAGTATGTCCGCGAGCAGGTGTATGCCCTGAAGCAGGACTAGTATGGAGGTTAAGCCGTTTTTGGATTTTTCGCAGCGGGGGCAGTTACGGGCATGGCTGGAAGCAAACCACGCCACGGCTACCCACTGTTGGGTAAGTTGCAGTCGTTCCAAAATGCCGGTGCCCCATACAATCCCTTATGTTGAGATTGTCGAGGAAGCGTTGTGCTTTGGCTGGATCGATTCCACCCTGAAGAAACTGCCGGACGGCCGCCTGGCCCAGCGCCTGTCTCCCCGCCGCAAAGGAAGTCACTGGACGGAATTGAATCGGCAGCGTTGCGCGGACCTGGAACGACGCGGCCTCATGAGCGCCGCCGGGAGGAAAGCCTTTCATTCCGCTTGCCCGGAGCTCCCGGAAGGATGGTGAATTAACAATGATTCCAGTTTATCATTGTCGATTTTTTTGCTTGAAGAAATGTCACTCAAATGCTGTCATGGGTCCAGCGGATGGGACAGCACTGCTGAGGCACAATGTAGGCATCCCCAAAGTGCCAAAAATCCCCAAAGTGCCATAACAAAAAACAACATTATGGCAGTGAATTCAGAAAAAAAACTTACCTTTGTAAGTAACGCAAAGCGCACACGTAAAATGCTCTATCCGATAGGCATACAGGACTTCGTAAAAATCCGCAAAGATGGCTACGTCTATGTGGATAAGACGGATCTTGTCTACAAGATGGCCCAGAAAGGTGGTTACTACTTCCTAAGCCGTCCTCGCCGTTTCGGTAAGAGCTTGCTGGTTTCCACGATGGAAGCCTATTTCAGCGGCAAGAAAGAATTGTTTGACGGCCTGGCTATCGCAGACCTGGAAAGAGACTGGATCCAGTATCCGGTACTGCGGTTCGACCTGAGCGGGAAACAGTATAAAAGCATTTCAGACCTCACAGAGACCTTATTTCAGCACCTGGTAAAGTTGGAAGGCCTCTATGGCGTCAAGCCCCAGTTTGAGTCTCCGGAAGCACGTTTCAAGGATGTCATTGATGCTGCCTACGCAAAGACTGGTTTAGGCGTTATCATTCTTATTGATGAATACGACAAGCCTATTGTGGACTCATTGGGTGACGAGAAGTTGAATGAATCTTTCCGCAGCCTTCTTCAAGGTTTCTATGGCGTAATGAAAGCCAAAGATGCCTGCATCAAGTTTGGCTTCCTTACCGGTGTTACCAAGATTGGTAAACTCAGCATTTTCAGTGGTCTCAACAACCTCAAGGACATATCCATGGATGCCCGCTATACGGACATCTGCGGCATTTCAGAGAAGGATCTTAAAAAATACTTTGGTGAAAGTGTCAAAGAACTGGCCGTAGCCAATGACCTGAGCGTCTATGAGACCTACACCCAGTTGGCAGAAATGTATGACGGCTACCATTTCTGCGAAGATTCTGTTGGAGTTTATAACCCTTTCAGCCTCCTCAATACCTTTGATTCATTGAAGTTCAAGGAGTATTGGTTTGAGACGGGCACACCTTCCTTCCTGGTCAAGATGATGAAGGAAACCTCTTACGACGTCACCCGTCTTTCTGGAGACGAAGTGGGTTCTACGCTTCTCACCAACGTGGACTCGACTTTTGCCAATCCAGTCCCGTTCCTATATCAGGCCGGCTATCTGACCATCAAGGATTACGACAGAGAGTATAAACTCTATAAGGTCGGCTTCCCGAACAAAGAAGTCAAGGACGGTTTTTTAAACTACCTTCTGAATTTCTATGCTCCTGTTCAGGCGGAATCTACCGATGCCCTGATTTCCAGAATGTCCCGTGATATCCGAAGCGGAAACGCCGAGGGCTTTATGCAAAAGTTGGAGGCACTCTTCGCAAAAACCAGCTATCAGATCCAAGGAGATTCGGAGAAGGATTTCCAGTATGCGATGTACATCATCCTGGAACTCATGGGAGAGTATGTAGAGGTGGAGAAAGCCACCTCCAATGGCCGTATTGACGTCCTGCTCCAGACCAGAGAGTATATCTACATCATTGAGATCAAGATAAACGACAGCGTCGAGGCCGCCCTTCAGCAGATTGAGGAGAAGGCCTATGCCCGCCGGTTTGCTGACGACAAACGCACGATCTTCAAAATCGGCGTACGCTTTTCCACGGAGAACCGTTGCATTGATTCCTGGAAGGTAGCTGACTGAGTGTCTGGGCCGGTCCTGCGGGAAATGACTGAATAATAAGAACTGCCGCCACCTCAACCTGAGATAGCGGCAGTTTTTCTGTCATACCCGGCCAGACCGGGTATCTGTCTTCCTGAGGTGAA
>DFFY01000114.1:0-23234 GCA_002371115.1 Bacteroidales bacterium UBA3764
AGGAGCAGGCCGCCCTCAAGAGCAAAGGGGACGATGAAGCCATGTACATTGACTATGACTTTGTACGCGCGCTGGAGTACGGCATGCCGCCCACCAGCGGCATCGGCATCGGCATCGACCGCCTGACCATGTTCATGACCGGCGCGGAGAGCATCCAGGATGTCCTCTTCTTCCCCATGATGAGACCGGAAAAATTTTAACTCGCTATGGCAAAAGTATTTACCCTGGACAGGCAGAACAAAAAACTCGTCGGCGTCTGCGCCGGCCTGGCCAACTATTTTGACATTGACGTCACCCTGGTGCGCGTCCTGTTCATCGTGGCCACGTTTGCGGGCTGCTCGCTGGGTTTCTGGGCCTACATCGTCCTGTGGGCCATAGCGCCGAACGACACCAACATCACCACGGTGTAATGCGGGTAGAAACCATTACATCGGCCCAAAATCCGAAGTTCAAAAATCTGCTCCTGCTGCAGGAAAAATCCAAAGCGCGGCGGGAGCAGGGTCTTTTTGTGGTGGAAGGCAAGCGGGAGCTGGAGCACTGCCTCGCGGCCGGCTTCACGCTCCGCACGCTGTTTGTCTGTCCGGAGATTGCCGATGGTTTGACGGAGGAGGGTGTTGTGTCGCAAATCTCTGGCCACCCTCGGCCAGATAAGAGGGAGGGGCCCGCTGGCGAAGCCAGTGGGAGGGGCCGGAGCGAAGCGGAGGCGATTTGCGATACAATACCCTCCGCAGTTAATCCATTAGTTATTGAGATTCCGGAGCAGCTGTACCGCAAGGCGGCGTACCGGGAGAGTACGGAGGGAATTATAGCGGAGGTGGAGTATCAGACACTGGGGCTGAACGACTTGCACCTTCCGGAGAATCCCCTGATCATGGTGCTGGAGAGCGTGGAGAAGCCCGGCAACCTGGGGGCGGTGCTGCGGAGCGCAGACGCCGCCAAGGCCGACGCCGTGCTTATCTGCGACCCGCTCACGGACCTGTACAACCCCAATCTGATACGGGCTTCCATCGGCGCGGTGTTTACCGTCCCCACCGTGGCCGTATCGTCAGAACAGGCCATTGCATTCCTGCAAGCGCGTGACATTCAGATTCTTACCGCCCAATTGCAGGATTCTTCACTGTATTACGATGTGGACATGCGGCGCGGCACGGCGCTGGTGATGGGCACGGAATCCACCGGACTCACGCCCCTGTGGCGCAAGGCGGCCACCGCCCACATCCGCATCCCTATGCTGGGGCAGCTGGACAGCCTCAACGTCTCCGTTTCCGCGGCCATCCTCCTCTTCGAGGCCGTCCGGCAACGCCAGGGGTAGCTTCCGCAGCACAACGCAATCGGCGGCCCGTGGAGCTAACCATTTGACATATAGCAAGATACGAAAAATGGCTTATCCGTTTTGGAATAAGCCATTTTGCGTAAACGCCTTTTAATCAGCAAGTTGCCTCCATACGGCGAAATTAGAACGGGAGGTCGTCCGTGGGCTCGGCGGCGGGCATGGGGCCCTGGTAGGCGGGGTTCACGGGCTGCGCGGCCGGAGCGGGCTGCGCGGCGCCTGCATATTGGGCCGGAGCCTGAGGCTGGTAGCCGGGCTGGGCCGATGCCTGATAGGCCGGTTGCGCCGGGGCATACTGCTGCTGGGCGGGCTGGCCCTGATAGGCAGGCTGGCCCTGCGGCTGCGCGGCATAACCGCCCTGATAGCCGCCCTGGCCATTCTCGCCTTCCGGACGCTTGCCCAGCAGCTGCAGCGTATCCGCCACCACCTCCGTGGTGTAACGCTTGTTGCCGGTCTGGTCCGTCCACTGCCGGGTGCGGAGCTTGCCTTCAATGTAAATCTGGGAGCCTTTGTGGACGTATTTTTCCGCCACGTCGGCGTTGTTGCGCCAAAGCACTACGGTGTGCCATTCGGTGTTTTCCCGCTGCTCGCCGTTGCGGTCCCTGTAGCGCTCGGTGGTGGCCAGGCGGATGGTGGCAACTTTGGCATTGTTTCCGGGATTCTGGGGATTGTTCTCAAGGTAACGTACTTCCGGGTCGCTTCCAACGTTACCGATTAGCATGACTTTGTTCAGTGACATAATATTATAGGAATTAAAGGTTTGCGCGGGTATCCTGCTACACTGCGCATGGGCGAAGTTACAAAGAATTTACAGAACTTTCAACATTTCTTCCACACAAGGTTCTTCCCCCGTGAAGAGCCGGTAACCGGCCACTGCCTGGCCCAGCATCCAGCGCCGGCCGCTCACGTACAGGCGACAACGGGCCTGGGAAAGTTGCGGAATCCGGTACTCCGCTTCCAGCACCACGGCGCCGGAAACCGGCAGGCCGGCAGGCACCGGAGCGCGTCCGGGGAGGGTGTAAACGATCACATCCGGGCGCAGGGAGGCCGCTTCCTCAAAAGACAGGGCCCGGCAGCCCAGTGCCGCCGCTTTCTCCAGCGAGCGACCGCACACCGTTACGGAACAGCCCAGGACCTGCATAGCATACACGGCCGCCCGCGCTGCGCCGCCCGTTCCCACTACCAGGGCATCGGCAAAAGTGAGGCCCGTCTCCTGCAGGGCCATCAGCACGCCGTCCACATCCGTATTGTAACCGGCATAGCCTTCACGACAGGGAATCACCAGGTTCACCGCACCGGTGGCCCGGGCTTGGGGGTCCAGGACATCGACACGGGAAAAAGCGTCCTGCTTGAAGGGTGCCGTGACGTTGATGCCGTCGTACTGTGTCAGGAACACCTGCCAGGCATCGTCAAAACGTTCGCAGTCCACCAGGTCATAGGTGTATCGGCCCTGATAGGCGGCCTTGACA
Source organism: Bacteroidales bacterium UBA3764 (assembly GCA_002371115.1). Classification (GTDB taxonomy): domain Bacteria; phylum Bacteroidota; class Bacteroidia; order Bacteroidales; family UBA932; genus Cryptobacteroides. The sequence continues at coordinate 2,800 of DFFY01000114.1, forward strand.
AGAAGGGGGCTCAGCGAACCGGCCACCGGATGGCCTACGAGCGCGAATTTTTTCATGGGCGGCGGATAAAGGTTTCGTGGATATAGGAAGCCAGGCCGCAGACGGCCTGCGTAAGCACCTGCGACTCATGGTTGAGGGTGGCGAAAATCATGCCCGTACCAACGGGGATGTTCCAGATGCTGAGCAGGGCCCCGCACACCACGCCGTGATAGGCCCCGAAGCCGCCCGGAACCGGCACCACGGAACTGATGCTGCCGGCAATCATGAGAAAGAAAGCGTCCGTCATGGTAAGCGTGGAAAACGCCTGGATATCCTGCAGCGCCCACACGATGCAGGCGCTCATGAGCCAGTAAACAAGCCAGATGAGGGCTGTGTACAGGAAGAACAGCCATACCCGTTTCATCTGCATGAAGGAGCTGAGCCCGCTGCCGATACCGGCGACAAAGCCCCACACCTTTTCCCAGAGCCCGCCTTTTTTCCGGAAGGCATAGCTGAGTCCCAGAAACGCAGCGACAAGCAGTACCACGCCGCCGAGTATCCACCACAGGACGTCGCTGCCTCCCAGGCCGGACATGCTTTCCACGAGGTAGGCGCCAAAGGTTTCCCACATGACCGCCACCAGCACGGCCGCCATGCCCATGGTGACCAGCCCGTCCCATACCCGCTCCATGAGCAGGGTGCCCAGCGCTTTGTCGAAGGTGAGAAGCCGACGGCCGTCCGCTCCAACCGCCGAGCGCTTGACCACATAGCCCAGCCGCGCCACCTCTCCGGCGCGCGGAATGGCCAGGTTCGCCGCCATGCAAATGTTGTAGGCGTTGAAGGTGGTGATACGGGACGTGGCAGGGTCGAAGGGCAGCAGCAGCATGCGCCAGCGGTTGCCGCGCAGGTAGAACACCAGCGCCCCCAGGAGCATGGACAGGATGACATATTCCCATCGGCACTGCTCCATGGCCTGCATAAACTGCGCCCAGTCTATGCTGCGGAGGCAGAAGTACACCAGCACCACGGCCACGGCAATCCAAAAGGCGGATTGCAGGATATTTTTCGCTTTCTTATTCATAAACATACAAAGATAACGAAAAAATGACTATTTTTGTAAGTAACCTCAGACGAATATGAAATCCATCCTTGGTATTGGCAATGCCCTTACAGACATTCTGGCCGTCCTTCCGGACGACAGCCTTCTGCAAAAGTATCACCTTCCGCTGGGCAGCATGCAGCATGTGGACATGGAAACCGGCGACCGTATCTGGGACGCCCTCAAGAGCTACGGCGTCAAGTACGTTCCCGGCGGCTCGGCGGCCAACACCATCACCTGCACCGCCATCTTCGGGATGCCTTCCGGCTTTCTCGGGAAAATCGGCAATGACGATTTGGGCAACCTCTTCAAGAGCACCATGGAGCAGTACGGCGTGCGGGCGCAAATGCTCTATAGCCCCAAGTCCAGCGGCCGGTGCATGGTGTTCATCACCGGCGCCAATGCGGAACGCACCTTTGCCGATTACATGGGCGCCACGCTGGAACTGGGCCCGGACGACCTGTCCCTGGAGCAGTTCCAAGGCTATGACTATTTCCACATCGAGGGCTACCTGGTGCAGAACCAGGAACTTATCTCCAAGGCCGCCCGCCTGGCCAGGCAGGCCGGGTGCACCATCTCCATCGACATGGCCTCTTACAATGTAGTGGAGTCCAACGACGCCTTCTTCCACAACCTGGTGGAGAATTATGTGGACATTGTCTTTGCCAATGAATCGGAGGCCAAAGCCTTTACCAAGAAAGACCCGCGTGCGGCCATCGACGAACTGGCGCGCGTATGCGACATTGCCGTGGTCAAGGTAGGGAAAGCCGGGTCGATGGTGAAGTCCGGTGACGAATACCACTTCATCGAACCCTGGCCCGCCACACCGGTGGACGCTACCGGAGCGGGAGACACCTATGCCGCCGGCTTCCTCTACGCCCATTCGCTGGGCATGCCGCTCCGTGTCTGCGGAGAGATTGGCTCCATCATCGCCGCCAAAGTGGTGGAGGTGATTGGCACCAAGATTGACATTCCCCGCTGGCGGGACGCCAAGGAGGAAATCCGTGCACTCATCGCCGCTAACCAATGAAAAAGTATCTCCTTATCTTCCTGATATCCATGGTGCCGCTGGTGGAACTTCGCGGTGCCATTCCCGTGGCCGTGGGCATGGAACTGCCCATCGTCCCGTCCATTATTGTGTCTGTCCTGGGCAACATGCTGCCGGTGCCGTTCATCTTCCTTTTTGCCCGCCGTATCCTGGAATGGGGCAAGGACAAACGCTGGATTGGCGGTTTTTTCCGCTGGTGCCTGGAAAAAGGAGAGAAGGGCGGCCGCAAGCTGGAGTCCAAGGCCGGACGGGGGCTCTACTGGGCCCTGCTGCTGTTCGTGGGCATTCCGCTGCCCGGCACCGGCGCCTGGACGGGCACCCTCGCCGCCAGCATCCTGAACATGGACTTCAAGAAAAGCGTCCTGTACGTCCTGCTGGGCGTGGTCCTGGCCGGCGGCATCATGCTCGCTGCCTCCCTGGGCGTCTTCGGCGCCATCAATCTGGTAAAATAACGCCGCGCGGTGCCTTTCTTTGCCTCCCTAGCCAGCGCCACGGCCGCCTCAAATGAGCCAGCCGGTGTTTTCCTTGTCGATATCCGGCATCAGGCGACGCACGGCTTTGTGCTGATAGAAGAAGCGGGCGGCGATGACGCGCACCACCGTATAGACCGGAATGCCCACCAGGAGGCCCAGCGTGCCGCCAATCTGTCCGGCAATGAGCAGGACGATGAAAATCTCCAGCGGCGTGGACTTGATGCTGGTGGAGTAGATGATGGGCTGGTACACAAAATTATCGACCAGCTGCGCCGCTAACATAACGGCCAGGACGATGAGCGCAAACACCCAGATGGGCACGGCCAGGCCCACGCCGGCGCCGTATTTGAGCACCACGCACAGCAGTACGCCGATGACCTCGCCGATGAGCGGCCCCACGTACGGGATGATATTGAGCACGCCCGCAATGAAGGCGATGCCAATCGCGTAGTCCGCCCCTACCCTGGCAATGAGCCACAGGCCCAGGAAGTCAATCAAGATAACGCCCATCACCTCAATGACCAGGCCGATGAAATAGCGGGACAGCAGATGGGTGATCTCGTCGATGGTCCTTTGTACGGACGCTTCAATGTTGTCCGGAACAAGGGCGCTGATAATCTTCCCGAACAGTTTTCCGTCCTTGATGAAGAAAAAGGAAATGAACACCACGGAAAACAGGCCGATAGCCACGTCCGCCGCCACGGAAGCCACGGAGCCGATGAGCGACGTCACGCTGGACACGCTCATCACCGAGCGGATTTGCTCCAGCAGGAATGACACCAGGTTGAAGTTTTTCCCCAGCGCCGGAAACACGCCCACCAGAGAGTCATTCACCTGATCCAGCAGGGAGTTATACGGTACGTTCTGTGCATTCATGGCCGATGCATCCCGGACGATGTGTAGCACCACAGGGATGAGCTGCGTCACCAGCAGGGACGCGGAGAGCAGAATGACGACCAGCGTCACCACCGCCAGCACCGAGTCCGGCAGGGACTTGCCCTTAATCTTGATTTTGCTGAACATCCGCATGACGGGCTGCCCCAAGAGAGAAACCACAAAGGCGGCCAGGACATATACCAGCACGCTCCTGAAGTACCAGCAGGCGGCGCAAACCACGGCCGCCACCGCCAGTTTCATAATCCATCCGGACAGTCTGTCAACGTTCCTTTCGTTTTCCATCGTCATGCCTTATTTTCTTGCGGGCACAAAATTACGAAAGCAAACGCACAATTGCAATTTTGCCCCATTTTGTCCCCTCAAACCTTCCAAGATTAACCACACTTTCTCCAAAGGGCAGTCAACGTTGCAATTTCTCGCGCAAAATGTGTATATTTGCATGATTCAGATGCAAGTATTATGAGACCTTTATATCTTACCAATACGCTTACCCGCAGCAAGGAACTGTTCAAGCCCATCCACGAAGGGCGGGTAGGCATGTATGTGTGCGGTCCCACCGTGTATGGAGACGCCCATCTGGGCCATGCCCGTCCGGGGGTTACGTATGACGTATTGTTCCGGCTGCTCAAGTATCTGGGCTACAAGGTGCGCTATGTCCGCAACATCACGGACGTGGGCCATTTGGAACATGACGCGGACGAGGGTGAGGATAAAATCGCCAAGAAAGCCCGGCTGGAGCAACTGGAGCCCATGGAGGTGGTGCAGTATTACACGGAGCGTTACCATGAAGCCATGCGCCAACTCAACGTGGAATCGCCTTCCATCGAGCCGCGCGCTTCCGGCCACATCATCGAGCAGATAGAGGCCATCAAGAAAATCCTGGAAGCCGGTTATGCCTATGAAAGCAACGGCTCCATTTACTTCGATGTGCGCAAATACAACCGGGACCACCACTACGGTGTGCTCAGCGGCCGGACGCTGGAAGCCACGCTGGAGGGAACCCGCAGCCTGGACGGCCAGGGAGACAAACATGCCCCGTACGACTTTGCCCTGTGGAAAAAGGCCGAGCCGCAGCACATCATGCGCTGGCCTTCCCCCTGGGGAGAAGGCTTCCCGGGCTGGCACCTGGAGTGCTCGGTGATGGGTGCCAAGTACCTGGGAGAGGAGTTCGACATCCACGGCGGCGGCATGGACCTCATGTTCCCGCACCATGAATGCGAAATTGCCCAGAACGTGGCATCCCGCGGCACCCAGGGCGTACATTACTGGGTGCACAACAACATGATTACCATCGGCGGGCAAAAGATGGGCAAGTCCCTCGGGAACTTCATTACCCTGCCGCAGCTGTTCAGCGGAGACCACAAGCTGCTGGCCCAGGCATACACGCCCATGACCATCCGCTTCTTCATCCTGCAGGCCCACTACCGCGGCACGCTGGACTTCTCCAACGACGCCCTGCAGGCCGCCGAGAAAGGCTACAAGCGCCTGATGCAGGCCTGGCGGGACCTGGGTAGTATTCCGGCAGGGTCGCGAAGCGACGTGGAGGGGAAGGCACTTTCTTCCGAAGTGCTCGCCATCATCGACGCAGTAATGGACGCCCTCTGCGACGACCTCAACACCCCCATTGCCATCGCCCACCTGTTCGACGCCGTCAAACTCATCAATGGCGGCAAACTGGCCCCCGGAGACAAAGTTGCCCTCAAGGTCTTCTTCGATGAAGTGGTAGGCGGCGTGCTCGGCCTCAAGGACGAGGAAGCCGGCGCCTCCGGCAAGGCGGAAAAAGCCCTGGACGGCGTCATGAGCCTGGTGCTGGAAGCCCGCAAGAAGGCCCGCGAGGAAAAGAACTGGGCGGAGAGCGACCGTATCCGCGACACCCTCTCCTCCTTCGGAATCACCGTAAAAGACACCAAGGAAGGCGCCACCTGGACATTAGAATAATTATACAGGGAGGGGCCCAGAGCCGTTTCGTTAGAAACGTTGCGAATGGGAGGGGTCGCGAAGCGACGGTTTGCAAACAACTACCCTTCCCGTAAAACAAGGTAAATGATGAAATTCATAAGCTGGAACGTAAATGGCCTTAGGGCCGTGGCGGGCAAGGGCTTTGCGGATATTTTCGTGGAGCTGGACGCGGATTTCTTCTGCCTGCAGGAAACCAAGATGCAGGCCGGTCAGCTGGACCTGGAATTCCCCGGCTACCAGTCCTACTGGAATTACGCGGAGAAAAAGGGCTACTCCGGCACCGCCATCTACACAAAGCATACGCCGCTTTCCGTGAAATACGGCATCGGCACGGAAGAACACGACCAGGAAGGCCGTGTGATTACCCTGGAGTATGAGAAATTTTTCCTGGTGTGCGTGTACGTCCCCAATTCTCAGGACGGCCTCAAGCGCCTGGACTACCGCATGCGCTGGGAGGATGCCTTCCGGGCCTACCTCCTGAGCCTTCCCAAGCCTGTGATCATGTGCGGAGACCTCAACGTGGCGCATGAGGAGATAGACCTCAAAAACCCTTCCACCAACCACCTGAACGCCGGTTTCACGGACCAGGAACGCGGCAAGTTCACGGAACTGCTCTCCGCCGGCTTTGTGGACAGCTGGCGCTATCAGCACCCGGAGGAGGTCAAATATTCCTGGTGGAGCTACCGCATGAACGCCCGTGCGCGGAACGCCGGGTGGCGCATCGACTACTTTGTGGTATCGGGTGCCCTCAAAGACGCCATCGTCTCCACCGACATCCACAATGAGATTTTCGGCTCCGATCACTGCCCCGTAGAACTTATCGCAAACCTTTAAAAATCCCCAAATCATGAAAAAATTGCTTTTTGTTTTGTCGCTGGCCCTTGGGCTGGTCTGGAATGCAGCAGCCTCGCTGCCCGAAAAAGTGTACACCATCAAGTCTGGACACTATGTGTATAAAATGTCCATGTTTGGCTTTGAAATGGGAAATGTGGACACATGGTTCGACGATTATGGTTTGAAAACCTATGCAGCGACATCGATGAATCTGATGGGAGAGAAAATGGAGATGTATGTCACCATTAATGGGAAAAGAAAACTCACTGTTACGGTGAGCGATGGAGAGAAAGAGCAGGAAATCTCTGATGTAGAACGTGATGATTATGGTGATTATGTCTTGCTTGACAGCATGAGTGCCGAGGAACTGGGAAAAGCCGGGATTCAGCGGCTGGAGGACGAAGAGGTGATGGGATATCATACTCAGGTGTACAAGAAGAAGACAGAAACGGAAGCCGGCAAGGAAGCATGGACCATAATTAATGTGTGGAATGGTATTCCCCTGAAGGCGAGCATAGAAATGAACGGGAACCGGATGAATCTCCTTGAGTTGGTTTCCGTGGAAACGGATATCGATGTGGATCCGGCGCTGTTTGTTATCCCCGAAACTGTAGAATAATATGCGCCGGTTGTTTTACAGCCTTGCATTCCTGGCCTTTTTTTCCTGTGCAGGCGTGCCGGAGACCTCCCTGGAAAACCTGAAACCTTTTGAGGAGGGAGGGGTATATACGATTCCCGTAAAGGAGCAGACGTTGCAGCTGCGCAAGGTGGAGCCGGGCTTTTTCCTGATGGGCGAAACCTTCGACCAGGGGATTGTCAAGAATCCGGAGGTAAGGGCTGTCGTGCTGGATGGCTACGCCATAGGAACGACGGAAGTGTCTGCATCCCTATGGGCGGCTGTCATGGGGGGAAAACCTGACGCGAAAGGCGTGATGGCCGGCCTGTCATGGGATATGGCCCAAAAGTTCGTTACCCGCCTCTGTGCGCTTACCGGAATTCCTTTCCGCCTGCCCACCGAAGCGGAGTGGGAATATGCTGCCAGGCAGGACAGTACCATGCCTGGCGGCGTTTGGGAATGGTGCGCGGATGCATGGACGGATCAGTTCCCGGAGGGCTTGGCGTTGAATCCGCAAGGTCCCGGCGAGGGCGACAAGCGGGCGCTTCGGGGTGGAAGCGTCCAAGAAAAGGGCAATAAGGCCATTACCCGTAAAGGCCTTGAGCCCTATACGAAGTTGGGCGCTGCGGGACTTCGTTTGGCCGTTTCAACGGGAGAAAAAGCGCCCGCGATATATACGGATATCCTTCGGGACAACAAGGTTCCCCGCGAAGTATCCAACCAAAAATCGGAAACCTTTACCGTAAACGGCGTCAAATTTAAAATGATTGCCGTCAAAGGTGGAGAGTTTGAGATGGGGGCGACGGCAACCGTGAACGAGTCGGCGGCAGAGGAAGATGAATTTCCCGTGCATAAAGTTACTTTGGACCACTTCAAGATAGGGGAAACAGAAGTAACGGCCGCGCTTTGGAAGGCAGTCATGGGAACCCTCCCGCCGCAAGTCCGTGAAGGGAAGTACCCGGTGTGCAATGTGAGCTGGTACGATGCCTGGTTCTTTATCTTGCGATTGAATACCTTGACCGGAAGAAAATTCCGCCTGCCCACCGAAGCGGAGTGGGAATATGCGGCAAAAGATGGCGTCAAAAATAGAAACTATTGCTTTGCCGGATTGAATTCATCCCTTGGCGTGGCGCAGTGTTCCATCCCGGAAAAAAAGCCGCGTCCTGTTGCAGGGCTATATCCCAGCATTTTGGGGACCTACGACATGTCCGGCAATGCCTGGGAATGGGTACAGGATCGTCCCGGTCCCTATTCCGAGGCACCGGCTACGAACCCTGTCGGCCCGGACGAAGCCCGTAATGGCGCCGACCTTCGGGGCATGCGTGGCGGAAGCGCCGCCTCGAACTGGACGGCCTGCCGAGTCAGTAATCGCGGAGAAAACTTCGCACATCAGTTCAAAAGTACCATCGGCTTTAGACTGGCTTTATAGTGATATGATTTCCTTTACCTGCGACTACACCGAGGGGGCGCATCCGGCCATCCTGGGGGCCCTGCTGCGCACCAATATGGACCAGCAGCCCGGCTATGGCGAAGACTGCTATACCGCCGCTGCCCGCGCCCGCATCCGTGAGGCCTGCGGTTGTTCCGGAGCCGATGTCTTTTTGCTTGTAGGCGGCACCCAGACCAATTCCACCGTCATCGCCACCATGCTACGCGATTACCAGGGGGTAGTAGCGGCCCAGACCGGGCATATCGCCGTGCATGAGGCCGGCGCCGTGGAGTACACCGGCCACAAGGTGCTCACGCTGCCGCAGCGCGAAGGAAAATTATCGGCCCAGGACTTAAACGCTTATTTAGAAGCATTTTATGCCGATGGTTCTTTTGAACACATGGTCTTCCCCGGCATGGTGTACCTGTCCTTCCCCACGGAGTACGGCACCCTTTATTCGAAGGCCGAGCTCAAAGCCGTCAAGGCCGTTTGCGAGGCATACAAGTTGCCGCTTTTTGTCGATGGCGCCCGCCTGGGATACGGCCTCATGAGCCCAGCCTGCGACGTGACGCTGCAGGAATTGGCAACGCTCTGCGACGTGTTTACCATCGGCGGCACCAAGGTGGGTGCGCTGTGCGGCGAGGCCGTGGTTTTCCCGGCCGGAAATGCCCCGGAGCACTTCTTTACCCTGGTAAAACAGCACGGCGCGCTGCTGGCCAAAGGCCGCCTGCTGGGCATTCAGTTCGAGACCTTGTTCACGGACGGGCTCTACTTCCAGATTGCCAAGAATGCCATTGACCGTGCCATGGAGCTGAAGGAACTGTTTGTTGCCAAGGGCTACGAACTCTTCCTGGATTCACCTACCAATCAGCAGTTTATCCTCCTCACGGAGGCCGCTGCCCAGGCCTTGGACGGAAAGGTGGCCTACGAAGTGTGGGAACGCTGCCCGGACGGACGCGCCGTCGCCCGCTTCGCCACCAGCTGGGCCACCACGCCGGAGCAGATTGCTGCGTTATCGGCCCTTTTACCTCAAGCATACGTTCCAGCGCCATAATTTGGGCCGATTTTATGGCACTGACGCCCATTTACGCCCTTAGCGCCATAAAGCCGAGCGTTTTTGTGACACTCATGGCAGATTTTGACTAACTTTGCATTTATGAGACACACAGCCATCACACAAATACCGGCTTCCTTGTATAGGAAACTCGCGGTAGGAGCAGGAATCCTGTTCCTGCTGGCCTTGGTCCAGAACGCCTGGGCCCAAGAGAAACAATACCTATGGCCATCTCACCGCATGCCCCATCCCCAGGAGCATCAGATTGCCGCCATGACCGACATTTCCCGGGCCGAAGGTTTCCAGCCCGACCAATACCGCCAGCCGTACCTGGAATGGTATTCCGCCCCGGAAAAGCCCAACGGCGGCTGCATGATTCTCATCTCCGGCGGCAGCTACAATTCCTGCTGCGATGTGAAGCCTGTAAAAATGTGGAAAGAACGGCTCACGGCCATGGGCTTCCAATGCGTGAACCTGGTTTACCGCACACCGCGCCCGAAAGGAATTCCCTTTTACCAATCGGCCTGGGAAGACGGGCAGCGGGCGGTGCGTCTTGTGCGCAGCGAGGCGGCTAAAAGAGGCTTTGACCCGGAACGTATAGGAACGGTGTCCATGTCGGCCGGCAGCCACCTGGCGCTGCTGCTTGCCACCAGTTCCCAAAGCAGGGCCTATGAGCCCGTGGACGGCCTGGATTCAACCGCCTGCCATATCAACTGGGCGGTGGTACACGCTCCTGCCTATGTAACCACCGACGCGGAAGAAGGCACCAAAGCCCTCCTGGGAGGGTATGGTCCGGGAATCGGCCTGAGCGCGGTATTCCATTTTGACGGCAAGACCTGCCCCATGATTCTTCTCCACGGAGGCGATGACCCTTACTCATCCAACGGATCCATCCTGGTTTACCAGCAGCTCCGGGCCATGGGTATCCCGGCAGAACTCCATATCTTCCCCGGGAAAGGCCACGCCGTCCTGGGATTTGACAAAGCCGAAGAATTTCTGGTACGGGAAGGATTCAACCAATGACGGCCCCGCAAAAGCTACAACCTGAGCCGGACAAGTACCGGGAAGTGGTCGGACAGTGATGCCGTGCCTTCTGTGAGCACACGGGCCTCTTCAACCTGCACCGGGACGGCATGGCGGAAGGAAAAAATGTAGTCGATACAATGGCGGGGATGGGTGGTGGAATGGGTGTTTCCTGTTCCGGAAAGCAATGTCCAGGCAGTCTGGGCCAGGGCAATCACTTCGCTGTCGGGAGTTACATTAAAGTCGCCGCAAAGGAAAACCGGCTTGCTGCAGCCCTTATACCTGCCGATGAACCAGTCGTTCACAACCTGCATCTGCGAAAGCGCGGCAGCCGTGCTGCAATGGTCCAGGTGCAGCGATGCAAAGACGCAGCGCGCCGTCTCCACAACCGCCATGCTGCGGGGCTCGGAGCCATCGCCTTTGGGCAGTGCAACCCTGTAGCTCTTCTGGATTTCAATGGAAGAAAGCACGCCGTTTCCATATCCCCCGCCGGCGAAAGGGAAAGCCGAAGCGAACAGATACGGCCACCCGCCCATCTCATCGGAAAGTTCCTTTAGCTGGAAATCGGCATGACGGCGGTTGCAACTGTCCAGTTCGTTCAGGCCTACAAGGTCTGCCCCGCTGTCACGAATAAGCCTCGCAACCTCAGGCATGCTGTTGTCCTGATACTTGGAAAACACACCTACGTTGTAACTCATCAGCGTAAGGGACTGATTCTGCCTGCCCTCGCCGCAGGAAGCCACGGCAAGGAGCAGGACTATCGGAAAGATTCTTTTCACGGATAAAAGCATGAGGAGAAAACGCAACTGTTTCATAAAAAGATACGCTACAACATCACGAAGATAGCAATATTATTTTACATTTGAGCCGGATATCGGCCGAAAACGACTATCTTTGCACATATGAAACTGATTGACGGAAAACAAATATCGGCCTCCATCAAAGAGAGGCTGGCGGCGCAGGTGGCCACTTTCCCGGAAAAGTACGGGCGGGTGCCGCACCTGGTGGTAGTGCGCGTGGGCGAGGATCCGGCCAGCGTGGTATATGTACGCAACAAAGCCAGGGCCTGCGAGGCCTGCGGCATCAGAAACACCACCCTGGTGCTCCCGGAAGAAACCCCGGAAGCCGCCTTGCTGGACAGGATAAAGGAACTCAACGCCGACAACAGCGTGGACGGAGTGCTGGTGCAGCTGCCCCTTCCCCGCCACATCTCCGAGGCCAAGGTCATTGAAGCCATCGACCGGAGCAAAGACGTGGACGGCTTCCATCCGCTCAACGTGGCCGGCCTGTGGCAAAAGACGCCGCACATGAGTCCCTGCACGCCCAAAGGCATCATGAAGCTGCTGGAAGCGGCGGGCGTGGACCCCAAAGGCAAACGCACCGTAGTCATTGGCCGGAGCAACATTGTGGGCCTTCCCGTGGCCAAGATGCTGCTGGACGCCAACGCCACCGTCACCCTGTGCCATACCCGCACGGTGGACCTGCCCTCCATTACCCGCCAGGCAGAAATCCTGGTGGTGGCTGCAGGACACGCCAAAATGGTCACCGGCGACATGGTCTCCCCCGGCTGCGTAGTCATTGACGTGGGCATGGACAGGGACCCGGAAACGGGCAAGCTTTGCGGCGACGTGGACTTTGACTCCGTGGCACCCAAAGCCGCAGCCATCACCCCCGTACCGGGCGGCGTGGGCCCCATGACCATCGCCTGCCTCATGGAAAACACGGTGGAATGCTTCCTGAAAGCCCTCCCTACTCCTTGACCAGATAGAAGAACGACACCAGACCGCGCTCGCCGGCATGGTCGTAGCGCTGATTCCCCGTAGGATAGTTCACCACATGGGTCTGCGGATCCCCCAGTCCCTGTATACAAAGGGTGGAGGAGCCTCCGCCGTCCATGTTGGCAGCCGTGACGGGATGGAAATGTTCCTCAAGGAAATACGTGAGCTCCCGGGCCGACATGCCCTCGCTCACGCCCGGCCGCCGGCCGTCCACCACCACCATCAGCAGATGGCCGTCGTCGGTGATGGCCAGCGCCGTGCGGGGATGACGCACACCCTGGTGACGCACGGGGTCTTCGTAATTGTACTTCTGGATTTCCTCGTCGGAATGGTAGCCGGCAAAGGTGGCCCCCACGGGCTTGTGGTCCTCGATTAGCATGGGCGCCGTGGTGAAAATATTGGGCTCTTCACTGGCGCCGTACAAGGCCCTCAGCGCATTGTGCGTCTTCCCCTTTCCTTCATAAACAATGCGCACGTCGCGCCCGCCGTCCGTGTAAATGGCCACATCGCTCTTCCAGTTGGGAACGCCGGTGGTCATGACGGTGTTGTACGGGATATTGGAGTAGTACTCACCCTCCGCTTTCAACACCACGGACGAAGGCTCATAACAGGCATTCATGGCCACAACAGCCCCCTTCTGAGCAAAAACGGAAGAGGTCGGCACCTGCTTGGGAGTAACGGCAAACCTGAAGCTGTAACCGGGGGCCGACATGTCCCAGTCGGCCACAAAAACCTGCTGGGCGCTGCCGGTAACAGGTTCCAGCCCGGTGAAGTGGTGATAGGTGAGCCCGGGCGCCACTTCGGTGGTCTTCCACTCCCCGGCCTCGGGCTTGTAGGTAAACTTGGCCACGCGCCCGCGCAGGTAACGGCGTACGTCGTCCCACCTGTAATAAGGGCCGCTGAAGGGTTCCAGCGTGCCAAGGCGGACCTCCTCCCCGTTAAGGAGCATCTTGGCCAGCACGGGAGCCGTCCCCTTCCGGGGTGCAAACAGGACCAGCTGGAGATTGGCGGCCATGGGCGAGCGGAACGTCTGGAACCAATAAACAAGGTCGTCGTTGCTTTCGGGCACCGTGTCAAATCCGTCAATGTCCATGATCATCAGAAGGGCCATGAGCACGTGGTCGTGCCCGAAGCGGAGCGAAGCGCCCCTCTTCCCCGCCGACAAGGCCGCATCGGCCTTTTCCAACAGGTCATCCACAATGGACGAGCAGGGAATCTTGTAGGGATAGTACTCCCGAAAACGCTCATAATTGTCTATTTCCCAAAGGATGGCATATTCCTCCGGGGTAAAGAAACCGCTTACGTCCACCCGTTCCTTCTCCGGCAGGCTGTTCATGCCGCCCACGAACATGTACAGGTTGAAGAAAGCCTCGTAGGGCGTGAACCTTCCCAAACCGGCATCAGGGTCCTTGAACAGCCTTGCCAATACCTGCCGATACCCGGGAAAACGGCGCTCGAAGAACTTGTACGCGCGCTCAGCGTAAGGGATTTCCATGGCGGGGCCTTCGTAACGGAAAGGATTCTTTCCCGTATTGGGGCGCGTTGCCTGGACGTCCGTCAGTCCCTGATGGGCATAGATTTCCGTCTGCGGCGCAAGGCGTGACAGCGCGGTACAGAAAGACGACATGCTGATGATGGAGCGGGCGGCTGGGCTGGAGCACGCATCCACCGCGCTCCCCTTTCCGAACACGGACGGAAAACGCTGCACCATGGTGCGGGCAATCTGCCGGTGCTGTTCCCAGCCCAGCGGAGTAAGGTCCCCTACCCGGTAACGGACATGATCCCAGAAAGGCTGCAGTTCCAGCAGCAGTTTCTCGCCGTAAGGGGTGAGGTTTCCAGCCTTCAGCCCTTCGGAGAGCATTTCCAGAATAACGGTATAGGCCTTTTCATTATAGGCATATCGGGAGCCGTGGCGGCCATAGTGGCCGATATACACGGCCTCATAGCCCTTCGGGGCCGGCGTGGCAGCCTTGGGCCCCCAATCCTGTACGCAGTCAAGGCCGGAGGAAAGCATCCAGGAAGCCCGGACTTCGTCTCTGACGCCCTCTCGCTGCGCCTGCAGCGAGAGGCATATTAGCAGGGCAGTCCCTGCGACAATGATTTTTTTCATAAGCTAGAAGAGTATTTCCTGCCGCTTGCGTTTCCAGTTAAGGATGGGCAGCAGGAATGAAATGACGGCAGCCCCCAGCCAGAAGAGGCCCGCATAGGTAAAGTCGTGCACTCCGTTCACGATATGGTTGTCCAGCAGTACGCCGGTTACGACATTCTGAAGACCGGCGGCCGCATAGGATGCCATGCCCACAATTCCCAGCGCAGCACCCGTAGCCTGGCGGGGAACCAGGTCAATGGCCATGAGGCCGCCCACGAAGCTGATAAGAACGCCGATCGCAATGCCGAACAGCACCATCGACAGGATAATCACCCATCTTTGCCCGCCGCTGAACAGGAAGAGGGCCAGGGCCACCACTTCCAATATGCCGGCAGCGAGGGCCGGATATTTGCGGTCGCTTTTGAACACTGCGTCGGACAGCCAGCCGGAGAATACCGTGCCCAACACGCCAAAAATAGGGTTGATGCCCACGATGAAGCCTGCCTCTTTGATGCCGTAGCCATGGGCTTCCTGGAGGAAGATGATGCCCCACTCATTGATGGCGTAGCGGCTCATGTACATGAAGGCACTGGCCGCTGCAAGAATCCAAACCCCCGGGTTACGGATGACCGCAGCCTGCATCTTGCGCGTCTGTGCGCGTTTTTCGGCCGCAGGAACCGCTTGAGGCCCGTCCTCGCCGGAGAGTTCCTCGATGGACGGAAGGCCCTTGCTTTCGGGGGTGTTGTGCAGGAAGAAGACAATGATAAGCACTCCCAGCAGGCCAGCCAGGGCGGCGCCGAAAAAGCCCCAGTGCCAGCCCATGGCGGCCACCAGCGCACTCACAAACACGAAGGACAGGCCTTCGCCAATGTTGTGCGACGAACTGAAGAAGCCGTAGAACGTGCCCCGGATGCGCAGGGGGAACCAGCGGGACAGGGAAATGATGGCGGGCGGCGCACCCATGGACTGCGCCCAGCCGTTGACCGCCCAGCATACCGCAAACAGAAAAAACAGGGCCGAATTGGCAATGCTCCCGTTCAGTGCCTGCACGCCCAGCACTCCCATGATAAAATTCATCGCAGCGGACACCACAAGCCCTGCCGCCATAAAACGCTTGATATTGGCACTGTCGGCCAAAAAGCCATTGACAAATTTTCCTACTGCGTAGGCCCAATACAGGCATGCGCCAATGATACCCAGCTGGGTGGCGTTCAGAAGGCCCGCATCGATGAGCGGCTGCTTCATTACGCCCATGGACAGGCGGCACACATAATACAGGGCATAGCCAAACGTAGCCGCTAGGAATGTCTGGATTCTCAGGCGTTTGTAGGTTTTGTCCACCTTTTCTTCCGGGACCGGCTGCGCCATATGCCCGGATTCCATTTTAAAGAAGTTTATCAGGCTCATGAAAGGGCTATTTTAGGGTGGGCAGGACTGCGGAGAAGTCCCAGACGTCGGCACTCCAGCCAATCTCCTGGGCCACCTGACTCAGGGTCTTGCCGGCGGCAGCCGCCTTGCCGTGGTAGGCGAAGGCATAGGTGCCGGCGCCCTTGACCATCGGATGTTCAGGGTCGGCGTCCTCCTGGTCCACAAGCACATATGTACCCAGTTCGGCGTTCTTGGGACAGTCGGTGAATGAAAGATCGGACTTGCGCCAGCAGTTCTTCAGGTAGTTCTTCACGGCCGTGCCGCCGATGACGGCGCCGCTGCTGTAGTGCTCGGCGGTATCGGTGACAAAGTCGGATTTGAGGAAGTCGTTCCAGGCTATACAGTTCTCAATATGGTTCTGGGGTTCCTGTCCGTTGCAGTTGGTCGCATTGGTCTTCTGGCCGGCGCAGGCGCGTCCCACGATGCCGCCGAAGATGAACTGGGTGGTCACCGATGCCGTGGAGTAGCAGTTGAGGATGGAACTGCCTTCAGCCAACAGGTCGCCGCAGATACCGCCCGCGATGGAAGCGGTAGTGGAGACAGAACCGGCGGTCCAGCAATTGGTGATGGTCACGCCCAGACCGGCATCGGTACCTATGATACCGCCCACCTGCTGGCCAACGCTGCTGATGATAACGTCGGCGGAGGAGTTGGAGATGACTGCCTCACGGCCCGTACCGAACATGCCGCCCACACAGTTGCCAACCGTACTGGTCACCGTTCCCTGGACATGGACATTCTCCACCACGCACGGTTTGCCGGCGGTACCGCCGTAGCCGCCCAGGATACCGCAGCCCTTGGAGGCGGCAGTAATGGCGGCGTCCACAAACTTGACGTCGTGGCACTTGCCATAGAGCACACCGAAGAAGCTGGGATAGCTGGAGGCGTTGCAGGAGAAGTTGGAGATGGTATGACCGTCGCCGTTAAAGTCTGTTTCCTTATCATAAGGGGAAGCAGGATTCAGCGGGGCCCAGGCAACGCCCGTCATATCCACGTCATCCACCATCTTGAAGTACTTTTTCTCGCCGGCGGCAAGCAAGGTGTGCATGGCATCCATCTGTTGCTGGTCGGCAATCAGGTAAGGCTTGGCAGCAGTGCCGTTGTCGACGGCACCGGCCGAGGTCTCGATAGCGGAGCAGTTGAGGTTGATGGTATTCACCTTGCCGGCCTCGATGGTCATGGCGGGCAGCACGCGGTAAGCGGTGTGCTTGAGGTAGGCCTTGGTCTCATCCATCATGAAGCTTACATAGAGCTCGGTACCGGCCGCAATCGCCATCTCGCCAGGCAGCGAAGCATACACGGTAAACACATTGGTTTCACCGGCATCGGCCGAGTCGGCAATATCCACCTTGACAAAGGCAGTACCGGCCTTGATGACAACGGACTTGACATTGCCGTAGAAGCCGGCAGGAATCTGGGTCCTCAGGCGAAGAACGGCCGAAGACGCCGCATCGGTGAACGTAAAGCTGGTATAGTCCGTAACGCCCGTGAGCGTTGCGACATACTTCAGATGGCCGGTGTCGCCATCGGCAGCCTGCGTCTGGACGGCATAGGACGGATTCCCGCCATACGTAATCCTGTAGGAAGCGGCGGCAGCGGGAGCCGTACCGGTAAAGGTGGCCGATGCAGTACCGGCACCGGAGACAATGTCGAAGGTCTGCGTATTGGAAGGATTGGCCTCATCGGTAATGACAATCTGGTCTCCGTCCTGCCAGACAAGGTTGAGCTTGTTATTGTAGCCGTCTTCCACAAAGCCCACCTTGGTGAGGCCTTCCTCCGGGAAAGAGGCCGTGATAGTAATCTTTTCTGCCGCAGGAGCCGGAACATGATTGTCCTTGGAGCAGGAGGCAAAAAGGGAAAGGGCGATGCCGGAAGCCAGCGCAAAAATAGAATATCGTTTCATCATACTGTCCTCCGGTTTTTAAAATAGGGCGGGAAAAGTTTCATCAATAAGGGGGTTGTTCTCAAAAGCGCCCAGATTGCCTGACTGGGCAATGCACAACTCCTGTTCCAGGTGCACGGGCAGCGCCTGCGGCACCATGTATTTTGTCTTGTCGTTTCTGTTCATGGTCCGTTGTTTCATGCAAATTATTTAAGCAGTTGGTCGATGATGGGCTTGATGACAGCCTCCATGAGGGTGTATGCATCGGGGTTGGGATGCAGCCGGTCATACAGGCAGTACTCCTCCTTGAGGGAATAGCCGTCCTGCGCCACCAGGGCAGGGTAATAGTCGCAATAGGTGAAGGCCTTCTCCCGGGCATAGTCCTGAATCATGCCGTTCAGGGCAACGATGTGCGTGCCCTTCTCGCGGGGAGACAGTTTGGAGTAGGTCATGTTGCAGGGCGTCACCGAGCACAGCACCACCTGCATGTTTTTGGCGGCGGCCTGCTCGGCCATGGACTTGATGTTGGCCAGGATATGGTCCTTGGCGTAACCCTGGGCAAGGTCGTTGGTTCCTCCCATAATTACGACGACGGACGGGTCCAGGGCAAGGACGTCCTTCTGGTAGCGGGAGAGCATCTGGTCCGTGCGCTCACCGCTCACGCCCTTGTTGGCATAGCCGTTCTGCGTAAAGAATGCCGGATGCCAGGACACCCAATAGCTTGTACCGCGGTCTTCCATGTAAGAAGGGAGCGGATCGGGCAGCGAGATGGCAGTGTCGAACTTGCTCTTGGAAATTTCCCGTTCCTGGGTCCACTGCCAGGTGATGCTGTCTCCAATAAAAACGGCTTTGGGCCCCTTGTGCGTAACGGAGGGCTTGTCCGGCTTCCCGGGTTCTATGTCGTTGTTGTAATTCCCCTTGCCGGAGCAGGAGACTGCCAGAAAGACAGCTCCTGCCACGGCGGCAAGGCGGAATAGGCTGTGCTGAATCATGTTCTACTTCTTTACAATCATGATAAAGGCGTCACGCGGACGTTCTCCGGTATGGTCATAATTGGTATTCCCGTCGCAGGGATAATTGACCACATGGGTGGCGGCATCTCCCTCCCCCTGTACACACATGGTGGTGGAGCCGCCGCCGTCCAGGTTCAGGGCGTATTGCGGATTGAACCACTTCACCAGGAAACGGGTGAGCTGCCTGGCACTCATGCCGGCGCTCTTGATACGGCCGTCCACCACAAAGAGAATCAAATGATTGTTCTCCGTGAGGGCCACCGCCGTTCGGGGATGAAGCACCCGCTGATGACGGTCCGCGTCCTCGGAGTTGAGCTTGTTTACGGCAGACGATGAGAGGGAGTAGTCGCAGAAGTTCTCGCCCAACTTGTCAAAATTGTTGATGAGCATGGGCGCGCTGGAAATCACGTTGGGATAGCCGGTGGACGACAGGTTCTGATAATACGTGCGCTGCTGGGACACAGTCACTTCCCCTTTCTTTTGGGACCCGGCCCAGAGAAAGGCCACATTCCGGTCTCCGGCAACGGAGAAGGCCGCCTCGTTCTTCCAGTTGGGGACGGAGGTATCGCCAATCTTGTCACTCTTGAGCGGATAAATCTCCGAACCGCCTACCCGCATGTAAATGGAGTTGGGCTCGTAATTGGCGTTGATGGCCGCAACGGCTTTGTGTTTTTTGAAAGCAGCCGACGTGGTGAGCCGCGGGCTCTCATACACCAGTTTCACCTGATAAGCGGGATTGTTCAGGTCCACATCCACCGCAAACACCTCCTGGTGCTTGCCAGAGATCTCGTCTGTTCCGTTATACGCATAGTAAATAACACCGTCGGCAACAGACGTAGCAGTCCAGCCCGCCCCCAGCGGAGTAACTTCGATACCGGAGCCGCCTCCAATCTCGGATCCGCCCGTGTCCGTATCCGTAACCTCGGGGGGCGGCGGCAGTTCTCTGACCGGCTCTTTGCCCCCGCACCCCGAAAGGAGCAGGAGCCCGAGAGCCAACATACAAAGGATTCTTTCGTGTTTCATTTCCTACTTGAGTTTAGGCGTTTCACCGCTGAAGTCCCACACTTCGTCACTCCAGCCAATCTCCTGGGCCACCTGGCTCAGGGTCTTGCCGGCGGCAGCCGCCTTGCCGTGGTAGGCGAAGGCATAGGTGCCGGCACCCTTGACCATCGGATGTTCAGGGTCGGCGTCCTCCTGGTCCACAAGCACATATGTACCCAGTTCGGCGTTCTTGGGACAGTCGGTGAATGAAAGATCGGACTTGCGCCAGCAGTTCTTCAGGTAGTTCTTCACGGCCGTGCCGCCGATGACGGCGCCGCTGCTGTAGTGCTCGGCGGGAGTGGCCTCGGAGATGAAATCGGACTTCAGGAAATCATTCCAGGCAATGCAGTTCTCCACATGGTTGCCGGGCTCCAGCGAGTTGCAGTTGTTGGCATTGGTCTTGGAGCCTTTGCAGGCACGCCCCACAATGCCGCCGAAGATGAACTGGGTGGTCACCGATGCCGTGGAGTAGCAGTTGAGGATGGAACTGCCTTCTGCCGTCAGGTCGCCGCAGATACCGCCCGCGATGGAAGCGGTAGTGGAGACAGAACCGGCGGTCCAGCAATTGGTGATGGTCACGCCCAGACCGGCATCGGTACCTATGATACCGCCCACCTGCTGGCCAACGCTGCTGATGACAACGTCGGCGGAGGAGTTGGAGATGCCTGCCTCACGGCCCGTACCGAACATGCCGCCCACACAGTTGCCGACCGTACTGGTCACCGTTCCCTGGACATGGACATTCTCCACCACGCACGGTTTGCCGGTGGTACCGCCGTAGCCGCCCAGGATA
>DFFY01000114.1:23286-35501 GCA_002371115.1 Bacteroidales bacterium UBA3764
GGTACCGCCGTAGCCGCCCAGGATACCGCAGCCCTTGGAGGTGGCAGTAATGGCGGCGTCCACAAACTTGACGTCGTGGCACTTGCCATAGAGCACACCGAAGAAGCTGGGATAGCTGGAGGCGTTGCAGGAGAAGTTGGAGATGGTATGACCGTCGCCGTTAAAGTCTATCTGTTTGTCAAAAGGATCCACAGGGTTGAGCGGGACCCAGGCATCCACCTCGGCCATGTCAATGTCGGCCCCCAGTTTGAAGTAACGGATTTCACCGGCCTTGAGGTCGTCGGCGATGAACGACATCTGGCGGGCCTGCGTAATCAACCAGGGGGAAGCCGCCGTTCCGTCGCCGTCGGTGTACCGGGTGGTATATTCCCAGGCCGTTCCGTCCACAATGAAGTTGTTCACCATGCCGCTCATGAGCGTGGAGGCTTTTGCAAAGGTGACGGTTTTGGCCACCGGGGCGTCGGAATTGGCCACCTCAATGGAAATGCCGGCGTCTGCAGGCACCTCGGCCTCGTTCCAGGACGTGGTCATCCAGGCCGTGATGCTGTGCTGCGCATCCGGCACGGCATCGTTCATGGCCAATTCCAGTTTGTCGGTCCTATCCTCGCCGTTCCCCTTGTAAAACAGGGGGCTGCTGGCCGTAAGGGTGATGCGGCTCACTTTTTCAATGTCCTCCGGAAGGGTGAGGACCAGTTTGAGCACGCCGGTCTGCCGGAAGGTGCCGTTATGCTCTTCGGCCCATTCGGGGCTGAAGTTGAAGCTGGTGTAGTCGTCCACATCCTTCAGGGCGGCGGCATATTTGACATGGTCCAGGGAATTGTTTCCGTCCTGGCTCTGGGAACTCCATACGGCCGTATTGGCGTCTTCGCCGGGGTACAGGATGGTGAACTTGTCACCGGCAACGGGCCGGCCTGTGAATTCCGCCATCTTGGAAGAAACGCCCGACTTGATGCTGAACACCTGAGTTTCCTCCTCTCCCACCACGGTAATCTTGTCGCCCTCCTGCCAGTACCAGGAGAAGCCCACGCTGGCTCCCGCCTTCGTAACGTCGTCGGGAAGATACGCCTTGATGGTTATGAGGTCTTCCGTTTCCTGGGGAGCCGGCAGGTCCTTGCCTGCTTCCTTCGCACAGGAAAAAGCAGCCGCGAGGGCAAGCATTGCTACAATATATCTGATTGTTTTCATACCTCGTCGTGTTTAATTGTAGAAGTCGTTTTCTCCGAAGTCGGGGAGCTGGCCGCCGGTATCCACATCCTGGATAGGGGCCAGACCGCCCTTGAACAGGGGCATGGGTCCGGACAGGTCCCAGATGCTCTCGTCCCAGCCCAGGTTTTTGGCAACCTGGGACGCAGTGGCTCCGGCAGCGGCGGATTTTCCGTGATACGGGAAGTTGTAGTTGGTGGAGCCCGGGCTCACGGCCTTTTCCACCAGCGGCGTATCAGGCGAGGAATTCTCGTGGTCCACCAGAGCGTTGGTATTGTTGCCGGGGCAGTCGGAGAAGTCCAGGTCGGCCCTGCGGAAGCAGTCCACATGGTAGTTTTTCAGGGAGGTGAAGCCCACGACGGCTCCGGAGCTATAGTGCACGCCATCGTCCTTCACGTCGGAAAAGACGGCATTGTTCCAGGCAATGCACTTCTCGATGTGGTTCTTGGCGGTCTTGGTGGCGTTGTCACCCTTGAGGCCCATAATGGCATCGCCCACAATGCCGCCGTACTTGAACTGGGCATGTACGCGGGCCGTGGAGTAGCAGTTCCGGATAATGCATTCGCTCTCGTTCTGGGACATCATGCCGGCAATGCCGCCTACCATGCGGTTACCGGTAATGTCTCCGGAAGTCCAGCAGTCGGAGACCACGCTCCTTTTGCCCACGGCCGAATTGTCATAACCGTAGATGCCGCCGGAGTCGTACTTGTCGGAGTCAATTTCCACGTCGGCCGAACAGGCGTTGATGGTAGCCTCGGCAATGCAGCCGAACAGGCCGCCGGTGCCATGGGCAACCTTGTTGGTAATCTTGCCCTGCACATAGACATGCTCAACCGTAACCGGATTGTCCGTTTCTCCGCCATAGGAGCCCAGGATGCCCACCGGGCCGGCTGCATTCTCAATATTGGCTCCTGTAATGATGAGGTTGGAAATGCTTCCGGCCACGCCGCCGAAGAGGCTGGTCTTGCCCGAGAAGTTGGAGATGGTATGCATGTCACCGTCAAGGTAGATGGGCTTGAACGGAGAACCCGTGTTGATGGGCTCCCAGTCCATGACGCCCGCCATGTCCAGGTCGGCATCCAGGCGGAAGTAGGTTTTCATGCCTTCCTCCAGGAGGTCTCCCATGTTCCTGAGTTCCTCTACGGTGGTAATGGGATAAGGGTTGTTCTCCGTGCCGGGACCGTTGGGATCGAAGTCGCTCAGCGTCAGCAGTACATAGGCCGCCAGGGTGTCGGCCAAAGACCAGCTCTCGGTCTGGCGGGCCTTGTCCAGCGTAACGGGGAGCATATAGGTGACATCCTTCTCAAGTCCGGAGGCCGTCACTTTCAGCCGCGCCGTGGTAGAAGCCTTGCCATAGCGCGGAAGCATCACTTCATTGGTCAGGAACTCAAAGGCCGATCCCGGGCACATCACATAGGAGGTTCCGTTGGCCTCATTGTAGGCGGACACCGCCTCCTCGTTCACCTTGAAACTGAAGTTCATGACAATGTCGGTCACGTTGCTCCGGAAAGCACAGGCTTTCAGGGAATAGGTCTTGCTGGCACCGGGAGCAATCTCCACCGGTGTTTTCTCGCCAGGGATATCGGCGTAGAATACGCCTTTCATGGTGGGCTCGGCCTTCCCTGTCCCGGGCTCCTTTTTCAAGTCCTGACAGGCGAGCGCCGCCACGGCCAGGCTTGCAATCAGCAAATAGTTGATTATCTTTTTCATAGGTCGATGCATCTTAGAAGGTTAAACCATCGTCCCAACCGGGATTCTGCACAAGCGTTCCGCCGGTCAGGCGGCGCTCGTCAAGGGGAATGGGGTACAGATAGTCGCGGGACTCGTTCCAACGGCACTGCAACTCCTTGTACAGGTTCACGTGGCCCGAAGCGCCGTCGCTCAGGATGAAGTCCGTACTGCCCACCTTGTACTGGGCGGGGGCGGTGCTCGCCGGCTTGGTGTCACCGTAAAGCAGCAGGTCGGGAATGCCGTCGGCATTGAGGTCGTATTCACCCTCGCCGGGGAAGTACATGCCATAATACTGCTTCTCAAAGATTTTGCCCTCCTTCCAGCGGATGATATCGTAATAGCGGAATCCTTCCTGGGCCAGTTCGATGGCGCGCTCGCGGCGGATTTCCAGGATGACGCCCTTGTTGGCCCCGCTTACGTTCTGGTAACCACCCCAGGCCTCGTTGGTGAGGAACGGGTCCGGATTGGCATTGGCGGCCGCCATGCCCAGCGCCGGCATGCCGGCCCGGCTGCGGATACGGTTGACGGTTTTGTCCAAGTCCTCCTGGGTGAGTGTACCGGCTTCGGCCTTGGCCTCCGCGAGGTTCAGCATCACCTCGGCGGCACGGAAAATAATCAAGTCCGTGTCGGAACTGTTATAAGCGTCTTTTTCCATCTCCACCACATACTTCACGGGATGGTATCCGGTGAGGCAGTACTGGAATTCGGGAGGGCACGGGGCCGTGTCGCCCAAACGCGTATAACCCGGGGTGCGGATGGTCTGGGCCAGACGGGGATCACGGTCTGCGCATTCCTCCACAAAGCCCATGGTTTCCCAACCGGGCTTGTCGGTGAAGCGGGAGCCGTCGGCCATCAGGTAACTGGCCACCAGCTTGCGGGTCATGCCGTAACGGCCGCGGGTAGAGGCGTGCATGAGGCCGGTGGCATCATGCACCACATTGTAGGCGGTGTTGTAATTGCGGGCCAGGATGACCTCGTCCGTGTTTTCAATCGCATCGGACGTGGTGAACAGACTGTAATAGGCCTTCTTCGCACCGCCTGCCGTATGCAGGGTGTAACCGCTGGTGGAGAGGAACGCTTCCGACACCCTGGCGCATTCGTCCAGGTACCACTGCCAGTCATGGGCGCCGGCACCGTACTCAAACTCGGTATGATACTTGCGGAAGGTTCCCTCGAACAGCAGGACACGGGATTTCAGGGCCATGGCGGTCCATTTGGTAATCTCGTAGGCGCTCTTGGTGGAAGGCAGGTTTTCGATGGCGCAGTCCAGGTCCTCCAGCATTTTTCCCAGGATGAATTCACGGGAATCGCGCGGACGGTTCAGGGCCTCGGTGTCGGCCGAGCCCACCGGCTGGTCATACCACGGAACGTCGCCGAAGCGCTTGAGCATGCCAAAGTAATACCAGGCACGGAAGAAGCGGGCAAAGCCCTCGTATCTGGCCCGGACAGCGGCATCGGAGCAGTTGCCCAGGTAGGAGAGCATGGTGTTGACGTTGCGCAGGGCGCCCCAGCTCCATCCGCCGCCGGAATTGGGGATGGTCCGGGTACCTTTCTGCTCGTCCACAAGGCCCATCTGGATATAGGTGTCGGCATCCTCGATGTAGAGGGAGGCCCCACCGGGCAGCATTTCGTAGAAATTCATGCCGAAGGCCTGGAGCTCCTTCTCGGATTTGAAGAAGGTTTCCGGAGACATGCGGTCCTTGGGATATACGTCCAGCATTTTGTCGCATCCGGAAAGGATGAAACCGGCCAGGACGGAAAGCAGGATATATACTGTCTTTTTCATAAGGCACATCATTTTAAAGGGTCACATCGATACCGAACATAATGGTCTTCTGCCAGGGATAGATGCGCAGGTTGCCATTGGTCTGGGCCATTTCAGGGTCGATGTACTTGGTTTTCAAGCCCGGAGCCCAGTAGAAGAGGTTCTCACCGGTGAAGTAGAAGCGCACGCGCTCGATGTGCGCCTTGCGGGTGATCCGCTGGGGAATGGTGTAGCCGAACGTAAGGTTCTTCAGACGCAGGAACCCGATGTTCTGCAGGTACCGGTCGTTGACGGCGGACAGCTCACGGTTGGCGTTGACGCCGGCCACATAGCCGCGGGGACGCGGGAAGTAGGCGTTGGGGTTTTCCTCGGTCCAGTACATGTTCTGGAAGTCGCGGGGAATGAAGGTGGCGAACGGACGGGCGTACAGGCTCCAGAACTGACGGACCTCGTACTGGGGATACCAGTTCATCTTGCCGATTCCCTGGAAGAACAGGGCCAGGTCGAAGCCGGCATAGGAGGCTCCCAGGTTGATACCGAAGTTGAAGCGGGGCTGGCTGTTGCCGATAACCCGCAGGTCACCGCTGTCCCCTGCCTTTCCGTTGCCCTGGTCAATCTTTCCGTTGCCATCCAGATCGGCGAACTTGAGGTCGCCGGCGCGGAGTCCCGCCGTTCCGGTGATCGGATTGATGTCGCCGGTGCTGGCGTTGATGATGCTGTTCACCAGGGACTGGTCCACATTCCAGGCGGCGGCCTCTTCGTCGGAAGCGAACAGGCCGTCAATGTGATAGCCCCAGATATCGCCGTACTTCATGCCCACCCAATAGTTCTTGGCAAGCAGCTTTTCGGGGTTGTTGAAGCGGGTAATGTGCGAGACATAGTCGCTGAACAGGAAGCTGGCATTGTAATGGAACAGTTGGCTGCCCAGCCTGAAGCTGTCTTTCCAGCCGATATTCAGTTCATAACCTACAGTCCGGAGGTCGGCCACGTTTTCCTTGGGGGCGCTGCTGTAGCCATAGGTAGCAGGCAGGACGTCGCCGGCGGTAAGCATGTCTTTGGTGTCACGTATGTAGCCCTCGGCCGAGAAATCCAGCCGTCCGTTCAGGAAAGTCATGTCCAGACCCAGGTTGCCCTGGATGGAACGCTCCCAGGTAAGGCCGGACGACACCGGGGCGGAAATGGTGGCGACGGCGGGCTTGGGGCCGCCCAGCAGGTAAGAAGACTGTCCGCCGGTGGTGACGGTGCGGATGGCGGGATAGTACTCGCTCAGCTGCTGGTTGCCCAGCTGGCCGTATGACGCACGGATTTTCAGGTTGTCCCACCAGTCCCTGACGGGCTTGAAGAAGGGCTCTTCACTGATTCGCCAACCCAGGGAAACGGACGGCGAGAACACCCAGCGGCTTCCCCTCAGGAAGCGGGACGACCCGTCGTAACGGCCGTTCAGTTCCAGCAGGTAACGCCCTTTATAATCATAGTTGATACGGGCGAAGTAGCCGGCCGTCCGGTACTCGTTCTGACCGCCCGACACCTCCATGCGCTTGTTGCCGTCGGCATCGGCGCCGGTAAGGTTCAGGTCGTTCAGGTCATAGGAATACAGGTCGTAACCTATCGCCTCCAGATCCTTGATGTGCTTGGTCTCGTAGTTCACGCCGGCCACCACTTTGATATTGTGGGCATCCGCCCACGTATGCTCGTAGGTGGCATAGACGTTGGCCGCCTGGTACGTTTGCACGTTGGCCTGCTCGCTGAGCTTGTTCTCAAAGGCGGTGCCTGTGGAATGGGTGACAATGACGCCGGGATCCTTGGAATAGGTGCCCGGCATGGTGCGGTTGGTGTAACGCACCAGCTTGAGACTGTAGGTGTAGTCGGCCTTGATGGTGAATCCCTTGAAGGGAGTGATGGTCAGATCCACGGTATTGCTCAGGTTGTCGATGCGGTCCGTATTGGAGTCGCCGTTGGTGAGTGCCATCATCAGGCCATCCATGAGCGTATTGCCGTTGTACTTGGTCATGTACAGGTTGCTGCCGTCCGGATTGAAGGCGGGGTAGCTGGCCGAGGCGTGGGCCGATGCGCCATACAGGGAGCTGTTGATGCCGCCCTGGCCCGGATAGGTGTACACGCTGCTGAAGAAGCTGAAGTTGTTGCCGATCTTGAGCCATTTGGTAACATCGAAGCCCAACTTTGCGCGGATATTATACCGGTTGTAGGTGTCCGGGTTGATGTTGAACATGCCCCGCTCATAGGTGTAGCCGCCCGACACCAGGTAATTCACATGGTCGGTGGCGCCGCTGGCGGTGATGGAATGGCTGGTGGTGGGTTTGTTGTCCCTGTAGAGGGTATGCCACCAGTCGGTGTTCGCATAATAGTTGTACACGTCCTTCCCGGACTGATCCTGGGAAATGACCACCCAGGGGCGGTCGGGGTGCTCCACCACGTCGTTGCGGCGGGCCCAGAGTTCCTGCATGTCGGCGTCGGAATAGTCGTAGTTGGAAGTTCCGTTATAGGCCTTCATGAACAGGTTGGAAAGGTACACGGTGTAGTAGCCGCGGGTTTCCCAATCGGTGGAAGCGGTGGGAGCGGTAAAGCCCACACGGCCGCTGTAGGTGACCTTAGCCAGCCCGTCCTTCTCCTTGGAACCGCTCTTGGTGGTTACCAGGATAACGCCGGCCGAGCCTTTAGCCCCGTAGATGGCCGCCGCTGCGGCATCCTTGATGACAGAGATGTTGTCCACATCCACGGGATTCAGATACTGGAGGTCTCCCTCCACGCCGTCGATGAGCACCAGCGGGGAGCCTCCATTGATGGAGTTCCAACCACGGATGTTCAGGCTGGCGGCCTGGCCGGGACGGCCCGATGAGGAAGTCACGTTAAGACCGGGAACCGTACCCTGGAGCATGTGACCAACATCCAGGGCGGAACGGTCCTGAAGGGATTCGGCCTTGATAACCGAAACCGCGCCGGTAAGATTGGTTTTCTTGATGGTGCCATATCCCACGGCAACGGCATCTTCCAGTAGGAAGCTGTCCTCTTCGAGGGCAATGTCTATGCGGGCACGCCCCTGCACGGCAACAGTCTGGGTCACATAGCCCAGGCAGGACACCGTGAGGACATCGTCAGAAGAAACGGTAATGGAATAGTTACCGTCAAGGTCTGTGACAGCCGATGCATTCTTTGCCTGCAGCACAGCGCCCACTACGGGACCGGCGACATCGAGCACCGTGCCTGTCACAACCTGCTTTTGCGCAAAAGCGTCAAAAGAAACTGTCATACCCAACAGTATGGACAGCACTAAGAACAAGTTTTTGTGCGACATATTGGTTTGTTTTTGGGTTATTAAACTTGTGGTCAAGTCTGGACAAAATTACATGAATACGCGCGTACCAAAAATACTGTCGCCCGCAATAGTAGATTCCACAGGTCGCAGAATATCTCCGACCACACTGACAATCAATCATTTAAACCAATCCTCGAAAAATCATTTTAGTAGATGACACCCTTGCGTATTCCAGTGATTTTTTTGTATTTTTGTGATTGTTAAACTGATATGACCATGTCCTGCATCCTGTCTGTTACTGCGCTTGTGGCAACCCTCCTCCTGACGAGGCTGCCCGGGGAAAAAGCAAATCCCCTCGAAGACGCCCTGTTGCAACTGGATCAAACCCTCAAGAAGGAAGAAACCATTCTGCGGGACAAAGAAACCCGTATCCAAGGCCTGCATGGCAAACTGGCGTTCGCGCCACACGGCCCCGCCCGCTACCATCTGCTCAAGGCGCTATACGACGAGTATGCCCGTTTCAACTTGGATTCCGCCCTGCGATACGCCCATCTGAAAGAAGATATCGCCCGGGAAACAGCGGATCGCAGCCTCATCAACGATGCATTGAAGGACCGCGCCGACCGCTACATCATTTCAGGCATGTACCGCTATGCCGAAGACGCCCTGAATGCCATTGAAATGGATGAACGGGATGCTCCGCAGACCAGGGTCGCCTATTACAGGTCGCTCATCACCCTGCACCACAACCTCAATCTTACCAACAAGGACGCACTGTTCAAAGAGCGACTGGACAGCATAGAGCACAGGTACCGGGACATGATTTTCAACGTGGCCGACACCAGCATGCTGTTTTACTACACATACCGCGCGGAGAATGAGCTTGACAAGGGCCGTCCCAACATTGCCAGAAGGGAACTGCAGCGATATATGCAGCTGAATCCGACCGACGCCGACGAACTGTCCATCCTGCACTACTGCATGGCCAAAACGTACCGGATCGAAGGGGATTTCGACAGGGCGTTCACCCACTACGCCATCAGCGCCCGCTACGATTTGTCCCAGGGCGTCAGGGCGTCCCGCTCCTTGATTCAAACCGCCCGCTTCGCCATGCTCAACGGGCAGACCGGACGTGCGTTTGCCTATATCACACACGCTTACAACGGCGCAACCGTATCGGACGCCCGCGTGTGCCTGGAGGAAATCGCCAGCTTCATGCCCAGGATCATCGACTCTTACGACCGGGTAAACAAGCAGCGATATAAAGGCATTCTCGCCATTCTCCTGCTGCTTGCACTGTTCCTCACCGGCAGCATGATCAGCATCGTGGTCATCCGGCGGTACCAGAAAGCCATCCTCCGGTACGGGAAAATGACCAAAAGCATCAACCAGCACCTGCTGTTCTCACTTGAGCAGACCAAAAAAGCCAATGCGCTCCGGGAAACCACTTTGGGCCGATATGCAGCCATGTTCTCCGCTCACATCAACAGCCTGGAAGAATATCGTTCATCCCTGCGCGTGCTGGCCAAATCGCAGGATATCGACGAGATTGTCCACGCCCTGCGCTCCGACGAATTCATCGACGGCAAACGGGCGCTTTTGCTGAAAGAATTCGACCAAACTTTCCTGATGGTCTTCCCGGATTTTGTTTCCAGGCTCAACGCCCTGCTGCGGGAAGACCAGCAAGTGGGCCGGGATCTTCCGCCGGGAAAACTCTCCAACGAAATCCGCATTTTTGCCCTAATCCGGCTGGGGGTCAAAGAATCGGCTGACATTGCCCGCTTCCTGAAAAAATCCCCTTCCACCATCTATAATTACAGGGTGAAACTCCGGAATGCCGCCGTCTGCCCCAACGACGAGTTCGACAAACGGCTCATGGAGATTGGAAAGGTATGAATTTTGAAGCCCCTTAGGAAAAAACAGAGAACAGCATATGAAAAAACTCCTATTTCCGCTGGCAGTGCTGGTACTGCTTGTTACCGGCTGCAACAAAGAGTACGTGACCCGGCAATATATCACCCAACAAATCATCGGAGGCATGGATATGTCCCTGATAGACTTTGAGGTCAAAAACGACAACTGGGCCGTTCGCGAAGTAGAAAACGGCAACGACGATGAAGGCTATTTCGAGGCCGTCCTGGAAGTCCCCGAGATCACCCAGGAGGTAGTAAAGAAAGGCCTGGTGCTGGTATCTCGCCGCTATATAGACGGCAGCCAGTACATCTGGACGCCCCTGCCCGCCATGCGCACGGAGAAGACCACCCTGAATGACGACCCGTACTACTTCACCACCTATACGGATTTTGAGTGGAGCGAAGGCAAGGTGAACATTTACGTAACGGCCAGCGACCTGTTTGCCGGCCAGAATCCCGGCGACATGTACTTCCGCGTGGCCGTGCAGCTGTAAATCGGCCCATCAGTTTTTAAAAAAATCCCCGACCGACCGGCCGGGGATTTTTCATTAAAGCTCGTTCATCATTTCCAAGGTGTCGGTCTTGGACCCTACCACAATGTCCTGGTAGCAGGCCAAACCGGTACCGGCCGGAATAAGGTGACCGCAGATGACGTTCTCCTTCAAGCCCTCCAAGTGGTCCACACGGGCGCGGATAGCGGCCTCGGACAGCACCTTGGTGGTTTCCTGGAAGGAAGCGGCACTGATGAAGGATCCGGTCTTCAGGGCGGCGCGGGTGATACCCTGCAGCACCTGGGAGGCGGTAGCGGGCTTGGCCGGACGGGCAACGATGAGCTTGGCGCCCTGACGTTCCAGAGAGGCGTTCTCGCTACGCAGGTCGCGCGCGCTGATAATGTCGCCTTCCTCGAACTTGGTGCTGTCGCCACCATCTTCCACATAGTACTTGCCGAAGATGGTGTCGTTGCGGTCCATGAAGTCCCACTTGTCCACCAGTTCCTCGGTAAGGAACTCGGTGTCGCCGGGATCGTCTATCTGGACCTTGCGCATCATCTGGCGGACGATGATCTCGAAGTGCTTGTCGTTAATCTTTACGCCCTGCAGACGATACACTGCCTGAATCTCGTTCACAATGTATTCCTGTGCCTTCACCGGACCCAGGATGTTCAGGATGTCGGTAGGCGAAGTGCCGCCGTCGGACAGACGGGTACCGGCCTTCACATAGTCGTTCTCCTGCACCAGGATCTGCTTGGTCATGGGAACCTCATAGTGGCATTCCTTGCCGCTGCGGTTCTTCACAATGATTTCACGTTTACCGCGCTTCACCTTGCCCATGATAACCTCACCGTTAATCTCGGAGAGGATGGCCGGGTTGGACGGGGTACGGGCCTCGAAGAGTTCCGTCACACGCGGCAGACCGCCGGTAATATCGGAAGCCTTGCCAATAGCGCGCGGAATCTTGATGATGACATCGCCCACCTTCACCTTGTCGCCGTCGCTCATCATGATGTGAGCGCCCACAGGCAGGTTGTACTGGCGCAGCACGGTGCCGTCTTCGCCCACGATGAGCATGGCCGGGTTCTTGGTCTTGTCACGGCCTTCGATGATCACCTTGTCCGTATTGGTGGCGAATTCGTCGGCGCTTTCCTCACGGTAGGTGACACCTTCCACCATGTTCTCGAAGTGGACGGTACCGGCGGTTTCCACGATGGTGGTTGCGTTGTACGCATCCCATTCGCAGATGAGGTCGCCCTTCTTCACAGTGTCGCCGTCCTTGAAGTACAGCGTGGAACCGTAAGGGATGTCGTACTGGGAGTACGTCATGCCGGTGCGCTCGTCCATGATGCGGAGTTCCGTCATGCGGGACACCACCACCTGCTTCACGCTGCCGTCCTCGTCCACGCGGTCGATGGTACGGAGTTCCTCGAAGGCGAGTTTACCCTCATACTTGGACTCGATGGAGTTGTCGGCCACAGAGCCGGAAGCGGTACCACCCACGTGGAAGGTACGCAGGGTAAGCTGTGTACCGGGCTCACCGATGGACTGGGCGGCGATAACGCCCACCACTTCACCGGTCTCCACCATGCGGGAGGTAGCCAGGTTGCGGCCATAGCACTTGGCGCACACGCCCTTGCGGGATTCGCAGGTAAGGACGCTCCTGATTTCCACCTGCTCGATGGGCAGGGAGTCGATGAGTTCCGCAGTATCCTCGCGGATTTCCTCGCCCGCGGCGATGATGAGCTCGCCGGTGAGCGGGTTGTGGATATCGTGCACGGAGGTACGGCCCAGGATGCGCTCACCCAGAGATTCCACCACCTCGTCCTTGTTCTTGA
>DFFY01000036.1 GCA_002371115.1 Bacteroidales bacterium UBA3764
TTGTCGTAGGTGATGTAAGGGTCCTTCATGTCCACCCAATACCCTACGCGCTCGGTCATGTTCACCCATTCCCTGGTATATTTCATCACCTCTTTGCGGCAGGTGGCGTTGTATTCCTCCACGGACACTTTGGTGCCGATATCTGCCTTGGTAATGCCCAGTTTCTTCTCTACGCCCAGCTCTACGGGCAAGCCGTGGGTATCCCAACCGGCACGGCGCCTGACCTGATAACCGGTCTGGGTTTTGTACCGGCAGATGGCATCCTTGATGGAGCGGGCCATCACGTGGTGGATGCCCGGCATGCCGTTGGCGCTGGGCGGTCCTTCAAAAAAGATAAACTGAGGGGCACCCTCACGGAGTTCCAGCGATTTTTCAAACGCCTGCATCCGTTTCCATCTTTCCAGCACTTCCCGGCCGGTTTCCGTTAAATCCAGCCCCTTGTATTCTTTGAATGTCATAATTTTTACCTAATTTTGCACACGCTTCTTAATAGTGCAAAGATAATTATTTTAAGTGGGATAAACAACATGAACACGCTGGACATCGTCATCCTTATTCTCTTTATCCCCGGCATCATCCGGGGCATCACCAAAGGCTTCATGGAGCAGGCCATTACCCTGGCCGGCATTGTCCTCAGCGTGTATGTGGCCTATCATTTCTCCTCCTACGCATGCAACTTCATCCAGCAGTACATCACCGTGTCGGAAACCGTCTTGCACATCCTGGGCTTCGCCGCCACGCTCATCGCCGTGCTCATTGTGGTCCTTCTGCTGGCCAAACTTTTCACCAAAGCCGTGGAGATGGCCTCGCTGGGCTGGCTCAACAAGGCGCTGGGCTTCCTGTTCTCCATCCTCACCACCGCCCTGGTCCTGGGCCTGCTGGCCATTGTCTTTGACACGTTGAACGTAAAGTTCGGTCTGGTAAAGAGCAACATCCTCCAGGATTCCGTGCTGTACGGTCACCTGAAGGATTTCGGTTACTTGGTATTTCCCTACATGAAACAGCTGCTGCACCTGGGAGCTTAACCCCCTACCAGAGCTGCTTTTTGGACACCGTGGCCACAAAGTCTTTCAGGTAGAAAGGCTCAAAGTACGCCACATCCTCGAATTTCCCTGCCTCAAAAGCCTCAAAAGCCAGCGGCACCATGTTCCGGGCCAGCGGCTGTGCGTCCACGAAGATGCCGTCGTTTCCAAGGACTTCCCGGCACTTGAGGGCGCCGTCGCCAATGAAAAGCACCTTCCCTTCCGCCCGCTGCGCAGCAAAGGACTCCGCCGTCACCACGTGGGCTTCAATGGGCGTAATCCGCTTCCCGTCAGGCGTATATACGGCTGTATATACTTCCATCCGACGCGCATCCAGCATGGGAACAATCCAACGATGGTTCCCATGCTCAATACTGTCTTCAACAGACTGGGGGGCTATTTCCCCAGACCCCCTGAGTCGCTGCGCTCCGATAACGCCGGCCACCAGCACATCCAGCGTCCCCACCGCCAGCAGCGGGATGCCGGCGCCGAAGGAGAGTCCCTTAGCCGTGGAAGCGCCCACGCGAAGGCCGGTATAGGACCCCGGTCCGGCGCTCACGCACACGGCGTCACAATCCTTTACGGACAAGCCGGCGGCGTCCAGAACCTCTTTCACCAGCGGCGCCGTAAGGGCCGCCTGCTGCCGCGGCTCCGTGCACACACGGTCCGCCAGCACACGACCGTCTTCCGCCAGGCACACGGACAAGGCGGAAGCGGACGTTTCAATGCATAAGATTCTGGCCATTACAGCTTTTTGCGAAGGTAGCTGCGGATTTCATCGGCCGTACGGGTTTTGGCTTCCGTGTCGATGCTGCCGTCCACAATGAACCACACCATGGGCAGGCTGCCAATTCCATAGGACATCACATAAGGCGACTGCACCCCGCGGGTATCGCAGACATTCACCCAAGGCAGCTGCTGATTGCGCACCGCAGCCGCCCAGGCGCCTTTGTCGCTGTCCAGAGACACGGCATAAATCTCGAAGCCTTTCTTGTGGAATTCCTCGTACAAGGGGACCAGCGAGGACAGGTTGAACATCTTCTGCTCCGCCGTAGAAGCCCAGAAATACACCATGGTCACCTTCCCAAGTACATTGCTCAGTTTTACGTCCTTACCGTCGATGCCGGGCAGGTTCACGTCGATATAGCCCACCTCCCCTGCCTTCTGCAGGCGATTGTTGAGCTCCATGAGGCTAATCCGGCGCTCCGCCTCCTTCTCCAGGGCCTTCACGTAACGCGAAGCCGGATAAATGGTTTTGAGGGAATCGCACACATTTTTCATGAGCAGGCCGTCCGTAGGCTGGCTGAAAACCGCGAATGACGGATTCACCTGCTGGAAGAGTACCGGCACCACCGTCAGCGAGTGGGAATTGCCCATCACATAGGCCAGGCGGTCCCGATAATACGCCACATAGCGGCGCGAAAGCGCCTGGTCCGGCTGGGACTCCTGCGAAAGAATGCGCAGCATGTCCCGTTGGAAAGCCTGGTAGGCATTCTCCACCTTCTGCAGTTTGTTGCTCTCCTCCGAGCCCTCTACGGAATAAGCGCCCAACGTGTCGGTTTCCACCTGCACCTTGTCCCCTTTCTGCAGCAGCAGGGAGGCAATCTGGCGCTCGCCGTGGAACAGATAGATGAATTCCGGCTTCCCGGCCTCGATATCCAGGGCATAGCTGAAATTGCCTTTGTCGTCCACCGTCACGGTATCCAGCACCTGGAAGCGGTTCACATCCAGGAGTTTGACAATCACCTGCTCGCCGGCGCCCTCATGCAGGCGGCCGGTAAGACGGGTGTTTTTCCCACAGGAAACGACGGCTGCCGTCAGGGCCACCGCCATCAACGCTTTGCTATAGCTTTTCATAAGCAGCGAAAATTTTGCCGGCAATCTCCTGCATCTGCGCAGGTTCCAGCTGTAGTTTGGGCTTACGGAAATCCATGTCACCCTCCGTCTGGAGAGGCACCAGGTGAATATGCGTATGCGGCACTTCCATTCCCAGGACTGCCACGCCCACGCGCTGGCAGGGAACGGCTTCTTTCAGCGCCACCGCCACTTTGCGGGCAAAGGCCCACAGACCTTCATAGGTGGACTCGTCCAGGTGGAAAAGGTAGTCGTCCTCCACCTTCTTGGGAATGACCAGCGTATGGCCTGCTGCGAGCGGCGAAATGTCCAGGAACGCGTAGAAATCCTCACTCTCCGCACATTTATAGGAAGGGATTTCGCCCTTGGCGATTTTGGTGAAAATGGTAGCCATACCTTACAGGGTGATTTCCAGAATTTCGAATTTCATGACACCGCTGGGCACCTTGGCATCCACGGTTTCCCCTTTTCCATGGCCGATCAGGGCCTTGGCGATGGGCGTAGTGGCAGCCAGCAGGCCCTTGGAGAAGTCTGCTTCGCTTTCCGGCACAATCTGGAAGTTCATCACCATCTTGTTGGCGAGGTTCTTCACCTTCACCTTGGAAAGCAGCTGCACGGCGTCTGCACTGAGCTTGCTCTCGTCAATGACGCGGGCATTGGCCACCTTTTCCTTCAGGCGGGCAATCTTCACTTCCAGCAGGCCCTGCGCATCGCGCGCAGCGTCATATTCTGCATTTTCCGAGAGGTCTCCCTTCTCACGGGCTTCCGCAATGGCGGCGGAAATCACCGGCCGCTGGGCCAGTGCATCGGCGAGTTCCTTCTTGAGTTTGTCAAGCCCCGCCTGGGTCATCATTTCTGTTGGCATAATATATAACTTTTTACTTTATTCAGCCTCTCACTTCGTTGAACCCTTTTCTCAAATTCGCACAGGCCCACCCTCACTCCATCCACGTTACCCCCTCCCGAAACCCCTCCCCTCGGGGGAGGGACTTTATAGGTCCTTTGATTCAACGTTGTTTTGTCAAAAAAATGAGCCGACGACCGTTACCAGTCGTCGAGCCTTATGTCATGGCAAAGATAACAATTACTTTTTACAATTCAAAGCATCCTGCGCCAATTGAGTCTGCAGGGCCTCCAGGGAGGGGAACTTGCGCTCGTCGCGGAGACGGCGCACGAAGCGCAGGCGCAGCGGCAGACCGTAAATATCCTCGTCAAAGTCCAGGATATGCGTCTCGATGGTGCGGGCGGCACCGCCCACCGTGGGCCGCATGCCTATGTTGCACATGCCCCGAAACTGACGGCCCAGCACCTCCACGTCCACCACATACACACCATTTCCGGGCACCAGCTTGAGCGGCTCGTACAGCTGCATGTTCGCCGTAGGGAATCCGATAGTCCGGCCCAGCCGGTTCCCGGCCACCACCACCCCATAGAGCTCATACCCATACCCCAGCATGGCATTTGCATCCTCCACCCTTCCCTCCTGCAGCGCCTTCCGAATCTTTGTAGAAGAAATGACGGGCGCGTTTGGGTCTCCGGAAACCATTGCCGCCCGTGGCCATGTGAACGGGAGGGGCCCAACGGCCAGAAGGGACGTTGGGAGGGACGAGGAGCGAAGCGACGAAGGTTTCCGGGACTCAAATGCGCCCGTCAATGCGTCTATCGTTAATCTGTCGCTCCCTATCCGGTTGTCATAGCCCATGACCACGAGCGAGGCGCCGTAGCGGTCCCGGAGCATCTCCAGATACTCCTCCGCCGTCATGGCCGCGAATGCCCGCGTGAAGGGCAGTACTTCCACCCGGTCAATCCCCGCAGCCGCGAGCAGCGCCTTCTTCTCCTCCAGGGTGGTCAGTATCCTGAACTCCCGCGCATCCTGTTGCAAAACCGTCCTCGGATGCGGCCAGAACGTTACCACAACGGCCTCCTCCCCCCGTTCCCGGGCAGAGGAGACCACTGCGGAAAGCACATGACGGTGCCCCAGATGGACACCGTCAAAAAAACCTGTGGTTACTACAGCCACTTCACGCACTCAAAAGCCTGACGATGCGGCAGGAGCGGGTTGGTGGCGAAGATACGGGCCCCCACCTGATAGGCGCCGGTCTTCTCCGGCAGCAGGCTCACCTCATACAACGCCTCACCGTCCTTGCAGGAGACAAACTTGAACGGCTGCACCTCCACGATATGAAGCTTGCCGTGCTTGTCCGACTGGGCAAACACCACTTCCGCGGCTACATCTGTAGGCTTTAAACCGCCCAGCTGCAGCTTCATGGAAGCCGTGTAAGGCTTGGACTGGGTGATGTCGTAGGAAGTTTCCGGAGCGGAACGCCAGGTCTGCTGCACGTTCTCCCACTCGCGGCGCACATGCGTCTTCCAGGCAGCCAGTTCGCGGGCCTTGGCAAAGTCCTTGGCCTTGAAAGCCTTGGCAGCCTTGGACTGCGGCTCATAGTACTGGTTCACATAGTCCGTAAGCATGCGGTTGGTGGTGAAGTTGCAAGCCACCTGGGCGATGGTATTCTTGATGTAGCCAATCCACTCGGAGCTGCGTCCGGTGGTACGGTCCACATTGTAATAGGCAGGGGCGATGTCGTTCTCCAGGATTTGGTAGATGGTGGCAGCGTCCAGCTCGTTCTGGAAGTTGTTGTCCTCGTAGGCCTGCTCGATGGGAAGCGCCCAGCCGGCACCTTCCTTGTAGCCTTCCACCCACCAGCCGTCCAGCACGGAGAAGTGCATGGTGCCGTTCATGGCAGCCTTTTCACCGGAAGTACCGGAAGCTTCCTGCGGACGCGTCGGGTTGTTCATCCACACATCTACGCCCTGGACCATGCGCTTGGCCAGCGTGATGTCATAACCGGGCACAAACACAATTTTGCCAATGAAACGGGGATCCTTGGAGATGTCCACAATCTGCTTGATGAGGTCCTGGCCGGCTTTGTCGGCCGGATGGGCCTTGCCGGCGAAGAGGAACTGCACGGGCTGGACCGGATTGTTCACAATCTTGTCCAGACGGTCCAGGTCGCGGAACAGCAGCGTTGCACGCTTGTACGTGGCAAAACGGCGGGCAAAGCCGATGGTGAGGACATCGTCACGGAGCGTATCCATGATGGTGACCAGCTCCGACGGGCTGTAATGGTTGCTGATGCTGTTGTCCTGCAGACGCTCGCGGATGAAGTCCATGAGCTTCACCTTCAGCTGCTTCTTCACGCTCCACACTTCCTTGTCGGACACACCGTAGATACCCTCGAAGCAGGATTTGTCGTAATGGTGCGTGGCGAACTGCGGGCCGAACACCTTGGCGTGAATGGGCTTCCATTCAGGAGCGCACCAGGTAGGATAGTGCACGCCGTTGGTCACATAGCTCACAAAGAGTTCCTCCGGCAGATAGCCCGGATACATGTGGGCGAAAATTTCCTGGGACACCTTGCCGTGCAGCATGGAAACACCGTTCACATTCTGGGAGATGTTGGCGGCGAGGTTGCTCATGGAGAACTTCTCACCGGCATCCAGCGGGTTGTCCTTGCCCAGGGACATGAGGGTTTCCCAGTCCACTTTCAGGCGCTCCGGATAGTGACCGATATACTGGCGCAGCAGGCCTTCGTCAAAGGCATCGTGGCCGGCGGGAACGGGCGTATGGGTGGTGAACAGCGAGCTGGCGCGCACCACTTCCAGGGCCTCGTTGAAGTCCAGGTTGTCTTTCTCGATGTACTCACGCAGGCGTTCCATGCCGATGAAAGCGGCGTGGCCCTCGTTGCAGTGATACACCTGCGGATCCAGGCCCAGCTTGCGGAGGGCGCGGATACCGCCTACGCCCAGCAGGAGTTCCTGCTTCAGGCGATTCTCCCAGTTGCCGCCATAGAGGTGATAGGTAACCTCACGGTCCTCGGGAATATTGGCCTCATAGTCCGTATCCATCAGGTACAGGTCCGTACGGCCCACTTCCACCTTCCACAGGCGGGCGGTGAGGTTGCGGCCGGGGAAAGCCACGGATGTGGTTACCCAGTTGCCTTCCTTGTCCAGTACGGGCACGGCGGGAATCTTGGTGAAATCCTGGGCGTCGTAGCCGGCCACCTGATACCCCTGTGCGCTGAGCACCTGGTTAAAGTAACCGTAACGATACAGCAGGCCCACGGCCACCAGGTTCACGTTCATGTCGGACGTTTCCTTCAAGTAGTCGCCGGCCAGGATACCCAGACCGCCAGAATAAATCTTCAGCGAGGTGTCCAGACCGTACTCCATGCAGAAGTATGCGATGGAAGGGTCCTTGCGCTGGGCCTTGGCAGCCATATATGTGTCGAATTCGTCCAGAACGGCTTTCATGCGGGAGAGGAAGTCCTTGTCCTCCGAGAGTTGCTGGAAACGCTTGATACTCACGGTATCCAGGACAACAAGCGGGTTGTGGCCGCTCTTGTGCCATACTTCCGGGTCTATACTGCGGAACAGGTCCTTTGCGCTCTCGTTCCAGCACCACCACAGGTTCTTGGACAGTTTCTCAAGCCGGGACAACTTCTCCGGAAGGTGACGGGTCACCAGGATGCTGCGCCAGCTGGGATTGGTTACGTCTGCTTTAAAATACTGCATTGTCTTCTTCTTCTTTTGTTGATAGGAATCACTACGCTCCTGCACACGGGACAGGGCGATGGAATACGCCTCCTTATAATATTTGATCTGATGGTCCCACAGGGCGATCTGTGCAACCTCCCGGGCATTTTCCCGGTACACTTTGCGTGTCTTCTTGTCCAGTGACGCCATCTCGCGGATGCGCGCTGCGGTTTCCTCCACCACTTCGCCGTAATTGCCGTCTGTACGGTCCAGCACGGTGATGCCGGGGTGTTTCTTCTTGTAATGGGTACGCACCCACAGGCCGAATCCGGCCAGCGTGGTGGTCAGGGTAGGAATACGGAAAGCCAGGGCCTCCAGCGGCGTGTAGCCCCATGGCTCATAATAGGACGGGAACAGGGCCAGGTCCATGCCGCAGAGGAGCTGGTAATAGGACAGGTTGAAGATGCCGTCATCACCGTTCAGGTAGGAAGGGATGAAATACACTTTCACCTTGTCTCCCAGCGCATTGTCCAGTCCGACTTCACGCAGGCGGCGGGTAATGGTGTCATACTCCGCATTCATCAGATAATGGGAGCTCTGGCAGTGGTAATGGGCATCACCGTCTCCGGAGAGTTTGGCCTGCAGTCCCTTGTCCGGTCCATGATGGCCGGAAGGAATCATGATAAAAGCCTGGATGCTGCGGCCGGCGTCTTCTCCGCGGTTCACACGGTCCAGGGCGTCGATAAACACATCGATTCCCTTGTTCCGGTATTCATAGCGGCCGCCGATGCAGATGAACAGGGCGTCCACAGGCACTTGCTCCCCGCTCATGGCCGAAGCCACCTCTACCAGGCGCTTGCGCGCAAGGTCGTGCTGCGCATTATAATCTTCGTCGCTTGCCGGGGTGAAGCTGTTCTCGAAACCGTTCGGGGTCACTACGTCCACCGGGCGCAGGAACTGGGCGCACTCCTTGGCGGTGATGTCGCTCACCGTAGTAAATACGTCTGCGTTCTCCGCCGATTTCTTCTCCAAGGAGTAAATGGCTTTCACATTGAAGCGGGCGGCCATTTCGTCCCCGTTGTACGTACCAAGCCGGTCGTACAGCGGCAGGTTGTTGCCGGCGATGCAGCGGCCCATCATGGTGGCATGCGTAGTAAAGGCTGTGGCCACGGGAATGCCGGCATATTTCAGGTACAGGATACCCGCACCCGTCTGCCACTCATGGAACTGGGCCACCACTTGCTCGCCACCCTTCATGTTGTAGTTCCAGAAGCTCTCGATCACACGGCCGGCGACAACGCCAAACACGGCCGATTCCTTGTAGTCCCAGTTTCCGGAAATGGAGTCCACGCCATACAGTTCCCACAGCTTGCCCAGGATTTCGTCGGCATGCGGCAGAAAGGATTTGTAATCCACCAGAATGGCAATGGGCTTGCCGGGAATGTTCCAGCGTCCGATACGGAAACGGAGCCCTTCTGCTGCCGCCTGGGCCTTCCAGGAACGGTACAGCATGGGGTCTTCCAGGAAATCCGGATTTCCGGCACGGTGCATCCACACATCCGGGCCGATGAAAATGTGATGCCGGCCCAGCTCTTCACTCAAATGGAGGGCCTTGGTGGCGACAACCGTATAGATGCCGCCAACCTTGTTGCAGACCTCCCAGCTTACTTCAAAAAGATAATCCATTATTTCTTCTTCCTCTTCTTTGCACCCAACTCCTCAGCAACAGTCTCCTTCACGTCGAGGGCCGCCCGTTTCTCGTCCAGGCGGATTTGGAAGTCGGAAATCACGTTCATATAATTGATAAAAGCCTCGTACGGGGTATCGTACGGGTTAAAGTATTTGTGCACTTCCCCGTCGGAGAAGAACTTGGTGCACATATAATAGAAGTGGTCGCTCTCCTGCAGGTGGCCAAAGTCATCCCAGAGTTCGGGGTCGTTCACGATGGAGAGTTTCTCCGTCATGGCGTACACCTTCTTGAAGGCCTCGTTCTGCAGTTCGTTTCCGAGCCAGGCGGTAAGGTCGCGCTCTTCGTCGGCCCAGGAGATAGGGTCTTCCACGGCGATATCCGACACGGCCTTGTACTTCTTTACCGCTTCCGAAGGTGTCACAAAGTTGAAGGTGTCGTCCTTGAGGACGGCCGCCGGCAGTGCGCGCATAAAGTCGAAAATGCCGCTCTCCGCCGCCTGATGCTCGCCGAAGGTCTCGTAATCCATGAACAGGTTCACGATATCGCCTTCCTTGGCGTTTTCCTTCATCCAGCCCACATATTGCTCGGCCGTCACCTTGTTCTGGGCGAAGCGGAAAGCGATGTCGTCCGACAGGGTGTAGTTGCGCAGGAGCAGTTTGAGCTTGGGCTGCGTTTCCCCGGTATATACATAGTTGGGGCTCTGCCAGCCCATGATATGACGGGCGCCCTCGGTGAGCATGGTCTTGTAGCCCATGTCGTACACCATTTCGCCAATGCCGTTGGAGTAGATAAGCTCCGTATTGCGGAAGGCGGCGGGCTTTACGCCAAAGAGTTCTTCAATTTTTGCGGCGTGCTTTTCCACCTGGACGCGGAACTCCGATTCGCTGGCCAGGGATGCCAGGGAATGGTAATAGGTCTCTGCCAGGAATTCCACCTTGCCGGTTTCCGCCAGGGCCTTGAAACTGGCGATTACCTCCGGGCAGAAGCGCTGGAACTGCTCCAGGGCGCTGCCGGAAATGGAATAGGCAATCTTGAACTTGCCTTTGTTCTGCTTGATGAGTTCCAGCATGAGCTGGTTCATGGGAAGATAGCACTTCTGGGCCACGCGGCGCA
>DFFY01000047.1 GCA_002371115.1 Bacteroidales bacterium UBA3764
TGCGAATTGAGGGGCAGGGCGTGTCGCCGGGTGAGGAAAACGATACCTACATATTCAAGCCCACGTCGCACAAGGTGACGCTCACTTTCATCTCCACCACCAGCTATGCCGACGAGTTCTCGGTAACGCTGGAGGCCGATGAATACACTACCGGCTTCGTGCAGACCTACCGTTTCCCGATGCTTCAGCTTATGGATGGTCATCCTCTTAGCACTTCCAGCGGCGGCTGGGCCAACAACTTATGGTCCAACGTTGCCTGGGGCTATGTGAACCGCGACAACAACAAGACCGTTCTGCTTGGATACAAGGACCATCCGAACCAGGTGAATACGCCTATTACCATCAATATCACTTCCGGATTGCAGAAGCCCCAGGTGCGGGGGACGGCGGTTTCGTTCCCTTATACTCCTACCGGCCCGCGTCATGTCAATGGTGACAATACCTATCACGAGTTCGAGTTCCGTACCGTGCCCGGTGACCGTGACGTGGATCTTACCTTCTCATCGCCGGGTTACATTACCGAGCGCATCCACACGGGCCGTTTCCAGGGTAATATCCGTACAATGAAGGTCACCAAGGACAATGTGTTCAAGAAGAAAAACGCTTATGGCTTTACTGTGGCTAATCCCAAGTTCGCCTATCAAGAAGACCAGGGTAGTGTAGAAGTTGTGTTCTCTGAGATTTCGGCCGAAACCGACGCTAAGGTATTTCTGGATGCGGGCGGTACCTATACCATTACCATAACCAGCAAGAACAGCACCCAGACACTGTTCTATGTGGATATGTTCTTTGACGTTGCTTCTGGTGTAGTATATGCTCCGGAGTCATTCACGCCTTCGGTTGGGACTGTCGAGAAGTACCCTGGCAGCAACAACCAGTATGTATGGCACATACCGCGCGGTAACCTTAGTGCATCGGTAAGCTTCAAGGCCCCGGA
This sequence comes from Bacteroidales bacterium UBA3764, assembly GCA_002371115.1. Taxonomy (GTDB): domain Bacteria; phylum Bacteroidota; class Bacteroidia; order Bacteroidales; family UBA932; genus Cryptobacteroides. Next base: position 938 of record DFFY01000047.1, read on the forward strand.
TAACAGGAATATCCTCATGAACACCATGTACATCAAGTCGTTTAACGGTGTCCTCAAGGAAAACGGCGTCGTGATTCCTTAGTCTATAGTAAAGCCTACACTTGCAGTATTGCCCTCGTCGTCCACAACGGTGAGGGTATGTTTTCCTTTTTCGGGGGCAAGCCTCAGTTCATGGATGAATTTGGTTTCACCGATGAAGGCCTGGTCCAGGTGCCACCAGAGGGTGGCATCTTTTTTATGGTGCGCCGCACGGAACACCACACCTTCCACGGCGCCGTTCAATTGCCGGGGAAGGGTGAGCCTGCTGCCGGAGGCGGGGTAAATGAACGCGAGGGCCTTTTCCTGCCGGGTTTTGCGTGCGCCGGCGTATTCCGGATGGTGGGGCCTGTAATACCACTCCATGGCGGGCGGCAGAACAAACTCGCCGTCCCTGTGATAGGGGCAGGGGGCGGTATCCAGTCCGGCGGCCGGAATGAGGAGGTCTTCTTTCTCCGGGCACTCGGGCCCTGCCAGCATGCCGGATTGCCGGCATACCGCTGCCCAGACCGGAGGGAGATCTCTCCGCTCGCTGTGCTCGGTCGAGATGACAGAATTGTCATTTCGAGTGGAGCCGGAGGCAGTATTGTCATTTCGAGCGAAGTCGAGAAATCTCATTTCAAACCATTCGTCACTCTCCGGGAGCAAGTTCAGAATATCGAACATCACCGGTCCGGCCGCCCGGGCACCCGTGAGCCCGGGGACGCCCTGTCCCTGGGCATTCCCGGCCCATACGCCAATGGTGTAGGCCGGTGTCATGCCCACCGCCCAGGCATCGCGGAAACCGTAGCTGGTGCCGGTTTTCCAGGCCGCTTTGCGCACGGAGCGGATGAGGCGCCAGTCCAGCTCGTCCGGCCGGTTTACCTCCTTCAGCGCATCCAGGGTGTACCAGAGTGAGATACGCTCGCCACTTTCAGTGGCTCGGTATGACAGGGAAGGGTGGTTGTCCTCCCGAGTGTATCTCCTCACCATCCGCGCATATGCTGCCGTCACCTCGTCTAAACGCGCCTCGGCGCCGCCCAGAATGAGTGACAGTCCGTAATGCTCCGGCGCTTCCGTGAGCGTACTCAGCCCCGCTTCCCGCAGCAGCGCATGGAATTTGGGCACGCCATATTGCCGCAGCAGATACACCGCCGGTACGTTGAGGCTCCGCGCCAGCGCCTCGCCCGCCGGCACCGCTCCGTAGAACTGCCGGTCAAAATTCTGCGGAGCAAAACCGCCCAGATTCATGGGCACGTCCGGCAGCAGCGTCCGGGGCAGGATCACCCCCTCCTGCAACGCCGCCGCATACAAAAAAGGCTTCAGAATGCTCCCTGTACTTCGGGGCCGTGCCGCCACGTCCACCTGCATTCCCGGTCGTTCGCGGTCCATGCAGGCATTGCCCACATACGCCACCACAGACCCACTGGCATTGTCAATGACCACTGCTGCCATGTCCGCCACGCCTTCCGCCGCCAAGTCGTTGGAACGCCGGTCCACGGCCTCGGAAACGGCTTTTTGCAGGCTGATTTGCAGCGTGGTGCGGGTCCGTTCCCCCTGAGGGCAGCGGTTCACGTAATGCGGTGCCAGGGCTGGCAGGGGCAGGGGAGCCCCCGGCAACGGCTCCTCGATGGACGCCTCATAGGTGTCCTTGTCAATATCCCCGTGTGCCAGCAGCCGCCCCAGCAGGCGGTTGCGCTTGGCCAGGAGTTGCTCCCGGCCCCGGGCCAGGTGCAGCGTTCCGGGCGCATTGGGCAGGATGGCCAGCGTAGCCGCCTCTGCCCAGGAAAGTTCGCTGGCCGGTCGGCCAAAATAGCGCCAGGAAGCCGCTTCCAGTCCCACGACATTGCCTCCGTAGGGTGCATGGGCGGCATACAGCGCCAGGATGTGTCTCTTGGAATAGCGGAGCTCCAGCCGCGTGGCCTGCACTGCCTCAATGGTTTTCTGCCACAGGGTGCGCTCCTTCTGCCGGGACAGGCGAATCACCTGCATGGTGAGGGTGGAGCCGCCGCTCACCACGTGCCCGGCCCGGACATTGTCCACGGCCGCCCGCACCAGCGCCACCGGGTTCACGCCCGGGTGCCACCAGAACGCCCGGTCCTCAAACTGGACCAGGGCCGTGGCGTAGCGCTCCGGCACCGTGTCGGAGGGCGGAAAGCGCCACTGCTCGTCCGCGGCAATCCGGGCGCCCAGTAACTCGCCCTCCGCACTCTCTACCACGGTGGAATAGCTCACGTCCTTGAACAAGTGCCGCGGCAGGCAACACAGCCAGGCCAAAACCAGCCCGGCCACAACTCCCCATATGACACGTCTCGTCCTCATTTTTGCCCATTTTTAAGGACGAGAGGGTCAAATCCCCCCTCTCATCCTCAAAACCGCCCGTTTTCAGGGACGAAAACTAGGGCTGTACCAGGGCCACCCCGGGGGCGGTGGCGGCTGCTACCCCGGGCTCATACATGGCCTCCACCGTGGCGGCGGGCAGCACGAAGCGGCCTTCGTAGGCGGCCCGCAGCTGCACGCTGAACGTCTTGAAACGTCCTGCGGGCAGGCCGAAGTACCAGCGCACGGCATTGTCGCGGATGTCCTTGTGGTCGTAGCCGTCCTCCGCGCCACCGGCCATGCGGTCGTTCACAATCTCCCAGCCGGAGGGTACGTTCAGGCTCAGGGCCAGGTGCTGCATGTCGCGGCCGGCCTGCTTGGACTGCACCTTGATGCGTGCGGTAAAGCGGGTGCCTTGCTTCAGAGAAGCGGGCTGAACCGGGGCGCCGTCGGCATCGACATAACTTACTTCAATGCCCAGGCCGTTGCCGGATGCCGGCTGGGGCTCGCGGGAAACCGTGGCCAGGGTGACGTACACCGTGCCCTCGCTGTTGTTGGTAAGCACCCCGTTCTCCAGCACCGTCTGGGCCTCGCGGGTGGGCACTTTCCGGAACAGGCGGGCCAGGGCCACGGCGGCAAAGGCGCTCTCCTGCGTGGACAGCATGCGGTCCAGCGGCAGTTCCTGTGCCAGGGACATGGCTTCACCCATGCGGTCGCAGAGCACCAGGGCTTCCAACGCGGCAAAACGGTCGCGTGTGGCGCTGCCGTAAGTGAGGTTATACGGACTGTATTCCGGGAAGTCGCGTCCTACGGCATCCAGCACGGTTCCGGCCGTGGAGGCCTTGCCGCTCAGGGCATAGGCGCTCGCAAGCAGCCACTGGGCCTGCGGGGTAAGTTCCCTGGCTTCACGGAGGCGGTTCATGCCTGCCTGGGACGATGCCCCGGCAACGGCCAGGCTGTAGAGCCGATACGCCTCGTCGGCCTGCGAGAACAGCGAATTCCCGGCTATGCGGTACGCCTGCGAGAGCTTCTCCTGGTAGCCCTTCCAGGCTTTGAGTACGCCGTCGTTCACCTCAAAACCGGCCTTCTGCGCCTGTACCAGCAGGATGCCGGCCATGGACGATACCCAGCTGTCGGACCGGCCGCCGCCCCAGTAGCCAAAGCCACCGTCGGCGTTCTGCCGGGCATAAATCCGGGCGATGATGGCTGGCACCAGGGCGCGCACCTCGGTGGAGTCGGCCGCATTGAGTTGCGGCAGCAGGTTCACCAGGGTGAGCCCGCGGGCGCTCAGCTGCTCGGTGCAGTCGTAAGGGTAGTCGCGCATGTTGGCGTACAGTCCGTGGGCGTCCGGCACCGGGAAGGCGCTTACCTGAAGCTGCCCTTCGGCCACCTTGCGGCTGGCACCGGCGGTCAGGGAGAAGCGTTCCACCCGGGTTACGGGGGCCTGCGGCTGCACAATGGGCAGGGCAATTTCCTCGGTAGCCTTGTGCCCGGCGCCGCTGGCGGAAACGCGGATATGCGCCACGCCTTCCTGCGCCAGGGCCTTCATTTGAAAGCTTATCAGCTGGTCTCCGGTGCTGTTGAAATGCACCCGTGCCGTGTGGCTGAGCAGTTCCACAGGGCCATCGGCCTCCAGTGTCACGGCAACATCTTTCACGCCCTCTTCCAGGGCGAACACGTTCACCGGAACGCTCACCTGCTCGCCGCAACCCAGCTGGCGGGGCAGGGTGGAAAGGACCATAAGCGGACTCTGCACGGGAACGGTCTTCTGGGCGCTTCCGAATGCGCCGTCGCGGGCCGCCACCACCATCACGCGCACGCTGCCTACGTACTGGGGCAGTTCCACGCGGAGCGCATCGGTCCCATTGGCCGCCACGGTGCGGGGGCCGAAGGTGAGCACCACGGGGTTGAAGCGGTTGTCCTTGCGCGCGCTGCGCACGGCATCCTCGTCACCGCCGATGGCAGCAGTAGGTTGCAGTTGGCCGTTCCTGGCGCCGATGACCTGGTCGTACAGGTCCCAGGTTTTTACGCCCAGGGCTTCCACCTTGTTCATGCGGGCCCACGGGTCCGGCGTCTTGAAGGCGGTGAGGTCCAGCAGGCCTTCGTCCACAAGGGCCAGCGTATAGGTCATGGGACGGCCGTTTTTCTCGGACACCTTGATGGTGAAGGCTTCTTCCGGATGCAGTTTTTCCGGCATCTGCACCTGCGGGTACAGTTTGGACCCGGGGTTCTCTACCAGCACACGCTGCACGCCGTACAGCCGCAGCGGCAGGTCATTCACCGCCGCGCCGTACGGCTGTACCAAGGTGATGTGTACGTACAGGTTGGGCGCCATTTCCGGGGTGACGGTAAAGCGCCAGGGTGTATCCGCTTCCGAGAGTTTCACCCATTCGCGGCTGAGTACCGTACCGGCATTTTCCAGCGAAACCAGCGCCTGGGCGCCCGGAGCGGCGGGGATATAAACGGTGGCCTGGTCTCCTACATTATAGGAAGGTTTGTCGGTGGAGAAACTGAGCATGGTAAGGGTTTCCGGGTCCTTGCGGCTCGCGCGGCCTTCGTAGTCCGGCCAGTCGGCCAGGAATTCCCGCCCGCTCATATGACCCGAGTCCCGGTCCCGCACCAGCAGCAGGTAGCGGCCCCAATCGGCCTTGGGAATGTTGATAAATACCGTTACGTCCTGAACGGCAGAGGTGAGGACACCGCTTTTTACCACATTTACGGAAGTTCCGTTTACGTAGGAGTTCAGGCTGTTGTCATGGCTGCTGGTCCACCACCAGTTCCAGCCCACCTTGAACAATACATATTCCAGTACATGGCCTTTTACCGGACGGCCTTTGGCATCTACCACGGCAATGTCGGCGGAGTGGGTCTTGTCCGTCACCAGGTACTCGGCCTTGGGCAGTTTGATGCCCACGTAGGCGCTGTAGGGGGAAAAGGGGAGGGTTTGGGTAGTAAAGCTTTCCTCGCCGCTTTTTTCCTCTACGGAAGTAACTACAAAGGCTTGTAGCATGCCGGGGGCATCGGGCGCTTCCGGGAGGGCCAAATGGGCTTTTGCACTACCGTTGCCGTCCAGCCAGGTACTGAACAGTTCCGTCTGGGCCTCCTGAAATTGGGAAGCAGGGTTGTTGAAGCTGTATTCCTCGAAGCCCTGGAACGGGGCGCCTTTCAGCCGTCGCAACGTGAGCTGCGCGTGCGCCTTGGCACCGCCGGCTGCACCGCCCGTGAGCCACTGGGCGTCAATGTGCGCCTGGCTCTTGACGCCGGCTTCCAGCACCGAGGGATAATCGGCATTGATTTTGAGCCGGTTGGGCTTGATGGTCTCTATGTGCAGGATTTTGTGGAAACTGCTGCCGCCCACCTTGAAATACGCGTTCCAGTATCCAGTAGGGTCGGTGGAGCGGGTGGGAATGTTGTAGGTAAAGAAACCGTCCTGTCCGGTGCGCACCATGCGGGTGTGGAACTGCCCTTCCGGGGTGTAGAGCTCCAGGGTGGCCGGGTGTCCGGCCGGGAGGCTCTTGCCTTTGTTGCTCAGGAGCATGTTTACATGCAGGGTGTCGCCGGGCCGCCATACGCCGCGCTCGCCGTAAATGAAGGCCTTGAGCCCTTCCCGAATGGTTTCACCGCCCACGTCGAAGCGGCTCAGGGTGCGTTCGTCGTCCTGGGTGGTTTTAAGGTAGGCCGTACTGCCGCCCGCCCTGGCCACGACAGCAAACGGCTTGTGCGCCAGCGTAAGGGTGGCCAGGCCCTTTCCATCCGTCTTTCCCTTGCCCACGCACTGGAGCTGGTAGTCGTACACCTCCAGCTTGGCGCCGGGCAGGGGCTCGCCGGTCAGGAGGTCCGTTGCGGCAACCCACAGCTCAGTGCCTTCGGCATATTCCGCCACCAGGCCGATGTCGGAAGCAAGCAGCTGCACTACCGGGAAGCGGTCGCTGTGCATGTAATAGGACGCTTTGGTGGGATCGTCGGCCTCTTTCCAGTTGTAAAGGTCCCAGTCATAGTCGTTGTCCCAGTAGTAGGAACTGGCTTTGTCCCAGACGGCGTTGTCTATGGCAGACGGCTTCCCGGCGGGAGCGGAAGGGCTTAGGAGGGCCTTGGCACCGCCGTACAGCGACTGGTCCTGCCGGAAGCTCAGCCGCACGCGGTAAATGGCGCCCGGCTCTTTTTTGATGAGTCCGCTCAGGTCGATGGAAAAGTCGTTCCACTGGTGCAGGTCCTTGGAAGGGTCCAGCTGGACGTCGCCCCGGTAAACCAGACGCCCGCTCCGGCGCAGGGCGTTTCCGCCTGTGCTCAGGTCGTTGTCCTGCAGGTACGTGAGGATGTTCTTCTCGTAAATCTTTACCACGCGCACTTCCACGGCGCCCAGGTTCACGGCGCGGAAGGGGAGGTAGAACTTGTCCTTTTCCGGCAGGATGCCGCCCTGGATGCTCAGCTCCACCGCCGGTTTGGGCTCCTCGCGGATGAAGGTGTGCGTGAAAGGCTCGCCCAGCGTATCGCCGTCGGCGTTTTTGAGCGCGCCATCCAGGGTGAGGGTCAGGTCTCCCTGGCCGCCTTCAAAGAACACCAGCAGCCGCCGGTCCTGCACCTGGATGTAGCTGCGGGCGGCGCCCTGGAGCTCCACCAGGCCACGGAGGGCGGCGTTCACCGGCGCCTGGGACAGGCTAACCTCAATGAGACCGTTCTTCAGGCTTACCTGCTCCACGCGGAAGCTGCGGCCGTTGTCTTTCACCAGCACGGTGTTGCTGCCTGTCACGGCCGGTCCCTTGATAACGAGCGGGTACACAAAGGCAGGCGCTCCTTCGCGGAGTTTTTCCAGGTGGAAGATGGCTTTGTAGGTCTGTCCGGCCTTCAGGGCACCGTCGGCAGGAATAAAGCTCACGGAGGCGGCGTTGTTCCAGCGGGCGGTGCCTTCCACGGGCGGCTCAAACTGGAACAGGGCCTGCGGGTTTTGCCCGGCGGCCTCTTCCGTCAGGTCCACGCGCAGTTCCGCGTTTTCTCTCACCATGCCGCCGGTATAGGCCTTGATATAGGGGGCAAATTCTTGGGCCGATGGTTCCTCCGCCACGCTTCGGGAGCCACAGGCAACGGCGGCGCTCCCCAGGACCACAGCCATGCAGGCTTTCAGGATTTTCTTCATATTAATTTATTGCCAGGGTGTCGATTTATACGCTTCGAATCCCACGATGAAGCGTTGCATTCCGTCCAGCAGACGGCTGCGCGGGCAGGCGATATTCACCCGCATGAAGCCCTCGCCGGCGGCTCCGTAAATGGAACCGGTGCTCAGGGTGAGCTGCACTTTCTCCTGCAGGAACTTGCCAAAGCGCTCGCTGAATCCTTCCAGCGGCTCGCCTTCCCGCAGGGCGGTCCGGCAGTCTATCCACATGAGGTAAGTGCCTTCCAGGGGCAGCACGTTTACGGCGGGCAGTTCGTCTTCCAGAAAGCAGGATACCGTGCGGGCGTTGTGATACAGGTACTCCCGCAGCTGGTCCAGCCATTCCCCGCCGGCCGTATAGGCGGCCTTCAGGGCCGTGACCCCGAATACGTTCACGTCACAGCACTCGTTGTCGTTGATAGCGCGGTCCATCTTGGAGAGCACAGCCGGGTCCTTGGCGTAAATGTTGGCAATCTGGATGCCCGCCAGGTTGAACGCCTTGGTGGGGGAAATGCAGGAGACGGAGTTAAGCACATATTCCTCCGGCAGGGTGGCCCAGGGGGTGTAGTCATGGCCGGGGTAGGTGAGTTCGCAGTGAATCTCGTCGGAAATCACAAACACGTTGTGCTGCCGGCAAATCCTGGCCATCAGAAGCAGTTCCTCGCGGGTCCATACGCGTCCGGCGGGGTTGTGGGGGTTGCACAGGAGAAGCACCTTGGCCTCCGCGGCCTTCTTTTCAAAATCGTCCCAATCCACAATGTAGTGGCCGTCGTATTTGAGCGGATTGTCCAGCTGCACGCACTTGTTGTTGCGGATGGCCGGGAAAAAGGCGTTGTAGCAGGGCGTCATCACCATCACTTTGTCCCCGGGCACCGTCATGGCCTTGATGGCGGCGCTGTACGCGGCAATCACGCCGGTGGTGGGAACAATATTGCGTCTGTCGATATCGTCCCAGCCATGCCGCTGGGCAAACCACTTGTGCATGGCCTCGAAATAGCTGTCCGGCACCAGCTCGTAGCCAAACACCCCGTGCTCCAGGCGCTTCTGGAGCGCAGCCTGGATTTCCGGCGCCACTTTAAAGTCCATGTCTGCCACCCACAGGGGCAGCGTTCCGGGATACAGGTCCCATTTTACACTCTCGGTTCCCCGGCGGTCCGGGCATTGGTCAAAGTTGTATGTCATAGCTGTGTGATTTGGCAGTTGGCGGGCGACTTGGCGTTCTCATCCAGGATAACCTCCCCGATGGAACCGGCCTTAATGAAACCGGAACGCGGATTTTTCACCGAGGGAATGTGGCCTTTCACCGTGGCCTGGACGGAGGAATACTCGAACGCGAGGTCCGCGTCCTCCGCAAAGGTGCAGTCCTCCAGGATGAGGTTCTCGCAGTAGCACAGGGGCTGCGAGCCGCCAATATGGCAGCGCACCAGGCGTAGGTTCTTGGCATACCAGCCCAGGAACTCCCCGTTGATGACGGAGTCGTACACGGTAACGTTCTCGCTTTCCCAGAAGGCGTCCTTGGTCTGGAGGTTGGCGTTGCGGATGACGGCGTTCTTCACATATTGGAAAGAATAGTTTCCGTGCAGTTCATACGTGTCGATGTCCACGTTCTCGCAGTGCATGAAAATGTAGTTGGCATCGGCCGTTTCCACATTGCGGAGCTTGATATCCTTGCAGTCCCAGAAGGTTTCCTGTGCCATGGGCATTTTCACGTTCTCTATGTAAGCGCCTGTGATGCGGCGGAACATTTTGGGCGCTTCCACTAAGGTGTCGTACATCTTGCAGCCGCGGGTGTACCACAGCGCGGCGCGGGCCCCTTCCCGGAACACACAGTCCCGGATGGTGAAACCGTCGCACTCCCAGAACGGGTATTTCCCGTTGAATTCGCAGTTCACCGCCTCAAGGTTCGCGCCTTCCTTCAAGCTGGATTCACCGGGGCCGATGGTGACATTTTCCAAATACAGTCCCTCTCTCTTACAGTATAAAGGGCGTTCGCCCTCAAAATATTGGTTTTTTATCGTTTCCATAGCATACAAAGCTACACATTTTTTCACACCTATCCAAGTGCACGCACGCGAGCTGGTCGGTAACTCCAGGCGCACGCATCCGGGTTGGTCGGCAACATATTGTCCCACAGCTATTTACGAAAAATCCTCGGCGCAAAAAGCGCCGAGGATTATTAGCATTTTCCTGAGTATCAGGTGGTTATTGACCAGCGGCCGATTACATCATGCCACCGGCGGGCATGGCGGGAGCGGCAGGCGTGGGTTCGGGAATGTCCACAATGCCACATTCGGTGGTAAGGAACATGCCGGCCACGGAAGCGGCGTTCTCCAGGGCCACACGGGACACCTTGGTAGGGTCGATGACACCGGCTTCGTACATGTTCACGTACTCGTCCGTACGGGCGTTGTAACCGAAGTCGCCCTTGCCCTCGCGAATCTTGTTGATGATGACGGAAGCCTCCACGCCGGCGTTGGCGGCAATCTGGCGGAGCGGCTCCTCGATGGCGCGCTCGATGATGCGGATACCGGTGGTCTCGTCTTCGTTCTCACCCTTGAGGCCCTTCAGCACTTCTGCGGCACGGATGTAAGCCACGCCGCCGCCCGGCAGGTAACCTTCCTCAACTGCAGCGCGGGTTGCGTTCAGGGCATCGTCCACGCGGT
>DFFY01000063.1:0-21199 GCA_002371115.1 Bacteroidales bacterium UBA3764
TTCAAGTCCAACAGGGGGAGCAAAAAGCGCTGGCAAAACCGTCAGCGCTTTTTATTTTATTGATTTTCAAGCACTTCGCGCAGCAGCAGCGGGCGATTGGTGGTGATGACGTCCACGCCCAGGTCGCGCAGGTATTCTATCTCGGCCTTGCTGTCCACCGTCCAAACGTTGACTTCCATCCCCAAGGCATGGGCACGGGCCACCCAGTCCGGATGCTTATGGAAAGCGATGTAATGATAGTCGATACCATTGATGCCGGCCGCATGCACGGTTTCCGGGTCTTTGTCGCCTTCCAGATACTGGTTGCCGAAACCGGGCAGTTCCTGCGCAATCCACTGGCAAGCCTCAAAACTGAAAGAAATGAACATCACGCGGGACGGGTCAAGGAGGTTATGCCGGCGCAACTCCTCCACGCAGGCCTTGGCCAGCGCAAGGGTCCGATGCACCGTTTTCTGGGGCTTGATTTCCAGCACCAGCATGCATGGGGACTGCGCCCCCTGCTTCAGGTATTCGCCCAAGGTGGGAATGCGCTCTCCGTTGGGGAGCTGCGCCTTCAGCAGTTGACGGTACGTATGTTTCCGGATGGACATCCCGTTCAGCGAAGGGTCATGGTTCACCACCACAACGTCATCGGCCGTGAGATGGACGTCGAACTCACTTCCCCAGAAGCCGTTTTCCTGGGCCTGCCGCAGCGAAGCGATGGAATTCTGCGCATCCCCCGCCTCCTCGCACTTCCAAAAGCCCCGGTGCGCACAGATTTTAATCTCCTTTTTGTATTTCAAATCCCACGGGACTATCCGCGTAGGGAAAGCCGCAACGCGCAGCGCGGTGCAGCCGTACGGAATGAGCGGAAGCATGAGTGAGGCGCCCGTGTCATTCCCGTCCTCCGTCCAATAGGCCACCGAGTCGATATTCGTCCAATGCGGCAGCGTCCGGGCCGGGACCCGCAGCACCAGGGGTGCATTTTCCGCATTCCAGGGATAGGCAGCCAGCGGCCGCTCCTCCACCGTACACGCATCGGCACGGAAAGAATCGCGCATGAGGCAATAGTTCCAAGGCGAGGCCGATGTTACCTCCCAGGCGCCTTCTCCGTAATAGCGTTCGGCGCTGGAAAACGCTTTCCAGGACCAGTTTTCCTCCATTTGCAAGGCATATACCAACGGGCCGCGCACCACGCTCCAGGCACGGTCGTACCATTCTTCCGTCTGCACTTCCATGGGAAAAAGCAAGGCCACCACATCGCCCCGCCGCCAGGTGCGTTCCAGGCAGATAACGCCATTTACAGGCTGTGCCGATACCCGTTCGCCATTTACCGTCACCGTGGCAGCAGCGCACCAGGCAGGCACCCGGAAACGCAACGGGAAAGCGGCCTGTTCCACGGCCCGGTCCGGAAAACCGACCGTAAACCGCACTTGTTCCCGGAACGGATAGGCGGTTTCTTCCACCACCCGGACCGACACGCCGCCGGCCTGAGCGGTAACCTCGCAAGGGGCATATACCAAAGCAGCCAATCCGCCGTCCGGCGTTGCGTACCACAGGTTCTGGGTGAACTTGGGCCAGCCCTGGTGCATGTTGGACAGGCAGCAGGGATAACCGTTCAGCGTGCCAAAGAGCACATCCGTGTCGTCGTGCGGCGTAGAGAAGGGGCGCCAGGATTTTGTGGCCGATACCTGGTTCACCTGCTGGTAATACTGTTTTCCGGTATAGTCGTCATTCACCTGCGTGGGAAGGGCGTTGAACGCCACCCGTTCCAGGTAGTCCGCCCAACGGACATCGCCGGTGATGCGGAGGATTTCCTCCAGGGAGAACATCATCTCCACCGCCGTGCACAGTTCGCTTCCGCGCGTGGGCTGACCAAAGTGCAGCTGCTCGTCTCCCGCCCAAAGGCCGGTAGGAAGCCCCACCGTGTGCCGGATGGTTTCCACAGCCTTGTCCAGGGCTTCCAAATCCCGGCAGTCATGTGAGTACTGCCACCACACGGCCGGAGCCTTGAATCCCTGCCCCAGGTTCACGCAGTGAACGCTCCCCTGCCGGGAGAAAATACCCCCGTCTAAAAAGAGTGCCGTCCAGTCGGTGGTCTGCGCATGGAGCTGCTCACCCAACTGAAGGAGCGCGGCATCTCCCGTAATGTTATACAGCCAATAAACTACTTCCAGGTTGTCCGCCCCCCGCCATCGGCCCCAGTCCGTCCAATGGTCCAGCGGGGTTTGCTCCAGCTGCGCAGCCTGATAGGCAAAATACCGCTGCAGGCAACTGAGCACCCGTTCATCGTCCGTAGCCATATAATACTGCTTCAGGATTTTGAGCGCCACCATTTTGGGCCACCAGTCGTGCGTCTGGCCGCGCTGCAGGCCATAGACAAACGGATGGTCCGTCGCCGGTCCCAGATAACCGTTTTCCTGCTGGGAAGCCAACATGGCCTCCACCCAATGGTTTGCTTTGTCGATAAGCGCCTTATCCTGAAGAATATAGGCCAGCGGAAGCAGTCCGTCAATCCAATAAGGGCCCCGCTCCCAGGCATCGCCGTCGCCGCCCAGCCAGGCATTGGACGGGCCCATCACCTGGGGATACACCTCGTCTAAATGGCCGGTAAGGCCGCTTGCCTGCCGTTGCAACTGTTCCTGCAACCAGCCGGCGGGCCGGATGGCCCCCAGCGGCAATTCCGCGTATGGACTCTCAGTAAGCGGCGCCCGGTTGTACACCTGCGCCTGCAGGGAAACGGCCAGCAGTGCCAAAACAAGGACAAGCAATTTTTTCATACTTATGCGCTATTGGTAAACGTGTAGCGAAGGGTCCAGGAAAAAGGCTTTCCGGGCATGGCGGAAAAGACATTATAGGGCTCCAGGCAAGCAATGCGGTGATTGGCCCAGAGTACCGCATGGGTTACGGGAACATCCCCCTGGATATGGATGGAAAGCGGCCCTTCCCGCAAAGACAGGTCATAGGGCATGCCCTCCTTCCCCGCCTCATGGACATCGCCGGAAAAAACGGTTTCCCCTTTGGCAAGGCTGCGGGAAAAGCGCACGCCGTTCTCCGCAAAGCGGACGGAATCGTACACGGAGCGCCAGGTGCCTGCCGGAGCAAAAGGGAAATCCACCTGGCGGGACGGTCCTACCGCCAGCTTCCCCATGGTAAAGAAGTTATGATTGTAAACTTCTCCTTCCAATGGGCGCTCCGCATCCAGGAAATGACTGATTTCCAGCGTATTTTCTCCTGTAACCTGCACGGTTTTCCTGTATTGGTAAAAGCCGTTGAGGGTATGTGTGAAAACGGCGCCGGCCGCCAGCGGCTTCATCTCCCACGTGCCGGAATCCAACACGGGATACAAGCGGAAGCGGTCATAAGGGGTATCGCTATCCTGCAGCAGGCCCACGCCAATTTTGAGGATGTGCCCGGAAGCGGGAAACAACGGAGAAAAATCCTCCGCGGGCCCGCAGACGGCATCGTGCATGCATGGGTTATACTGTTCGAACCACTCGGCACACAGTTCCTGCCCGTTGAACCGGAGGGAGGAGACAATCCCTCCCCGGTCAAAACGGGTGCCCTGATAGTATCCGTCCAGCGGATGATGAAAAGAGAGTGAAAGCATTATTTTTCTTTCCAGTAATTCTCAATTTCTTCCAGGGATTTCCCGGTTGTGTCCGGAACATGCCTGTACATAATCCAAAGATACGGGACGCACATGAAGGCGAAGAGGAAGAAGGTGCCGGACGGCGTGAGCGTCTCCAGCATCCACGGCGTCAACTGTCCTATCAGATACGTGCCAATCCAAAGGGCGAAACCGGCGATGGACATGGCCAGTCCCCTAACCCGGGTGGGATACATCTCGCTCAGCAGTACAAACACCACCGCGCTGATGGAAATGGCCGTGCAGAACACGTAAAGCAGGAAAAAGACCAGCATGAACGCATTGGGCAGGTGGGTGAACGGCAGGAAATAGACACCTATCATGAGCAGGCAAAGAATCATGCCGCCAACGCCCCACCATACCAGCTGCTTGCGCCCCACCTTGTCAATGATGGAAAGGGCGATGATGGTGGTGAGCATGTTCACGACACCCACCAGCACCGTGGAGAAGAGCGGGTCCTCGAAGCCGGCATCGGCAAAAATCTTGGGGCCATAATAGAGCGCGGCGTTCACGCCCATGAACTGCCCCAGGATGGCAATGGCGCTGCCAATCAGGACCGCCTTCAGGATACCCGGCTCACGGAGGGCCTTCCACTCCGCACTTTTGTCTTCCCGCTGTCCGTGAAGCGCCAGCCAGCGCGGACTTTCGGGGATGAAGAAAATGAGCACCAGGAACAGCAGGTCCGGGATGGCCTCACAGCCCAACATGCCTCTCCAGTATTCCTGGTTGAACATCCGCGCAGCCAGTTCCGTGCCGTTGGCATCCGTCTGCGCGCCCCTGAGGATAAGGAAGTTCATCAAATACGCCAGCAGGAAACCAATGGTGATGAACAGCTGATAGAGGCTCACCATGGTTCCGCGGACATGGGCGGGAGAGACCTCGGAAATATAGACCGGAGAAACAATGGAGACAATGCCGATTCCAAAGCCGCCGATGATGCGGAACAGCACCAGCTGGGTAAAATCAGCGCACAAGGCACAGCCGATGGCCGATATGGAAAACAACAGGGCCGATATGAGCATGGTCTTCTTCCTCCCCAGGAAGTCCGACAGCATGCCGGCGACCAGCACGCCCAGAATGGAGCCGATGAGGGCGCACCCCACATACCAGCCTTCTCCTCCCACCGTGAGGCCGAACTGCATTTTCACCACTTCCGTGGTGCCGGAAATGACAGCCGTGTCGTATCCGAACAGGATACCGCCTATAGCTGCGACCACGGCCAGGAACACAACCCTTGCGCTTAGTTTCTCATTCATATTACAAAACAAATTGTTATTGGGAACAAAAATAACACATTTGCATGAAAAAAGAAATACTGTATCAACGATAAAATATCGGCATTATTTCACCGGCCCCGCCCACCTGCCCTGGCACCGCATGTGCAACATTGACGGCGTGGACGGTCCCTTGCCCCAAGGCTGGATTGACGGCCAGGCAAAGCTGCAGCAGCAAATTGTCCGCCGCGAACGGCAACTGGGCATGCAACCCGTCCTGCCGGCTTTTGCCGGGCATGTCCCGGCAGCGCTTGCACGGGAGTATCCACAGGCCCGCATCACCCCCGTTTCCCTCTGGGGCGGCTTTTCTGAGCAGAACCGCTGCTATTTCCTGAGCCCCTCAGACAGTCTGTATGCTCCCATTCAGAAGGACTTTTTAGAAGAGCAGAAGCGCCTGTTCGGCACAGACCATATCTATGGTTTTGACCTGTTCAACGAGGTGGACGCGCCCTCCTGGGACCCGGAAACGCTGGCGCGCATGGCCCGTGACGCATACGGAAGCGTGGCGGCCGTGGATCCTGAAGCCCGGTGGCTGCAAATGGGCTGGCTGTTCCATTACGACCGCAAACACTGGACGCCGGAAAACATAAAAGCCTACTTGCAGGCGGTTCCACAAGGGAAAGTCACGCTGCTGGATTACTACACGGAACATACACCGGTATGGAAAAACACGGAAGCCTTCTATGGCCAGCCCTATATCTTCTGCTACCTGGGGAATTTTGGCGGGAATACCCGCCTCTCCGGCCCCTTCCGCAGGGAGAGCGAGCGCATCGCCGAAGCCCTCTGCCAAGGTGGGGCGGCAGGCATCGGCTGCACGTTGGAAGGATTCGGAATCAACCGATGGTTCTACGAATATACCCTTTCCCGCGCTTGGAACACAGGCATTTCCGACGACGAATGGCTCTCCGGCCTGGACAAACGCCACCACAGTCCGGAAGGCTTCTGGAAGGCGATGGCCGACAGCATTTACCTCCGGGGGGCCGCCTCGGAAGGCGTTCTCATGTGCGACCGTCCCACCCCTGAGGGGTTTCACAGCTGGCGTGTAGCACACAAAACGCCCTACGCTCCGGAAGTGCTGGAAAGGGCCTACCAACGGCTGTTGGACCACGGCGGCAACAGCGTTATCCGGCGGGCCGACCTGGCCCAGATAGGCTCGCAGGTGCTGGGCAACCGCTTCCCGGTCCTGCGGGACCGCTTCACCGCCGCCTGCCGGGCCGGACGCAAGGAAGAGGCGCAGGCCATCGGCCAGGAAATGCTTTCCCTTCTGGACAGCGCCGATGCCCTCTGCGCCACGCATCCGGAAATGCGGATGGACCGATGGGTGCAGGCCGCCGAGCGCTGGGCCGCCACTCCGGAAGAAAAGGCTTACTACCGGCACAACGCCTGGCACCTGCTTACTACATGGGGAGACTCCGAGCGCCTGAACGACTATGCCAACCGCCTCTGGAGCGGCCTTACAAGCACCTATTACAAAGCCCGTTGGGCCCTGTTCATCGAGCGGATGCTCTCCGGCACATATGAGCGGGAAAGCTTTGACAGAGACTGCTGGGAACTGGAAAACCGCATCGTCACCCAGCAGGGGGCGGATGTCCGGAGTTGCGGGAATTAAGCGTAAGCGTCCCAGCGGCCGTCGTCCTCGTCCGGATCCGGCAGCCAATACCGCTGGATTTCCTCTTCATAGTAGTCCAGCAGGCCGTTGAAATATGCATCCTGGACTTTCTCCAATTGTCCGTCGTCTCCATTCCTAAGGGCATACAGACGGAAACGTGCGGCGTCGAGGCGGTCTTCATCTGAAGGATTGTCCGCCTCAAGGATATCGGCCACAAGCTCGCAGGCAGCGCTGCTGCCGAGGGCTGCGCCCCGCGTGAGCCAGGCGCCTGCCTGCTTCATATCCGTCGGGAAGCCAAGCAATCCACAGAAGTAATTGCTGCCCAGCAAATAAGCACATCGCTCCTCTCCCAGATTTACTCCTGCGACAAGACGGTCCTTCAGCTGGGAGGTCAGATAATATTGCCGCCGCGAATCCAGCTTTTCATACTCTTCCTGCGGGAAATCGTAGCCCAGGATATAACAGGAAGCATCCCCTGCTTTGATGCCCGCCTCCATCCACTTGACATATTCTTCCCGACGCCCCTGCGAATTACAAAGGAAAGCAAGATCAAAGAAACAATTGACACAGCCGGCTTCGATGCCCTTTTTGAAGATGGCTTCCGCCTTGTCCAGCTGTCCAAGGACCTGATAGGCAAAGGCCAACACACTATACCATTGCTCGGATGCACCGCTCTGCTGCAGGCATTCCTCCGCTTCCACTACTACTTTCTCCGGCTCTTTGGGGCAATTGAGTGCTCCCACAATACGGTTATAGGCATAGCGCATCCGCGCCAGTTCACTGCCACGGGACAAGGCCTCCTGCCGCAGGCGCTCGCCTTCTTCCCTATCCATCCGATCGTCCGGCGTATTGCCGAAACTGTACATACGCGAAAGGATTTCATAGGCGTCGGCCACACCGGCAGAAGCCGCTTCCCGCAGGAGCTTTTCCGCCATTTTCAGGTCATCGCCCTCCAAGCCGCCGGGCATGACGATATAATGCCATCGGCCCAGTAAATACTTGGCTGCCGGAGAGCTTGACGCTGCCAGGGCCTCCCGGTCACTTTCGCTCAACCGGGCAACTTTATCCTTGGGCAGCCATTCCCGGTAGAAAGACGGCGTATCCTCGGCAAAAATGTGCCAGTCCATCCAGACAGACAGCCAGAAGTTGGTGTAGTCGCGTCCTCCCGCATCCATTCTCACTCCGGGGTGGTCCTCGGAAAGGGAAAAGTCCGTATTCCCATAACGCAGCACCACCTTTTGACGGCTGGCCTCAACAACGGAAACAGCGCCGAACAGACCGCCGGAATCCTTATAGATGAGACGGCTGCCGGGCGTTAGCTCCTTTAGGGTGAATGAAGTGCGGTCACAGAAATTCTGGCGGCAGCCCGGGTCCGAGGGACTGTAATCCACATCGATGTGAAGAAGGGTCCAAGTTTTCATGGCAGAGTGCTATTTCCCACAAAGATAGCGATTTCGGGATAAAAAAAGAAGCCGGACATTCCGTCTGACTTCTTTTTGGTCGGGATGACTCGACTCGAACGAGCGACCCCTACGTCCCGAACGTAGTGCGCTACCAACTGCGCTACATCCCGCTCCTGATAAAAAACAAGCTCTTAGGCGAGCTTGTTAATGTAAACTTGAAGACCGCTCTTGAGGTTGGCCGCCTTATTCTTGTGGATAACCCCGATTTTGGCGAGCTTGTCAATCATGGCATATACCTTGGGAGCGCTCTCCTGGGCTGCTGCCTTGTCTGTCGTGTTGCGGAGGTCGCGGATGGCGTTCCTCGTTGTTTTTGCATAATACTTGTTATGCAGGCGGTGACGCTCGCTCTGACGGGCGGCACGTGCGGCTGATTTTGTGTTTGCCATTATTTTACTTTTTTATATTTGGTAGTGGGTAGGAGAATCGAACTCCTATTGCGGGAATGAAAATCCCGAGTACTAACCGTTATACGAACCCACCAAACTTGGGACTGCAAAGGTAAGAAAATTTTTTTACCCTCCAAAATTATTTGGAATCTTTTTAAGCCCCAACCTTACTTTTTTCACTTGACCGTGATTTCCAGCGTAACAACGTCCTTCCGTCCGTCTTACATTATTCTTGCGTTTTCCATTCAAAAGAGTACAACAGCGACTCCACCTGGCGCAGGTACTGGCGTTTGTCGTAGCGCGGAGCAAAGACAAACGCTTCCAGGACGATGATATCCTTGCCGTCCGGGCTGTAGAAAGAATGTGAGACAAAGGGCCCGCCCATAAAGTCTCCGTGCACCTCCCAGAAACCGCGGGTTTCCATGAAGGCGCGGCCGCGGTAGCGCAACGAACGCGTGGTAGGTTCCTGCGCAGTGGAAGTGGTCATATACGAGCCTTCGAACATGCCCGGCACATTGGCCTTCATCACCTCATTGCGCTTGAGGATAATATTCTCCAGCGAGAAAACATCGTCCCCGCTCGCCGGATATTTATAGGCCATCACGTACTGCTGAACATACTGTTTCTCGTCCGCCATCCACACGAAGTCGTCCGTCACCATGCGGCAGCGGTAACCCGAGGGAAAATGGACAATGCCTCCCGTCACCTTCTCCATGGGTGCCTGCAGCTCCCTCTCTTCATACAGTTTGGCATTGCCGATGACACGGTCCCGTTCCGACTGTTCAAAGAATTCCGCCGTGGTTACGCCCGCCTCCCTGAACAGTTCCAGGGCCTGCTCCGCATCGGCCGCATCGAGCTGCACCACGGCCTGGGGCTGCGCCCAGACATTGTACTTATAGACAATGCCATTGTTGGCATTCTGCGGGTTGATATTCACCAGCAGCAGGTTGCGATGCACTTTGAACATGCTGGAAAAGCTGCCCGGCGGCACGTTGGAAACGGCGAAAAGGGGCTCCCGCTGGGCCAGATACGGCGTATCCATGGCCAACGCTTCGCGGATGGCCACGCCCAGGTTGCCTTCCCACTCCTGCCGCTCAATCACTACCAGCACTTCGCCGGCTTTTCCGCTGACATTGGGGAGCAAGACCTTTTTATTGCCCGTTTTGCACGACAACAAAGCCAAGAGGCACATGGTACACGCAACGATTCGATTAAAATGGCGTTTCATATCAATTAATGGATTAATCCGGAAATATCATTGCCGAAGGCAAGGAACATAAGCAGCAGAAGAAGGGCCATGCCAATGAGCTGTGCCACGGTCAGGAAACGGTCGCCGGGCTTGCGGCCCGTCAATATCTCATACAGGCAGAACACGATGTGTCCGCCGTCCAGGCCCGGTATGGGCAGGAGGTTCATCACGCCCAGCATGATGGACAGCATGGCCAGGATATACAGGAACTGGTGCCAGTTCCACTGTGAAGGAAACACCTTGCCGATGGCGACAAAACTGCCCACCGACTTGTAGGCACCCGTGGAAGGGGTTGCCACCAGACGGAGGTCCCGCAGATAGCCGCTGACGGAATCCCATGCCAGGACACAGCCGGCCGGTACCGACTCCCATACGGAATAGGTCCTGTGCTGCAAGGTGGGGTTATGGAAGAACACTCCCAGCATGCCCAGGCTGTCCACCTGCAAGCCTATGGCCAGGGTGTCTTCTCCCCGGAGCACCGCTGCCGGGATACGCTCGCCTGCATGGGCCCGCAGCACTTTCTGTGCGTCCTGCAGATAAGGCGTATCGGCCCCGTTCAAGCCCACGATGCGGTCACCGACCCGCAGGTCTGCGGCATAGTTGGGAGATGAGGACATAATGCTGTCCACCACGAACGGAAGGGCGATATCAAATACGCCGGGCGTATTCACCACGGCCCCCATGAGCGTCTGGTCCATGTACAGGGTCAAGGTGTCACCATCACGAAGGACGGTCACTTTCTCCACCTGCCGGCGGGCCAGGTCGGCCTGCAAAGAGAGAAAATCGTCCGGAACATAATTGTCCATGCGAAGGATGCGGTCCCCGGTGCGGAAGCCCAGTTCCTCGCCCAGCCCGTTTACGTACACCGGGCTGCTGTTGGGCATGTAATTGTCGCCCCAGATGGCCAGGATGGCAATAAACAGCGCAATGGCCAGGAGGAAATTATTGACCACGCCGCCACTCATCACCAGCAGCCGTTGCCAGGCCGGTTTGGTACGGAACTCCCAGGGCTGCGGAGGCTGCTTGAGGGCTTCCGTGTCCATGGACTCGTCTATCATGCCGGCAATCTTGCAATAACCGCCCAGCGGAAGCCAGCCAATGCCGTATTCCGTTTCCCAGCGCTCCGACGCCGGAACCAGTTTCCGGAACCAGGCCATACGGGTGGAAAACAGTTTCACGCCTCCTACATCGAAGAAAAGGAAAAACTTGTCCACCCTTATGCGGAACAGCCGCGCCCACAGGAAATGACCGACCTCATGGATAAGAATGAGGGTGGACAGCGCCAGAATAAGCTGGAGGGTTCTCAACAAAACCGGGCTCATAGGCGTTCCTGGGCTTTGCGGAAGGCTTCCTCGTGCGTGGCGAAAACCGCCTCCAAAGAAGGTTCCCCGATAAAAGGAATTTCCGCCATTACGTTTGCAATAATGGCCGGAATATCATAAAAGCCTATCCGGTCTTCCAAATAGGCCGCCACCGCCGCCTCGTTGGCCGCATTCATGGCGCAAGGGACATTGCCGCCCAGCCCGATGGCGTCGAACGCCAGTTGCAGGCAGGGGAATTTCTCACGGTCCGGCTCAAAGAAAGTCAGGTTCTTGAGTGCACTGAAATCCAAGCGTTTACCATCCAGCGGAAGCCGTTCCGGATAAGCCAGGGCAAGGGCAATGGGCAGACGCATGTCCGGGCAACCCAGCTGGGCGATGACCGCGCCGTCCGCAAACTCCACCATGGAATGAATCACCGACTCCGGGTGCACCACCACATGGATTTGGCTGGCCGGCACATTGAAGAGCCACTTGGCCTCGATGACCTCGAAGCCCTTGTTCATCATGGTGGCCGAGTCGATGGTGATTTTGGCGCCCATGTCCCAGTTGGGATGCTTCAGGGCCTGCGCCTTGGTGGCCGCGGCAATCTGCTCACGGGGCCAGGTACGGAACGGGCCGCCGGAAGCCGTCAGGTGAAGCAGGTGCACGGGATTCCCCTGGGCACCCAGCAGGCATTGGAAAATGGCCGAATGTTCCGAGTCCACCGGATAAACGGGCGCTCCGCAACGGGCGGCCTCCCCCATCACCAGCGAACCGGCCGCCACCAGGGTTTCCTTGTTGGCCAGTGCCAGGGCTTTGCCGGCCCGGACGGCAGCAAGCGTCGGTTTGAGCCCGCTGAACCCGACCATGGCCGCCACCACCACATCCACCTGAGGGGACTGCACCAGTTCGCAGGCGGCGTCTATTCCCAAATGCACCTGCACGCCGGGCAGCGCGGCCTTTACCTGCGCATACTTGTCCGGATTGCAAATCACCACATGCGGCACGTGGAACTGCAGGGCCTGTTGCACCAGCAGCTCCGCATTGTTATTGGCCGATATCATATACACCGAAAAACGGGACGGATGCTGCCGCACCACGTCCAGCGTCTGTGTACCAATGGACCCCGTGGAGCCCAATATAGCAATACTTTTTCTTTCTCCTGTCATACCGAGCTTTCTCTTGTCATACCGAGCTTTCTCTTGTCATACCGAACTTTCTCTTGTCATACCGAGCTCTCTCTTGTCATACCGAGCGAAGCGAGCGTATCTCCTTCCTTAAAACTTAATATACCGCACCGGATCCACCGCCGTTCCCTTGTACCACAGTTCAAAATGCAAGTGGTCTCCCTTGGTCAGCGAAGAAGAGGACGCCAACATTGCCACCGGCGTACCGGCCTTCACGGCATCTCCCGTCTTGTGCAGCAGTTTCTGATTGTGCTTGTAAATGGAAAGCAGGTCGTTCCCGTGCTGCAAAACCAGCGTATAGCCGCTGTCCTGCGCCCAGTCCGTGTACACCACCGTGCCATCCAGGACGGCCATCACCGTGCTGCCTACCGGCGCCGTAATATCCACCCAAGGGTGCAGGATTTGGTTGAACTCCGTTGAAACCACGCCCTTCACCGGCGTGTAAAAAGCCAACGCCTCTATGGGGAGATGCTGCCGGCGGACCGACGTAAGGCCAAACTGTTCTTCCTGAACGACATCGGCCCTGAGCAGGGAATCCCGGATGGCCAGATAGCGGGCATCTGACACGGAACGGGAGCCTTCCCGCCCCAGCATAAGGGTATCCAGGCGAATGGGTTCCTCCCCCGACACCACACGGCGCAGGTTCTCCGTATAGAGTTCCCACTGCAGGATGCGGGTTTGCAGGGAATCTATGCGCTGGGCGTTCTGCACGGCCTGCCTGCGCGACTGCGCATTGGGGTAACCGGGGATGAACGTACGGATAGGGGTGTAGGCAATGAGGCAGAACACGGCCACCAGTACCGCCACCACGGAAGAGATGGCGGCGACAATCATGTGCGTCCGGGAAAAACGCAGACTCCACAAGCGCTCATGCGACGCGGCGTCCAACAGGGTGAGGCGCAAGTTGCGGGCCTTCTTTTCTGCTTTATCCATAATTTTCGTATATTTGCATGCTGTATATGGACAGAATACTTGGCATAGATTACGGAAGGAGGAGAACCGGCCTGGCGGTCAGTGACCCTCTTGGCATCTTTGCTTCTGCCCTGGATACAGTTGATTCTACAAAGTTAATAGATTATCTCAAAAATTACGCCATTGAAGAGAGAATCCTTCGCTTTGTAGTGGGTTATCCGGTTAACATGGACGGTTCGCCCTCGGAGGCGCTCAAGGATGTGGATGCCTTCCTGAAACAACTGGAGAAAGCGTTTCCGGACATTCCCGTCACGCGTGAAGACGAGCGCTTCACCTCGGTCCTCGCCCACCGCATCATGATAGACGGCGGCATGAAAGCCTCGCAGCGGCGGGACAAAAAGGAAGTGGACAAGATATCGGCCGCCATCATCCTGCAAAGTTTCCTGGACCGGGAAAACGGAAGCAGCCTGGCGGTGGACCCTGCCGCCGTTCCGGACAGCCGCTCACTGAACAAGACAAGAAGAAAAAAATGATAAAACCCATCTACCTGTATGGCGCAGAAGTCCTGCGCAAAACGGCTGCTCCGGCAGACCTGAACGACAAAGCGGGCATCGCCGCCCTGGTGCAAGACCTCAAAGACACCCTGGTGGTGGCAGACGGCTGCGGCCTGGCCGCGCCCCAAATTGGTGTAAGCCTGCGCGTGGTCATCGTTGACGGCGACGTCGTGTCGGAAACCTACGATTACCTGAAAGGTTTCCGCCGCACGCTCATCAACCCGGAAATCCTGGAAGAGAGCGAGGAAAAAGTCACCTATTCGGAAGGCTGTCTGAGCATTCCCGGCGTATATTGCGACGTAGTACGTGCCAAAAAGATGACCGTGCGCTACTACAACGAGGATTTGGAGCAGGTGACGGAGACCTTCGACAACTTTGCCTGCCGCATGATCCAGCATGAACTGTCACACCTGGACGGAGATCTGTTCACAGACCACGCCGCCCCCATACGCAAGAAGATGATCTCCTCCAAACTGCAGAACATACAGAAAGGAAAAGTTCATCCTCACTACAACGCCAAGCTCAAATAGCTAACGCACGCGGATTCTCCGGCCCAGCCTAAGGACGGTTTTTTCCGTGAGGCCGGGGTTGAGGGCACAAATCCGTTTTACCGTGGTATGATACTTCTTGGCGATACCGGAAAGGGTGTCGCCGTTACGGATGGTGTGATACTTCTGCGCAGCAGCCTCAGCGCGGGCGCGGGCGGCAGCCTCTTCCTTGGCCTTTTGCTCCGCCAGAATACGGTCTTCCTCGTCCGTACGGAAAATCTCGTCCTCGTCATCCACATTCTGCACATAGCGCTGGTTGGGATTGAAATACCAGCTGCGCACCTTGAGCAAACGGTGTCTTAAAGTACCGGTTTCAAAGTCGATGAGCCAGGAGGGGTCAAACGCCGCCCCCCGGTAGCGTGTTTCAAAGTGCAGATGCGGTCCCGTGGAACGGCCCGTAGAGCCGCCCAGGCCGATGATATCGCCCGCACTCACCCAGTCTCCAGCGTTCACTTTGCGCTGGGAAAGATGGCCGTAGAAGGTTTCCAGGCCGTTGGCGTGCCGGATTACCACCAAATTGCCGTAGCCCCCCACATAGTCGGATATGCGCACCTTGCCGGAGAAGGTAGCGGGGACCGGCGTTCCGGTGGGATAGGGCAAGTCCACGCCTTGATGCCGGCGTCCGTGCCGATAGCCGAACTTGGAGCGGATGGTGGTCTGGTTGGGGCAGCAATACGTATCTAAGGAATCCAGCACCCAGATGGAGAACTGGTCCGGAATG
Source organism: Bacteroidales bacterium UBA3764 (assembly GCA_002371115.1). GTDB lineage: Bacteria > Bacteroidota > Bacteroidia > Bacteroidales > UBA932 > Cryptobacteroides. The sequence goes on from DFFY01000063.1 coordinate 14,833, forward strand.
GGGTCCGGCGACTGCCTGTAGGGATTCACGGCGCGCACGTCCCAGTATTCTGTAAAGATAGTAGTATCGGCCACGGCGGAAGGGTCTTTTACGTACCGATAAGTGCCGTTGTTGTACAGCACCACCTTCACGGAAGGATTACCGGTATCCAGCGTGTCCGCATAGTCTGTTCCGCGCTGGGTGTTGGGCCTGACCTGCTGCCGGCCGAAGGCATGGCGCAAAGAGTCGGCCGTGTGGTCTTCCTCCTGCGCAAAGGCAGGCAGGAAGGCGCACACAGCCGCTAAAAAAAGTACAAATTTCTTCATCCGTTACCGTTTACCGCCGAACTGGCCCACAATGATGGCGTCTGCCTGGGCAATTTTTTCTTTCAGGAGTTCCTGCGAGGTGGCCTCACAGATGAAGCGGAGGTAAGGTTCCGTATTGGAAGGACGGATATTGAACCACCACTCAGGGAATTCCAGGCGGTAGCCGTCGAAGTCCATCACCTTGGTGGGCGTTTCCCTGCCCTCGAAGTACGCCTTTACGGCGTCCATGGCACCCTTCTTGTCTTCCACCTTGTAGTTGATTTCGCCGGAGTTCTCATACCTGGTGAGACGGTCAATTTCCTCGCTGAGCTTGATACCCTGCTTCTTGAGGGCGCTCACGATACGAAGGACGATAATGCTTGCCAGCATGCCGCTGTCGCTGTAGAAAAAGTCCTTGAAGTAATAGTGACCGGCAAGCTCTCCGCCCCACAGGCCGTCAATCTCACGCAGTTTGGGAGCGGCGAAAGCACGGCCTACACGCCAGGTGTGGACGTCCGCATTGTAATTCTTTACCAGATACTCCGCCACGGCCTTGCTGGAACGGATTTCCTGCAGTACGCGCGGGTTCTTTTCTCCCCTTTCGTCGCAGAAATAACGGGCCATCATGGCAATCACCAGGTCCGGAGCCACAAAACGGGCTTTGTCGTCCACGAACATCACGCGGTCTGCGTCGCCGTCGTAGATGACACCTACATCGGCCTTGATTTGCGCAACCAGCTTCTTCAGCGGCTCCACGTTCTTGGCCACCAGCGGGTTGGGCTCGTGGTTGGGGAAACGGCCGTCCATCTGGTCAAAGAGATAGGAAGCGTCCTCTCCTTTGTAAATTTCCTTGGCGAAGAGCGTGGCCATGCCGTTGGACAGGTCAAAGGCAATCTTCAGGTTGGAATAGTCCCCCTTGAACTTTTTGAGGAACTGGATATAGTCCGGTTTGATGTCGATTTCCTTTACGCTGCCCTTCTTGGCAGCAGGCGGCGTGGGACGGCCTTCGTCAATCCACTGCTTGATTTGGCCCAGGCCGGTGTCCAGGCCTACGGGAAGGGCGTTCTCGCGGCTCACCTTCATGCCGTTGTACTCCGGCGGATTGTGGGAAGCGGTGATTTGGACCGATGCCTTGTAGCCGTAGTTGGCGGTACCGAAGTACACCAGCGGCGTGGAACTGTAGCCAATGTCGTCCACGTCTGCGCCGGCATCCGTGATGCCCTTGACGAGGGCGTCGTGGATGTCGCTTCCGGAGAGGCGGCAGTCACGGCCCACCAGCACTTTGTCGGTTTTCAGAAGTTCGGGGATGAAGTATCCCACCTTATATGCGTCTTCCAGGTTCCAGTCTTTCCCCCAGATTCCGCGAATGTCATATGCATGAAATGCGCCCATATCGGTTAGTTTTAAATGTCATTGTACAAATATAATAAAAAAAAAGGACAGGCAATCATCCTGTCCCTAAAAAACGCATTCCTAAAAAATTAGAAATTGAACTTGGTCATGCAGATGAGCCGATGGTCCACAATCCAGTGCATATCGGCGGGGGCGAACATGCCGCGGGCGTTGCGGACGGCGTCGGCGGCAAAACCGGCCACCTTGGTGTTGCCGAACTGGGCGGCGGTGATGTTGTACTCGATGGACACCGTAAACTTGCCCAGATTCCAGGCAATGGTGGGCGTGGCACGGATGGCCTGCTGGATGCGGGTGTCGGCAGCGGTATTCAGCCATACCTGGTTGTCCACCAGATCCTGGGTGGTACCCAGCTGCTTCATGTAGCCCAGCATACCCATTACCTGAATCTTCTTTCCGTAGGAGAAGCTCACGAAGGAAGACCAGTCCTGCATGGGGGTATATGAGATGGTTCCGTTGTCGTTGAAGCTGTGGACGCCGTAGCCGGACAGCAGGTTCATGTGCTCACCGCCCTGGGCCAGGATGGTCTTGGCGCGCAGCTGGAACTTGCCGTTGGTGTATTGGAAGAAGGCAAACGGAGAAACGGTGGACAGAAGGCTCTTCACCTCGATAACCGGGGCCGGACCGTCCTGTACGCGCCAGTCCGTAAGCGTACGGTAAGGACGCAGGTTCACCATGTCCAGGCCCAGGCGGGCCAGTACATGCTTGTTCTGGAAACTGGCGCCGAAGTAAAACTCCGGCAGGCCGTATTTGTAGTAGTCTTTGCTCTTGCCGGCGGGACCGGTGGGCAGATAGTGGTTCAGATACATGAGGCTGGCGGTAAGGCTGAAGCCCCCGCCCAGGGCGAGGTCGGCCCTCACCTGCGGGCTGCGGTTGAAGGGATTGAACGGAGCGCCGGTTTCCAGGTTGTTCATGTGGGGCATGTCCGCCGCCATGGGATGCCAGGCCTGGCCCAGGGTGAGCGCCCAGCGGCTGTTGTCCCAGCCCAGCTTCATGAAGGCCTGACGCAGGCGCAGGATGGGCGTGGTGCCACTGAGGCAATAGAAGTCCGCTTCCACTTTACCGGAAACGCCCATGCTTCCCCACTTGTAGCCGGATACATCCAGGCCCAGGCGGGTGGTCAGGGAGACAAAGCGCCAGTTGAAGCCGCCGTTGGCGTCGAAGCCGCCAGTCATGTCCTTGTCCATGGGCATGTAAAAGTACAAGTCCTCGGTGCCGGCTTTTACGGCACGGCTGTCGGCCACCATATAGTTACGGATGAAACCGTACAGCTTAAAGTGCGCAGGCTTCTCCACGGGAGCCTCTTCCTGCGCAAAAGCGGCGCTGCCGGTGAGCAGCGCTGCCATTGTAATGATAAATAATTTTTTCATAAGTTCTCTATGGGATGCCCGATCAGGTCGGGCATGACGTCACACCCGGCTTGACCGGGTGTCTGTTATGCAAACGGGAAAAGTTTGGTGAGCCAGAAGTAACCCAGAGCAAAGCCGATGAGGCCAATCACCAGACCTACCTTGGTCATGTCCTTGGTCTCCACCATGCCGGTAGCGGAGGCAATGGCATTCGGCGGCGTGGAAATGGGGAAGAGCATGGCGATGGAGGCGCACACGGCAATGAAGATAATCATGGCGGAAGTGCCACCCAGGGCCAGGAACTCGGCGTTGTTGGCCGCCTCAGGGTCTGCCATGCCGTTGGCAACCACAATGAGGATAGGGATGAGCAGGGCGGCCGTTGCGGAGTTGGAAATGAAGTTGGACAGCAGGTAGCACACCAGACCGGCCACCACCAGCACCAGCACCACGCTCATGCTGCCGAACGGAATGGCCTGGATGAGCACCTTGGCAAGACCGGTGTCCTGCAGGCAGTAGCCCAGGCAGAAACCTCCCGCCACCAGCCACAGCACGTTCCAGTTAATCTCTTTGATTTCTTCCTTGCCGAACAGGCCCGTCGCCGTGAACACGCCCAGCGGAATAAGGGCCACAATGTTGGAGTTGATATGGGTAATCTGTTCGGTTGCCCACAGCAGGATGGTTCCAATGAAGGTTATCCAAACCACATACAGTTTCCAGTCCTTCTTCTGATTGCTCTCGGGAATTTCCAGCACCAGTTTCTTGGTCTTGAACGGGAACATGAAGCGCAAAAGCACCCAGGCGATAAGAATCATGATAACCACATAGGGAATCATGTGTACGCACCATTCGCCAAAACTCACGTCAATGCCGGCCTGCTCCAGGGCGCCTTTGGCCGTAGCGTTGGGCGGCGTGCCGATAGGCGTGCCGATACCGCCCAGGTTGGCGGCCACCGGGATGCTCAGCGCCAGGCCGATTTTACCCTTGTCGTCCGCGGGAAGCTTGGAAAGCACCGGGGTGAGCAGGGCCAGCATCATGGCGGCGGTGGCGGTGTTGGACATGAACATGGAAAACACGGAAATCATGATAAGGAAGCCCAGCAGCACAATCTCCGGCTTAGTGCCGAAAACCTTCAGCAAGGCGCGGGCCAGGGTGACGTCCAGGCCGTATTTCTCTGCCATGATGGCCAGCACGAAACCGCCCAGGAACAGCATCACCACAGGGTCTGCCATGGAAGCCATGATACGGCCGTAAGGTACCAGCGTGCCATACTGCGGGTCACAGAAAATGCCGATACCCTTATTGGATATCGTAAGCAGGGCAATCACAATCACCAGCAGCGAAGTGGACCAGTTGGGGATAATTTCAAAAATCCACATGAGGGCAGCAAAGACAAACAGGGCAATTACGCGCTGCTGTACAACCGTCAGGGCCTCGATGCCGAAGAACGACACGGGAACAGCCCACAAGAATATGGTAATGACCAGCACCAGCGGCAGGAATACCATATATTTAGCATTGAACTTCATAATATATTGATACTTTTATTTTTCGTAGGTGAAACGAATATCGACAGGGATGTGTTCCAGCTCCAGGTTCACGATGTCCGCCTTGATGGCAGAGGCCACCACGGCGTATTTGTTCACGAACTCGGCGGCGGCTTCACGGTCGCCCATGGCCTGGAGTTTCAGGATGTGGGCGCCTAAGTCGGCAATGGCCTGCTCAGTCTTGGCATAGTCAATCCCGTATTTACCGGAAGCCTTGCGGGTGATGGCCCCCTGCTCCGAAAGGTAATTGTAGATGATGAGGTTGGCGCGGCCGGTGGCATCGCCAAAACCAAAGCGCGTGGAACGGATGATATTGGCCACGAAGGTGGCAAGCACGTCCGGCTTCATGATAAGGGCATCCACACGGTGGTTTTCCACTTCCTGCGCGCAAAGGTAGGCGCCCAGCACGTTGGATTTGGCCTTTTCCAGGGTTAGGGCCTCATTGCCCAGCGCTTCCGTGACCGTGCCTTTTCCGGTGATGGTCTCCTTCACGCCCAGCCCCTTGGCCACCTCACGGAACACAATGTTCCAATAGAAGGCATTGGCGTCCAGGTGGGCGCAGTCGGCTCCCTCGAACAGCAACATGCCGGCCGGGAACACGGTGCGGTTGAATTTTTCTCGGATAATATTGTCGAACAGGATGGTACGGGTACCGAACTCTTCCTGCACACGGGTGTCGTACGGGAAGTTGATGGCAATGACCTTATAACCGGCATTGGTGTAACCGCCGTAATAAATGACGTCGCAGGAGAAAATGTTGGATTCTCCGCCCGGTACGAAAGAACGGTAGATGGCGTCGCCCGGCAGGGAGGCCTGCAGCTCCGGCAGACGGGCCGTCAGGGACCGGAGACCTTCCGTACGATCCAGGTTCTTCAGGAGCACATACGCGCCATAAGAAGCCTTGAGGCCATACCGCTGGTCGTCAATGGTTTCATTGGGGCCGATCACCAGGTCCATCTTGCTGTCGGTCATTTCCAGCCATGCCTTGTCGCTCTCATAATAGTCGTCCGAGAGAAGGGCGTCCGCCTTCTTGAGCAGATAATTACGCACACTCTCCTTGATGGTGATGTCCGCCGCGGCGCGAAGGATATCGGCCGTCTTCTTGAGCGGGGCCTGATAGGCATCGTGATACCACACCACTTTCAAAGAGCCGTCGTTGGCACGCTGAATGAGCGTGTAGGGGCTGTACTTGGCAGGGTCTGCCAGGGCCTCGAACTCCGCATCCGTCATGTCTTCCGGGTAAAAACGGGCGCCGGCCGGCCTGGGGCCATATCCTTCCAGGAAAGGTTCATTGTCGATACGGTTCCACGGACCGTAGTTCAGCTCCACGAAGGCTTTCTCCGCAGGATCCTGCAAATCGTCAAACGCGGACTTGGGGCCGTAGCTCTGCTCCCAATAGATGGCATCGGCCTGATCCGCAGCAAAGCGGTACAGGTTCAGAACCTCTTTTCCGTTATCCGTGATTCCTGAAAGGTCCGGAGCAGGAATCGTTACCAGCGCATAGTTCTGCAACAACTGCCCTCCTTTGGTGGAAGTCTGCTCACAGGACGCCAGGATGAGCGATGCTGCACAAAGCGCGATTACCAGTTTTTTCATGTAAAATGGTTAATATAGTTTAGCCTGCAAATATACTCATTTTAAAATGAAAAGGCAATTATTTCCCCCTCGATAAATCGAAAAGGGGTGGCCCAGCCACCCCTTTCATGAACGATGTAGCGCGGCTAAATCGTTCCCTGCTCCAGCATGGCGGTGGCCACCTTCATGAAGCCGGCGATGTTGG
>DFFY01000063.1:21304-29043 GCA_002371115.1 Bacteroidales bacterium UBA3764
ACGCACTGCTCGTGGATGCTCTTCATGATGAAGTGGAGTTTGTCGTCCACCTCCTGGGCGTCCCAGGAGATGTGCTCCGCGTTCTGGGTCATTTCCAGGCCGGAAGTGGCGACGCCGCCCGCATTTACGGCCTTGCCGGGCGCAAACAGGATGCCGCTGTGCTGGAAGAAGTGAATGGCGCCGGGCTGGCAGCCCATGTTGGACACCTCGCAGCAGCACCAGCAGCCGTTGGCCTTCAATTCCTTGGCGTCTTCCTCAGAAAGCTCGTTCTGGAAGGCGCAAGGCAGGGCGATATCCACGGGGATGCTCCAGCTCTTCTTGCCGGCGGTGAACTTGGCCTGAGCGGGGAATTTGTCCGCCATATCCTGTACTTTATTGCGGTTGGAAGCACGCATAACCAGCATGTAGTCAATCATTTCCGGGGTAATGCCGTCCGGAATCTCGCACACGCCGTCCGGGCCGCTGATGGCCACCACCTTGGCGCCCAGTTCACGGGCCTTGGTAGCCGCGCCCCAAGCTACGTTGCCAAAGCCGGAGAGGGCCACTTTCTTGCCCTTGATGTCCTTGCCGGCTTTCTGCAGCAGGTGCTGGGTGAAGTACAGGGCGCCGAAACCGGTAGCTTCCGGACGAAGGATACTGCCGCCCCAGGTGCCGCCCTTGCCGGTGAGCACGCCGGTATTGTACTGGCGGGCCAGCTTCTTGTACATGCCATAGAGATAGCCGATTTCACGGCCGCCCACGCCTACGTCTCCGGCAGGAATATCCTGGTCCGGGCCGATGCAGTTCCACAGTTCCAGCATGAACGCCTGGCAGAAACGCATGATTTCGTCGTTGGACTTCCCTACCGGGTCAAAATCCGAACCGCCCTTGGCGCCCCCCATCGGGAGGGTGGTAAGGGCATTCTTGAAGGTCTGTTCAAAGCCCAGGAACTTGAGCATGGAAGGCGTTACGGCCTTGTGGAAACGGAGACCTCCCTTATAAGGGCCGATGGCACTGTTGAACTGGATGCGGTAGCCGGTGTTGGTCTGGACCTCGCCGCGGTCGTCGATCCAGGTGACGCGGAAAGTGAAAATGCGGTCCGGTTCCACCAGACGCTCTACAATCTTGGCTTTCTCAAACTCAGGATGCTGGTTATATACCTCTTCAATGGATTCCAGTACTTCCTGCACGGCCTGCAGATACTCCTTCTCCAAGGGATACTTGGCCTGAAGGCGTGCCATGATGTCAGTTGTTTTCATTACAAAAACGGTGTTTTAGTGTTTAGGGTTATAAACAAAAAGGAATTCGCTTCAATTCCGTTACAAATGTAAAGAATTAAAAACGAATTCCCAATAAATTTCCGGAAAGATTTCCTTTACTTGGCGGGAGCAGCCTGGGCAGCCTGCGCCTGGGCCTGGAGCTCTGCCTGGAGGCTTTCCATGGTGCGGTCGGCCGGAATATTCAGGGCCTTGCGGGCGTCTGCGGTGATATCGATGACCTTGGAATCGTCAAAATAAAGGGCCTGGGATGCGTCGAACAGGACGGTGAGCCCCTTGGCCTTGGCAATCTCGTTCACGGCCTTGGAAGCCTTTTCCTGAATGGGAGCGGTGAGCTGGGCCTGCTGCTGCTGGAGTTCCTGGGAGATGGACTGCTGGAATTCCTGGATGCGGTTCTGGATTTCCATGAGTTCACGCTCCTTGGATTCGCGGATGGCCGCCGTCCAGCTGGCCTGCTTCTGCTGATACTGGTTCATCTTGCCCTGATACTCCTCCACCATGGCGGAGTAGGTTTCTTCGGCCTCCTTCTGGGAAGCGTTGATGGCCTCGCGAGCGGTGTCCATTTCCGGCATCAGCATCACGAGTTCATTGAAGTTCACTTTACCCATGGTCTGGGCGGAAAGGGAAAGGGTTGCAAAGGCTGCAAGGGCGATGACAAAAAGTTTTTTCATATCCTTTAATATTAATTGTTTTCTGTTTGTGAGATACACTCGCTTCGCTCGGTATAACAGGGATTAGAATTGCTGGCGGTATGACAGGGATTATATGACAGGGATTAGAATTGCTGGCCCAGTACAAAGTGGAACTGGCTGCCGCCGTTGGTGGCGTCGTCGAAGCCGTAACCCCAGTCCACACCCAGCAGGCCAATCATCGGGAGGAACACACGTACGCCCACACCGGCGCTGCGCTTGATCTGGAACGGGTTGAACTCGCGGATGTCGCTCCAGCAGTTACCACCTTCCAGGAACACCAGGGCAAAAATGGTGCTCTGCGGCTGCAGGATTACCGGATAACGGAGCTCCACGGTGAATTTGTCATATACGTTACCGGCGTAGCTCAGTCCGTTCTGGCTGTAAGGCGTAAGTTTGCGGGGCGTCAGGGAATAGTCCTCATAACCACGCAGGGAGATGATTTCCGCACCGTAAGTCATGTAACCGGACATGCCGTCACCACCCACCTGGAAGTTCTCGAACGGGGAATAGCCCCAGCTGCGGTTGTAGTATCCCAGGTAGCCGAACTGCGCACGGGTCATGAGCACCAGGTCTCCCACCAGCTTGGCATATACGGTGCCGTTAAACTTCCACTTGTGGTACTCAATCCACTTGTAGCGCTGGGCGGCCGTCCAATCGTCATAATTGACATCTTTCCAGCTGTTCACCGCTACCTTCTGCCCGTCCTTATAGGTATATTTCCGGAACAGGGAATAAGGAGGCGTCAACTGAAGCGACAGGCTGAACTCAGAACCGGTTCGCGGGTAGATTTGCTGGTCCGTGGAGTTACGCGTAAGGGAGATGGTATAGCTCAGGTTGTGGGAGATACCGTCGTTGAACGCAAAGTAGCTGTTGGTCCAGTTGGTCAGTTTGTACGTCTGCCAGCTCAGGTTGTTATACAGGACAAAGTAGTTGTCCGGCCACTTGAGGCGCGTACCCAGTCCGGCATTGAAACCGAACACCTCGAACATTTTGTCCGTGGACAGGATGCCGATGGCAAGGTAACTGTCCGTCATGCGGGAATAGTACCCGGAAAGGCTGAGCGAAGTGGGCTTCTTGCCAAAGAGCCAGGGCTCCGTAAAGCTGGCGCTGAGCGTGGTGTAGTAACGTCCGTTGGTCTGGAAACGGAAAGACAGGTTCTGGGCGTCTCCCAGCGGAACCGGACGCCAGGCACCTTTCTCCAGGATGCGCCGCGTGGAGAAGTTGTTGAAGCTTACGCCGGCCGTGAGCACGAAGGTGTTGCCGCCCCAACCGCCGGAAAGCTCCAGCTGTGAAGAGGGTTTCTCCTTCAAATTATAAATAATGTCCACGGTATTGTTCACCTGATTGGGGACGATGGAATAGCCGCCCGGCCCCATGATGGCTTCCGGGTCGAACTGCCCCATGGAAGCGATTTCACGGATGGAACGTTCAAAGTCCGACTGGCTGAACAGGTAACCCGGGCGAGTCATGAGCTGACGGCGTACCACCCGTTCGTTGGTGAGGTCGTTGCCGTTGATGACAATCTCGTTGAGAATGGCCGGCTTGCCTTCGGAAATACGCATTTCCACATCTACGGAGTCGTTCTGGATATTCACTTCCACCGGCGTCACGTTGAAGAACAGATAACCGTTGTCCCGGTACAGCTTGGACACGTCGTACTCGCTCTCCTTGCCGCCGCCGTGCAGGCGCTTTTCCATGGTGACCAGGTCATAGACATCGCCTTTTTTCACCTGCAGGATGTTGTTCAGCACCTCCGACGGATAAACGGAATTGCCCGTCCAGGTAATGTTGCGGAAGTAATACTTGCGGCCTTCCTCAAAGTCCATGTCTATGTTCAGGTGCTTGCCGTCCGGCAGGTAGTACACGGAGTCCCGGATGAGCCGCGCGTCGCGGAAACCGGCCTCGTTGAAGGCGTTGAGCACGGTTTTGCGGTCCGTCTGATACTCCTTCTCCTTGAACTTCTTGGACTTGAAGAAGTTGTACCAGGTGTCCGCATGGGTGTCCTTCATGTTCTTGGCCAGCTTGATGGGCTTGATAGACTTGTTGCCGGTGAAATTGATTTTCTTGATACGGATTTTCCGTCCCTTGTCCACGGCGAAATTCACCCGGACGGCGCTGCGGATCATGGTATCCCGGACCATCTGCACATCGACATCGGCCTTCAGGTAACCTTTCTCCTTGTAATAACGCTTGATGATGTCCACCGAGGTATTTTTCACGTAATCCGAGTACTCGCGGCCGGGACGGAGGTTCAGGCGCTCCTGCAGGTCTTTTTTCTCGCTGCTTCTTACACCGCTGAAAGTCCAGCGGGAGACACGCGGCCGCTCACGGATGCAGATTTTGAACCAGGCGGTGTCCGCCGTGACGTTCAGCGAGTCCACCACTACGGCCACATCCTCAAAATAGCGCTGGGCCACCAGGCGCTTTACGATTCCGGTGACGTCTTCTCCGGGGACCGTGACTTCCTGGCCCTTGTGCAGGCCGGCGAGCTGCAGAATCTGGTGCTCGTTAAAGTAACGGTTGCCTTCCACGCCAACGCCGCCCACGACATACTTCCTGGGATGATTATAATCGACCTCGATGCCGCTGCCTACCTCCTGCGCACCCGCGAGGAGCCCCGCGAGCAGCAACATGGCAGTGCAAAGTATCTTCTTCAAACGCATTCGAATATGAAACTTATCTTGCAAAGATATACATTTTATTTCACTTTTCCATACCGGCGGTCCCGTTGCGCATAGGCTTGTAGCGCCTCGCGGAACTGCGGCTTCCGGAAATCCGGCCACAGGACATCCGAGAAATAGAACTCCGTATAGGCACACTGCCAAAGCAGGTAATTGGAAATGCGGAGTTCTCCGGAAGTACGGATGAGCAGGTCCGGGTCCGGGATGCCGGCCGTTACCAGATACGGGGCGAAATCGGCAGGCGTCAGTGCCTGGAAATCCGCTGCAGACAGGTTGGCGGCAGCCTTCTTCATGGCCTGCATGATATCCCACTGCCCGCTGTAGCTCAGGAAAAGGATGAGCGTAGCGGTGCTGTTGGACGCCGTTTGGGCCATCATTTCGTCGATGGTGGCGTTCAGGGAGTCGCTCAGCCGCGCACGGTTGCCCAGAACCACAAAACGGATATGGTTGTCCATAAAGGTGACCAGTTCCTTCTTCATGGCCTTCATCATGAGTTCCATCAGGCCCAAGACCTCCTGTTCCGGGCGGTTCCAGTTTTCCTCCGAGAAGGCGTAGAGCGAAAGGTACTTCACCCCTGCCTCCACGGCCGCCTCCAGGCAGGCACGGACGCTTTCAACGCCCTCGTAATGGCCGTATATTCTCTCTTTTCCACGTGCTTTGGCCCATCGGCCATTGCCGTCCATGATAATGGAGACGTGCTGCGGGATAGTTTCCATGGTATTACACATTTCTCATGTCCTCGCCCCAGAACAGCCGTGAAGTAAGGGCCTTCACGAAGCCGGACTCGGCGAGCCGGATGCGTTTAAGCGAAAATTGTGCCATCTCCACATGGATGGTCCAATCCGGCTGGATTTCCACCACCCGGTTGTCCGTGGACATGGTGGCATTTCCGTCCCTGGACTCGAAGGAAATGTCGATTTTGGCCGTTTCGGGCACCACGATGGGCCGTACGTTCAGGTTATGCGGGGCGATAGGCGCAATGATAAGCACCTTGGTATCAGGCATACAGATGGGGCCGCCTACGCTCAGCGAATAAGCGGTGGATCCGGACGAGGTGGCCACGATGAGGCCGTCGGCCCAATAGGTGGGCAGCGGCTCGCCGTCCACGCACACATGGATGCCCAGCACCGAAGATCCGGTGCGGTGGAGCGACACTTCATTCACCGAGTAAGGCAGCATGCCAATGGTGCGGCGCGCCTCCGGCCCCTTGAGCGTAGCGTTGAGCACCGTACGGTACTCGATACGGAAATCCCCTTCCAAAAGGGCCTTGCGCACAGCCTCCGGCCGGTTTTCGCACAAGAAGCCGATGCGGCCGAAGTTCACGCCCAGGATGGGCAGGCCGATATCCGCCACCACATGCGCGGCGGAAAGGAACGTGCCGTCGCCGCCCATGGAAAGCACCAGGTCCGTTTCCGGACGGACGTCCGACTTGGTACGGATTTCGTATATCTCGAACGTGGCCGACTCCAGCTCTGACAGCAGGGCCTGCATCCGGGCGTCGCCGCGAAGGTTTTCGTTAAGAATGAAATAGCCTATTTTCATGTCTGCAAATAAAATCAAATGCCAAAATTAACACATTTCTGAGAATTTTCCTTACTTTTGTACAATATAAAACAATCAGCCATGACCAGACTCAGCGTCAACATCAATAAAATCGCCACCCTCCGCAACGCCCGGGGCGGCAACATGCCGGACGTCACCCGCGCCGCGCAAGACTGCGAGCGGTTCGGCGCGCAGGGCATTACGGTACATCCCCGCCCGGACGAGCGCCACATCCGCTACAGCGACGTCCGCACCATCCGTCCGCTCATCACAACGGAGTTCAACATAGAAGGGAACCCCACCGTAGATAGTTTTGTGGACCTGGTGCTGGAAGTGGTCCCGGACCAGGTGACGCTGGTGCCGGACGGTCACGACGCCCTTACGTCCAACGCCGGCTGGGACACCGTCCAATACCGGAGCCTGCTCACGGACCTGTGCAAAACGTTCCGGGGCAAGGGCATCCGCACGTCCATCTTCATCGACCCCAATCCCCTCATGGCGGAAGGAGCCGCGGCCTGTGGTGCCAACCGGGTGGAATTATACACGGCCGGCTATGCCGCAGAATATGCGCAGGACCGCGGACAGGCCGTCGCCCGCTATTTGGAAACGGCCGAGGCGGCCCGCGACTGCGGTCTGGGCCTGAACGCCGGACACGACCTTTCCCTGGAAAACCTGGCCTGGTTCATCCACAACATACCCTGGACCGACGAAGTTTCCATCGGGCATGCGCTCATCTGCGACGCCCTTTACATGGGTCTGGAGAAAACAATTCAGGCGTATCTTGGGGAAATCTGCAAAAAATAATTAACTTTGTGGACTAAACCTTTGAATTATTTATAAAAACAACTATATGAAAAAGACTCTCATCGTTTTGGGTGCAGCCGCCCTCGTAGCGCTCGCCTCTTCCTGCAACCAGAATCAGGCAGCTGCTCCGGCAGCCTCCGCAGCCAAAGACAGTGTGGCCGTCGCCGGCAGCATCGTGTACTTCAACATGGACAAGGTCATGGAAGGCTATGACATGGCCAACGACCTCAACTCCGTGTTCGAGACCAAGACTTCCGGCATCCAGGCGGAGATTGACCGCCGCGGCAAAAAGCTGGAAAAAGACGCCACCGAGTTCCAGAACAAGGTGGACAAAGGCCTCCTCACCACGTCCGTGGCCCAGGTACAGTACCAGAAACTTCAGCAGCAACAGCAGGAGTACCAGCAGTATGCGGTGCGCAAGCAGCAGGAGATGGCGGAGGAGCAGCAGGTGATGATGAACCAGATTGCCAACGCCATCGCTGAATACGTTGCGGAATACAACGCCACGCATCAGTACGCCCTCATCCTCACCACCGCCGGCGGCATCCTTCCCACCCCCGTGGTCACCGGAGACCCTTCCCTTGACATCACGGAAGACCTGCTCGCCGGGCTCAACGCCGCTTACATTAAAACCAAAGACAGCGCCAAGAAGTAGTGCGGATAGCCCTCCTGTCCAGTTTTTACCCCCTCAGGGGCGGCATTTCCCAGTTCAACGCCAGCATGCTGGAGGAACTGGGAAAATGTCATGATACCCGGGCCTTCTC
>DFFY01000065.1 GCA_002371115.1 Bacteroidales bacterium UBA3764
TACGAGTTCTACCAGTTCTGGCTCAACGTGGCCGATGACGACGCCGAGCGCTACATCAAGATTTTCACCCTGCTGGACCGCCAGACCATCGAGAGCCTCATTGCCGAGCACCGTGAAGATCCCGGCCAACGCAGGCTGCAGAAGGTCCTGGCCAAGGAAGTCACCATCATGTGCCACGGACAGGAAGCCTACGACAACGCCGTAGCCGCCTCCCAAATGCTGTTCAGCGGCAATTCGGAGGCCCTCCGCAAACTGGACGAGAAAACCTTCCTGGCCGTCTTCGGCGACGTACCTTCCTTTGACATCCAGAAGGCAGACCTTCCGTGCAACATCCTGGACCTCCTGGCCGTCAAGACCACCATCCTCCCCTCCAAGGGCGAGGCCCGCAAGATGGTGCAGGGCAATGGTATCGCCATCAACAAGGACAAAGTGACGGATATCAATGCCGATGTCACTGAGGCGGACATTGTGAACGGTCACTATATCCTGGCCCAGAAAGGCAAGAAGAACTATTTCATCATTAATGTAAAATGAGATACACTCGGCCTTCGGCCTCGGTATGACAATAATCCCTGTCATTCCGAGCGAAGCGAGTGAATCTCAAAAAGCATAGTATGGAGAAACTAGCAAGTACAAGGCAGCTCAAGGTTGCCCGTGAAATACAGAAAGACCTGGCGGAGATAATCCGGGCCAAGGGCATGGCCACGTTCGGCGGTTCCCTGGTGACCGTCAGCGAAGTCCGCGTAAGTCCGGACCTGTCCGTGGCCAAGGTGTTTGTGAGCATCTTCCCCTCGGAAAAACAGGCCGCCGTGATGGAGTGGTTCCAGGAGAACAACAAAGTCCTCCGCGGAGAACTGGGCCATGTAGTGGCCAAACAGTTCCGTATTGTACCGGAACTGATTTTCCTGCTGGACACCACCCTGGATTATGCGGAGCATATCGAGGAATTACTGAAAAAATGAGATACGCTCGGCCTTCGGCCTCGGTATGACAAAATTGCCATTCAAAATAGCCTTCCGCTACCTGTTTGCCCGAAAATCGTACCATGTCATCAACATGATTTCGGGCATCGGCGCTGCGGGCATGGCCATTGGGACGGCAGCGCTGATTATCATTCTCTCCGTGTTCAACGGATTTGAGTCATTGGTCAATAGTTCTCTCACGGACGCCCACCCGGACCTGGTGATTAAACCCGCCACCGGCAAGGTGTTCCGGCCGGACAGCCTGGCGTGGCTGGTGGAGGAACCTGCCATCGTCCGGCTTTCCAGCGTGCTGGAGGATCAGGCGTTCCTCTCCTGCGACGGGAAACAGAGCCTGGTCCTGGTGAAAGGCCTTGACGAATGCGGCGAAGAAGAATCGCCCCTGCAAAAGCATCTGATAGACGGGACCTGGCAACTGCACCGCGGCTCCCGCGCCATGGCAGTAGCCGGCGCCGGCCTTGCCGCCCGCATGGACCTGAATCCCCGTTTCCTTTCTCCCCTGGAGCTCCACTACCCGTCCCGCACGGAGGCCGTTTCGCTGGCCAATCCCGCAGCCGCGCTACGCAGCGTCAAACTGGGTCTGTCGGGCGTACTGTCCGTCAGCGCGGAACTGGACGCCAAACTGCTGGTGGTTCCCATCGGCACGCTCCGGGAATTGCTGGAATATGAGTCCGAAGTGTCGGCCCTGGAAATTTGGACGGAGGCAGGTAGCGAAAAGGCCGTAAAGAAGGACCTGGAACAGCGTTTGGGCGTGCTGTACCGTGTCCTGGACCGCTACCAGCAAAATGCGTCGCTTTACAAGATGATGCGCTATGAGAAGCTGGCCATCTTTGCCATCCTCATCTTTGTGGTGCTCATCATCGCCTTCAACATTTACAGCTCGCTGCGGATGCTCGTCATTGAGAAGGAGGACGATATAGCCACGCTGCGGAGCCTGGGCGCCACCGACGGCCTGGTGCGCCATATTTTCCGCCTGGAGGGGTGGCTGGTTTCACTGCTGGGCATGGCCGTGGGGCTGGTGCTGGGCATTGCGCTGGTGCTGGCGCAACAGAAGTTCGGCCTGGTGCCCATGCCGGGCAATTTTGTGGTCGATACCTACCCCGTGGTGCTCCGCACTGCGGACATTCTGTGGACCGTGGCGGGCGTCGCGCTCATCGGCTATCTCATGGCCCTTCTTCCCACCCGCAAGATATGAGTAGCGCCCAGCATACCCTAACGCACAATAAGGGCCTATTTCGTGCGCCAGGTCATGCAAACGCACGGGAGGCCGCACAAAAATGGACGGTTTTGTGCGCTTGCTTATGCTTTCTGGTTTTGTGCGGACTGGATTTGCTCACGGGTGGCGGGATCAACCTACCGTCGGAAGCCATTCTGTGGAAGCTGCGGTTGCCGCGTATGCTCACGGCGGTGGTGGCAGGAGCCGCGCTGGCGCTGTCCGGCGCACAGATGCAGGCCATCTTCCGCAATCCCCTGGCCGACCCGCACCTGATGGGCGTTTCCGGCGGTGCAGGGCTAGGCGCTGCCGTGGCAGCCCTGGCCGTGACGGGCCTCAGCACCTGGGCCGGCGGGCTCACGCTGGTATCGGCCGCGTTTGTGGGCGCCCTGCTCACGGGCCTGCTCATTGTGGCAGTAGCGGCGCGGGTGCAATCGACCCCAACCTTACTATTGGTAGGCGTGATGCTGGGCTTTGTGCTCAGCGCGCTGAGTTCCATTTTGCAATATGCGGCCGGAGAAGAAAGCCTGAAACTGTTCTACAGCTGGATGGCGGGCAGTTTTTCCGCCGTTTCCTATACCGGGCTGGCCTTCATGGCCACCATGCTGGTGGTGGGGTTGGCGCTGGCGCTCTCCCAAATGAAAGCCCTGGATTTGATACTTTTTGGCGATGCGTATGCAGCCTTCAGCGGCGCCCCGCTGCGGAGCCTGCGTTTCCGCGTCATGCTGGGCTGTGCGCTCATGACGGGCGCCGTTACCGCTTTCTGCGGCCCGCTGGGCTTTGTAGGCATCGCCGCACCGCATATTGTCCGGCGCATCACGGGGACATCGGCCCATAAGACCATTTTACCTGGGAGCATGCTCGCCGGCGCCTGCCTGGCCCTTGCGGGAGACATTCTCTCCCACCTGGGGCGTACACCCCTGCCGGTGGGCAGCACGCTGGCGCTCATCGGCATTCCGCTCATCCTTGCCTTGTTATGGAGGAACCGCCTATGATGCTGCAAATCAAACAGTTGCGCCTATCCTACGGCTCCCGTGTACTGGCCCCGGACATAACCTTCCACCTGGAAGGCGGCGAATGCATTCTCCTGGCCGGGGCCAATGGTTGCGGGAAAAGTACCCTGCTGAGAACCTTGGCGGGAGAGGGTGTTGTATCCCAACCCCATGGCCACCCTCAGCCGTGCCCCGTAAGGGCAGGTATCCCCTCGGGGATTATAGGGGGAAAATCTTTCCCGGAACGGGAGGGGCCCACAGCCGCGCCGGGAGTTGGGAGGGGCCGGAACAAAGCGGAGGCGGTTTGGGGAACAATACCCTCTCCCGCCAAGTGTATCCTGATTCCCACGGGCATTCCCAAGGTGAAGGGATTCACGGTGGAGGAGTTTGTGCGCACAGGGTGTTTCCGGGAGAGCGACTGGGCGGGACGGCTGTCCATAGAGACGGAACGGCGCATGCAGGGCGCGCTGGACTTGCTGGGACTCCGCCCGCAGGCCGGGCAGGACATCGCCACCCTCAGCGACGGCGAGTTCCAGAAGGCATGCATTGCCGTGGGACTCACCCGCAGGGCCGATGTCCTCCTCCTGGACGAACCCACGGCCTTCCTGGATGTAGAGAACCGCGTAATGGTGCTGCGGACGCTGCGGAAAGTGGCACAGGAAACCGGTATGGCCGTGCTCTTCTCCTCGCACGACCTGCACGACGCCCTGCAGGTAGCCCACCGCGTACTGGCCTTCATCCCGGGCGGCGGCTTCCTGGAATCCACAGAAAAAAACCGCCCGGAAGTTCTCCAGGCGGCGTTTCCGATGCTAAATATTTAAAGACACCTTCTATTTAAGAAAGACCACAATTATTTTTTTGGCAAAATTTGTTAATTATTGCCAAAATATCTATTTTTGCATCATGGACTTGAAACCGGAAATAACACCCAAGATGCGGGAAATTGCGCAACTGTTAATGGACAGTTGCATAGGGATGGACTACTGCATCAGCAGCCGGGGCAGGAATCTCGTATTGGAAGTACCCCGGACAGAAATCCCCAAAGTAATCGACCTTCTTAAAACCAGCTTTGAGGACGTCGCTCCCATGAAAAATGCCCTGCTCATGTTGGATGTCCTCCATGATTTCATCTTGGTGAAGCCGCTTATCTCAGAGGCGCCGCTAGTTACCATTGACGGAATCCATCGACCCAGCACAGAAAAATACCTGGTTGACATTCTGGCCGACAAAGATTTTGAATATATACAATTGGCACAACAGCAAGAGCACTTCCAGCTTGCTCACGAACTTTTTAGGCTCAATGAATCACGATTGTCCCGTTATGCAGGGAGAAAAGGGAAGAAGGAAGAGGTGGATACCCTCCTTTCCGGATTGGACAGAGAGCGGATTCTCACGGTACATGCTATTCAGGATTGCCTGAAAGAAGCCCCTGTGCATTCTGCATGGCTGTTTGGCTCTTATGCCAGAAGGGAGGAACGTCCGGACAGCGACATCGACCTTCTGGTAGATATTGATTCATCGGCTCACATGGGCTTGCTTGGATTTTCGTCATTGATGCTGGCACTCCAGTCAGCTACCGGCAGAAAGGTAGACTTGGTGGCTACTGCATCTATAAAGCCCTTTGCCAAAGAAAGCATCAATCGAGATAAAGTGCTTATTTATGAGAGAGCCTGAAAGAGACCCGGGACGCCTTGCAGACATTCGCAATGCAGCAAATAACCTGGCAGAATTCACCAATGGAATCACGTATGA
Organism: Bacteroidales bacterium UBA3764; assembly: GCA_002371115.1. Taxonomy (GTDB): domain Bacteria; phylum Bacteroidota; class Bacteroidia; order Bacteroidales; family UBA932; genus Cryptobacteroides. Next base: position 4,938 of record DFFY01000065.1, read on the forward strand.
CGTGTTTGTCGATGATAAGCTGCGCTACTATGCTGTACTGAAAAACATTGAGATTATTGGCGAAGCAGCATATATGTTATCGGCCGATTTCAAAAACGCGCATCCCAATATTCCATGGAAAAGCATTATCAACATGAGACATGTACTGGTACATGGATATGCTTCCGTCCTTCCGGAACTTCTATGGGACACGGCAACCCGGGATGTTCCCAACTTAATGGCCCTGCTTGTAACTGGTTAAAAACTAACCAGTCAACCGCAAAAAGAGCCGATTTTGCGGGCAACTGGCAAAAAATTAACCAGTTACCCGCACCCCCAAGGTCTGGTTGCCGGTCTGCCTGCCGCCTCAAACAAACACATAACTAGAACGATCCCAGGTAGTCACTGATGCTATTCTAACGGAGCAGGACAGACTTCATCTGCTCCATGTCCGGTTCGATGTGACGGAAAAAGAGTCGATATCCATCGCAGAGAACATTCAGTCCAGGCTCTCCATCTGCAGTCTTGCTAAAGCGGTGTTTGGGACAACCACCGTTACAAGCGAACAGATACGGACATTTCCGACAGGCCGATGGCAGGGAGGCTGTCTTATTCTGTCCGAAAGAAAAGGACTGCAGCGAGTTCATCATGTCCCGAAGATTCCCCTGGAGAATATTGCCTATCTGAAATTCCGGATACACAAAGTGATCACATATAAACACGTCACCGTTGTACTCAACTACAGGATTGACGCCACAGGTCCGTGCATGAATACAGGAAGCCGGAGGATGGTGACACCACGCGGCAAGTGCGGCATCGATAGCATCGACAAAAAAAGAGCCAATATCCCCGTCATCTTTCCATGTGTCAAAGATATCGCACATGAACTGGCCAAAAGCGACCGCATCCACGGACCATGGGGCCAAGGTACCGATGCCTTTGGAAGGAGGGACAAGCCGGGGGCGTCCGCCGTCCTTTTCCGGAACGATATATTCCAAAACCGGGATGAACTGCATATAATGACTACCCATAGACTTCAAGAAACGATAGACTTCCCTACCATGTCCTTCTGAAGCCTTATTCACGGTGGTTATGGTATTCCATTCTACGCCAGCACGCTGCAGGCAGGCAATCCCCTGCAATACCCGCGAAAGCGTAGGACTTCCTCCACGGTCTTTCCGGTAGCGGTCGTGCACGAAGGAAGGGCCGTCAACCGAAACACCAACCAGAAATGCATGTCGGGCCATGAAATCGCCCCATTGGTCCGTCAATAAGGTTCCGTTAGTCTGCAGGTTATTTCGGATAATTTTCCCATTGGAAAACTCCGCTTGCCACGCCACCACCTTTTCATAAAAAGGGAGGCCCATCAGTAAGGGCTCTCCCCCATGCCAATAAAAGTAAACCTCCTCTGTATCTACAGATTGGATATAGTCCTTCACAATCCGCCGGGCCAGCGTCTCATCGATACGCCGATTGGGATGTGGAAACAACGCCTCCTTGCCCAAATAATAGCAATAGGCACAGTCCAGATTACAGGAAGGGCCCACCGGTTTAAGCAGCAGATTAAATGAAGAGACAGGCATATCAGTTTTTCCCGTATTCGGTAGGAAGCACGCCCATGGCTTTCTTAAAGCACGTAGTAAAATACGAAGGCGAAGAGAATCCGACCATGGAGCTGACCTGCGCAACGGAATACTTATGCTCCTGTAAAAGTTGACATGCGCGCGCCATACGTATCCGGCGCGCAAACTGCATAGCCGACTCCCCGGTAAGGGCGTTCATCTTCAGATACAGGTTGGATCGGCTCAAACACATGGCTTCCGCAAAATCGGCCGAACCAAACAATTCGTTATCCATATTGTCCTCTACCACTTTCACTGCCTTACGGATAAATTCATCTGCTTGAGGATCATCCACCTGGGAAACATCTTCTTCCTCCGGATGAACCTGTCCGGCAGCAAGGTCTTCAACCATCTTCCGATAACTGAGGATTTGCTGAGAATTGAGTTTCAGTTGCCGCAGAAGGAATACATAGATAACTGGCGATGCCAATAACAGAAGAACTGCCAGAATGAATAGCACCCGAGCCCACCATGTCTGGTACCATGCCGGAATCACGCGAAGGGTCATCCGCACTTTCTCCGGATTCCATCGGCCATCACTATTAGACGATTGCAAGGTAAATACATAGTTGCCCGGCGCAAGATTCGCATACTCTACACCAGTAGAAAGCGTCTCCTGTACCTGACGGTCCCAGCCTTCCAATTGGTAGCGATAGACATTCTTACCGCCGGAGAGCGGATTCATCGCCGAAAAATGAATGGAAAACACATTCGTACTGGAAGGAATTAATGCGTGCAGTACACGTCCCGCTTCATCTCTCGTTACAGAAACCGGCAGCCCGCCAGCAACGACATCGGCAATAACCGGGATAGCAGAAAGCGTGTTATCCAGTATATCCATTGGCTGCAGGCGGGTTACACCTTTAAGCCCTCCGAAATACATAATCCCGTCTGCTCTTTGAACAGCTGCTCCAGCAGTAAAGTCGTTTCCGTCCATATGCCCCCTGTTCAAGTAGCGCCTAAGTTCCCCGCGCTGTGAATCCCAACGGAAGAGACCTTCTCCCGAAGACATCCAGAGCATGTGGATTTTGTCTTCCATGATAGACTGCAAAGGAATGCCGCTCAAAGAAGGGACCCAGCTAAGATTTCCACTTGTCGCATCACAGGAAAGAAGCCCCCGATTGGTCGCAATCCGAACATGCCCCCAACTGTCTTCCATGATGTCATGGACGGAGAAATTGCCCTCAACGAACGAGGATACATTTCCATCCGGATAGATGCATACCACACCGCCATCGGTGCCAATCCAATACCGGGACTGAGCATCTTTGAATATGGTAGAAATAAGAGCCGAATGCAACAGCGGGTCCTCTTTTGCCTTGGGATGCGGGACAATACTGCCAGTGGAAGGAGTGAACAGATATAAACCGGCATTGGTGCCAAGCCAGAGGGTATCCGCCTGCGGGCGGAACATCGCGTAACAACCATTATAAATGGGGAACTCCGGATTGATCGTCCAGGTTTTCACCCGATGGGTTTGAGGGTCCAACAAAGACACTCCGCCAAGGTGCGTCCCCACCCACCATTTTCCATTCCCCGCAGGTAACAAACACTTGATATTATCCGAAAACGGGCCGCCAGAAAGATTACCGGAATAAAAACGTTCGAAGCGGCCCGTAGCAGGCCGATAGCAAAGCAGTCCGTCATCATTGGTCCCTATCCAAAGGTCTTCCTTGCTGGGTTCTGCACCCAGACAACTGACAAATCCATAGGTGGAGGAAGGGCAGACAATCCGCTGGAAACGGTTGGATTCAGGATGATAATAATTCACTCCGCCATACCAAGTTCCTACCCACATGCCCCCATCGCGATCATATAAAAGGGACCAGATAGAATTGTGCGTAAGAGATTCAGGTTGTTCCGAGTGCTGATACTGCAGAAAACGGCCGGTCAAATCATCATAAAGGGCCAGGCCATCATACGTACCGGCCCAAAGCCTTCCGCGCCGGTCCCGAGTAAGGACACGGATATAATCTGTCGGCAAATCCCCGCCAGTCTTACTGAACCGACGACGAATAGCAAAATGGCGGTCCACCCTAAGCAGCCCCTGCCCATGCGTACCAACCCAATAGTCTGAGTTTCCGGCCATGATGACTGAGGCAATATCAAAGTCATTCAACCCAGCCGGCTCACCTTGGAGCGTATAGAGTCCCCGACTGGTAGCAGCAAGGACCTCTCCTTTTTCCGTCCTCAGCAGGGAACGGACCCGAAAGCCCGCAAGCAAAGGACTGTCAGGAAGGAAATGCCGCTCCCGGGCATCAAATACCAGTACCCCTTCCGAAGATGCAGCGTAAATACGGTCATCGGCATCCAGCAATGACACCAGTTGCACTTTCCTGGCACCCAAAGTATAGTTGCGGAACACACGGTCCTTCATGTCGTACGCTGACAATGTTGTGGCCGTACCAATCCAGAGAGTTCCTTTTCCGTCGTAAAGAAGAGAATAAACGGTGTCGTCCCACAGTGCTGTAGAGTCTGCCGGCTGGGCGTAGAAAACTTTGAACCGACTCCCGTCAAAACAATTGAGGCCGCTTTGCGTTCCCAGCCAGACATTACCACATCCATCTTGAGCAAGGGAAAGGACTGAGCTTTGGGACAAACCATCCTCAATTCCCAGATGACGGAAATGGATATCCGTTGCAGGAGCAGCCGACAGCAGGCAGCAAAACCAAATAAGCCCTATGAAAACTAATCGTTTCATTGGGCAAATATAACATTATTTCCTTAAAATTAAAACCCAGAGGGGACATCCGGAACAGCTGGACGCGTACGCCTGACACCCAGGTTTTCCATCCAAGCAGCCAAGAGGGCGCGATGCTGCTGAAGAATAGAGAGTGATGAAGGCTCCTCTGCCAGATTATGCTGCTCCAACTTATCAGTATCCATATTGAAAAGTTGCTCCCGATGGGGTCCTTTGTCATAGAGGACGTATTTGTAATGGGCCGTCCGGAGCATCCATCCCCGGGTGGTTCCTTCGTCAAAACAGGTTTCGCAAATTACAAAGTCCTGTCCTTTGGCATTATCTTCAAGGGCGGGACGGATGGAGCGGCCTTGACCTTTTTCCGGCAGGTCCAGTGCCCAATCGCAGATACTGGAGAAAAGGTCCACGCCACCGGACACCAGTTGTTCCCGTTCTCCATGCTGCACCCCGGGAGCACACACCACCAACGGGACATTGACAATCTCCTCATATAGAGCCGACTTCTGGTTCCACTGGTGGGCTCCCATACCATCTCCATGGTCGCTGGTAAAAATGACGATGGTGTTATCCCATGCACCTGTATCGTCCAACGCGGCAGTGATTTTGGCCAGCTCAGCATCTATCTTTTCTACCAGACGGGCATAAGCCCAGCGGTAACGACGCCACTGCTCCGGGGTATACCGTACAGTGGGATATGCGGAATAGTTATGGTTTTTCTCCATGGTAATCACATCCGCGTCGTCCGCATTGGGGAGGTAATTCTCCGGCAAGGGAGGGAACGCAGCGGAATCTGCCGGAGGGAGGTTCCCCTCCGGCAGGTTCTGCTCGCGGGCGAATTCACAAATATTGTGCGGATTGTCAAAAGATGCCACCATGAAAAACGGGCGGCGGCGTTTCCTGTGGAGTTCCGCAATCACTGCTTCCGCAAGTCCTTCGTCTTTGAACCCGTGGATGCGCCGGAAACCATAGCGCCCGTCTTCCGGCATAGCGATTTCGTGGACGTGCCATTTCCCGGCATAAAGGCAATCATAGCCCGCTGCGGAAAGAAGATTTCCCAGGGTCCTCTGCGAAAGGGAATCAGGGAGGGGTGTACCGTTACGGATAAGTCCGGCCTTGTCCGGGAAGGCGCCTGTAAACAAGGCGCTACGGGATGGACCACTGAGCGGAGCCGTGCAGTAAGCATTGACAAAGCGGACTCCCCTCTCTGCCAGGCCATCCATGGCCGGCGTATGCAACCAGTCAGCACCGGCACACCCCATGGCCTGGCCACTCTGCTGGTCGGTCATGATAAGCAGGATGTTGGGAGGCGTCTGTGCACTGAGCATGCCGGCCGGCCAAAGGGTGGCCAGCATGCCGAACGCACGGAAGGAAATCCACTTTGCCTTGTTCATACGTTAAAACCGTTCGTCAAACCAGATGAGGACAGGAGTGAAAGTGGAACCTGAATTGATTTTTGACTCATCGCCGTCTGTTACATAGGTCATTTCTCCCGTAAATACGCCGTTTGCATATGCTCCGGCATAAATCCACTTTTCAGGATTGACAACGACGCGGTATGATTCCGGGAGGATGTAACAGAGCGCTTTGGCTTTCTGGGCGTCAGAAGTGTTCGCGTAGTAGGAGACCGGCGCTTTCGCCCCATAGTTGGCAGGGGAAGGACTGGAATAAGCCGCCCACAGTTTTCTTAAAAAAGTATCAACATATTCGTTGTCGGGAGCACCATCCACGTGATCTGCATTTCCGCTGAAGTCATAATAATAGAAAGAACGCCTCCAGTCAATTTTCAAAGAAGATGTTGTCAAGCCTGCTTTCAGAACAGGTCCGGTTGGAAATGTGCCGCCCGTCTTCGGGTTTGCCAAAATAGCAAAAGGAGCAAACGTAACAGGCGTATCATCCTTTATATAGGACACAAAGACCGCCTCTGTGACAGAGGTCTCACCAAGACTACCCCTTCCATTCGTGTAAATACAACAGATGAAGCCACATTGATTAGTCGTATTCACTGTTACACCTGAGAAATTAAGATTTCCACTCCCTCCGAAAGAACCGATGTTACTGTTGATAGTGCGTTTTGGCAGGCTATTTGGCGTGGTCAAAGGGTTTCCTCCATTTGGATTAGCTCTCGTGACCACATTTCCATTCTCATCGTACAAAGTTGGGGACAATACACCCGAATTCCCTAACCCAGAAAGGTCACTTGCCTGCTTTGCCCGGAACTGATTGGCATACTGATACGCCGGAGTGAGGCCGAGGTTGTTTCCCCATACCACGCGGGTAAACCAGTAAGGATTGCGAACTGTATATTTCTTGCGTTTGGCGCGGGCAAGAGGCACAGAAGCGGTTTCTTCAATTTCCTTGGTACGGCTGGAACTGTCCGTCAGGGTAATCTTGAACCCATTGGAATAGGTTCCTGGAGCTACTACGAAGTAATACACTCCTTCGCCCAGGACGGCACCGTCATTGGAAAGCGTAATGGATTTGGATGCACCCGTGATGGATTTTACCACCGGCGTTCCTTCTCCGTCAAAAGAGATGGACAGCGTTCCGGCCAGGTCCTCGTTGTTCCGGCCTTCCAGTTTGATGGACGTGACCTCAAAATACTTCTGCAAGTCCACCGCCACCAAAGCACAGACATTTTTGAAATGCAGGTAGGAATCGGTGGTTTGGGCTACTGACAGGTTTAACGAGTTGGCAAAACTGCCAACTACCGCAGTCTGGGTTGCCGGGAGCGTTGCCGTAAACACACCGTCCTCATAGCTTGCGCCGGCTTGATAGGGATACAGGGCATAATAAGTTTTCGCATCCGATGCGGATCCAGTAAATTTAGCTGTAGGACCGGCATCCGTCGTCGTAAATTCACGGTTGGCAACCCCGTCAAAAAGGGAAATGTTGTCGTTCTTCTTCCAATATACGGCCTTGCCGTTGAAAAGTTCTGTCTTAGTAGTAATACCGGCCGTAAAAACCTTCTCTCCAGCTGGAGGAGTAAAGGTTACAGGTTCCTTTGCACAAGCAAGTGCCAAAGCGGCCAGTGCAATTACTAAAAATGTTTTTCTACAATAAATCATAAAGCGGGTCCTCCATTTAAAATAGCTGAACTGATGATAGTGGGTCATCGACATCATCGAATCCCTCGTGGTCACTTTCATGACTGATGCAAAGCATACTTTCCGTTTGAACGGAATTCACACGGCATTCCGGTGCTTGATACTTTTCGTGGTTCATAATTGATATTGTTTTAATTATTTATAATATACTGTAAAGCGTATTTCTCCTTGTTGTCCCAAATCGTCAGCTGTAGCGTCCCTTCATGGGCAAATAACCGTCCGATTCTCACCTGATGCGCCTTTTCTCCGGGGAGCAGAACAGTGACAAAACGAATAGAGCGGCCTGATTTCTTTGTCGCATGATACACCCGATGGGGCCTGGCCACCTTGTGGCGATAAGCGGTGGACATCCAGCCTTTCCTGGTTTCATAAACCATTTTTGGGGGGCCTTGGCAAACCAGGGTGTACTGTCCTTCCATATCTGGCCCAGGATGGAAATGGACCCCTACCTCACCATGAGCCGGTCCATAGACTTCGTCCACCAATACAAAGAACGCATGCTGAACAAAGAAAATGGAACGGCGATGCGTGAGTCCCTCATACGAAGGATTTTCTGTCACCAGAACAGGAGTATCGCCATCCGGAATCCATAATAGGGTACGTGACTGGGTTACCGCCAGGTTCCGGTCATCCAGCGTCACCGTGTTATGCGAGGAGGTCTGCCTGAACCAATTTCGCCATGCCATCACTTCCCCATCTCCGGCATAAACATAAGAGCCGGAATCCGGGAACAGACGCATCCCCTTATACCACAGTTCAAAAGTTCCGTTGTCCGGTTGGCAGTGCCACTCCCCTTTGGGACCGGCCTTTACGACCATCTGGGTAGCATCCGGGCCCCATCCGCTGCGAAACACGAAGAAGCCAGAATCCATAAAACCTTTGCAAAGACTGTCTGGCAGTTCTCCTTCCCGGCCTTCCGTTGCCATATACCGGATGAACGCATTCTCCGGGAACAGCTTGGACCAGCGCCGGTACGAGCCCAGCACTTCCTCCTTGGTTGTCAACTTAGCGTCACTGAAACAAGGATTGCTGTAGTCCGGATAGCAGATTTGGGCATAGAATTCAATCATCCGCTCAACGGTGGAACCGTAACTGGCCGGGAATTCGTTTCCAAAACCATGCAGACGGGCCATTTCCAGGGCTTTGCAGAAGACATTGATGGCCGCAAGATGGTAATGGGGATCCAGTTCATACTGTCCCCCGTCCGGGTACACCTGCCTTTCAATCTCCCGATTCAGTATTTTCACCCCCCCCTCGCGCCAATTTGAGGCGGCCTTAAACTCCGGGAAAAAAGCTCCGGCATAGAGGGTCCGCTGTGCTTCAAAAAGAAGATGGTTTCCTTCCTTGGAATAATGCTGTCTTAGAAATTCCACATGCCGATGATAATTCTTCAGGAACAGAAGGAGGAACTCCGGCGTAAAAGCCGGGGAATCCAGGAAAAGCTGGAACTGAAGAATCTGGTCCTGTACCCGATGGCTCACCTCCAGTGGTCGCCAGGCATAGCACATATTCTCCTGAAGGCTGTCCAGAGCAGAATTCCCGGTAATTTCAAACTCTTTGTCATCCAGCGCCACCAGCGGATTCTTCCTTATCCAGTCCTGGTATTCCAGCGCCCATTCCATGGCATACTTCGGGTCCCGGCTCACTTGATAGGCATAGCCCATGGGCGTAAACCACTTGTGCCGATGCAACTGCCAGCGCAGCTCGTTATCCTTGACCGGCCAATAGCGCCAATCGATATCGTCCCCATAAAAGTAAGACGGCTGATAGCCATAATGGGCAAAGAAACGATGTTCCAGGGCCTCATCAGCCATTTTCTGCTGCGATGCAGTAATGGTGAGGCCTTGCACCGACGGCAACTCGGGGGTACCCTCACTCTTCCGCGTACGGAAATACGCGAGAAGGCTCTCTGCAGCGGCTGCATCCTCTCCCAAGGCATGCAGGCTTTTCACCTGCTCCAGCCCGGGATAATCCAGATTCAGGAGCGAGAAAATATCCTCTTCCTCTGCCGCATTGACCGGAAGAAAGCAGGCTGACAAGCACAGCGACAGAAATATCCTTCTCAAATTCATAGGCTATTTCCAGGCATCATTTTGCTGAATTCCCTTCATCAGGTCGCATTCACGCTGCGGAATGGGCATCAATTCATGCTTCCCCTCAATGGTATAACGCGCCACCGTATAATTCCCTTCCGGATACCAATCGGCAACTTTCTGGGCGGTTTCCATAATGGTCTGATAATAGATTCCCCAGCGGATAAGGTCCTGTTTCCGATGGCCCTCGAAACAGAGTTCATAGGCACGCTCTTGACGGATAGCTTTGCGGAAGGCATCCTGCGAAACGGTAAGCGGGAGGTCATGTTCCGTATCGCCAAAGGCTCTTCTGCGCACCTTGTTAAAAGCCTGTACTGCCTCCGTCGTAGGACCGACCAACTCATTGACGGCCTCCGCATAGAGCAAAAGGACTTCGGCATAGCGAAGGACGTACCAGTTCACGTTGGATTTGTCGTTGTTGATAAGCGCATTGGCCGAAGACACGTATTTCTCCGTATCCCATTTGGCGGGCGTAAAGAGCTGCCGCTGCCGATTCAGACGGTCTTCACTCGTGCTGCCAGCCGTCTCCTCATAGGTAATATAACCATCCGTAACTGTCACACCTCCGGATGCGTGCCCGTACTTGTAGTTGGCCACTGACAACCACAGGCGCGGGTCGTCATGGGTCATCCATTCCTTGACAAAGGGATACACCACTTTCCAGTTGGCTGCATTTCGTCCGCGCACGCCGGCGACTGCGGTTGCCGAGACACCGTTCCATTTACCTATTCGGCCGGTAGGATCATTGGAATTAAGTGCAGTGGGAGAATAAAATGAAACTTCAATCAAGCTTTCCATAGGGTCCCATACCCCGTTGCAAGTATTGCGCCAGAGTGCCTCGAAATCCGGATTCAGGTCATGCTTGCCAGATATGATGACACGACGGGCCGCATCGGCGGCATCGGCCCACTTGGACGTATCTTTTACAGGACTGCCGGCCCAAGTGCAATATACCTTGCTCAGAAGCCCCAGGACAGCCCCTTTGGAAAAACGGTATTCGCCATGACTACGGAGGGTGTCATCGGAAGCCCAGGGAAGGTGATCGGCCGCCCATTTCAGGTCATTTTCTATAAAGGCAAAAACAGCCTCGGGCGCTGCCTGACGATACAGGGATGCATCTTGTCTGGACTCGGCAGTAGTACGGACGAGCGGAACATTTCCCCACCAGCGAAGCAACTCAAAGTAATATAGCGCACGCAAGGAACGTGCCTCGGCCAGGTAAACCGTAGCAAGCGCACGATTGGCATCGTCCCAGTTTTCCATGCGCTGAGATACGGTTTCAATAAAATCATTGGCATCGTAGATACCTGAATACAATTCCTGCCAGCTCACAGAAATTTCATTGAGCGAGGCCGTATGTGTATTGGTAGGAATAACACGGAATGCACTGGTGGCACTTCCCTCACACTGGGCAATGTCGGAAGAGATGGTGAAAAGCAAGGACAGATGATACCCGTACATTCCATCTTTTTCCATGTGCTGGTAGATACCCATCAGCACCGTTTCCGCCTCAGTAGCATTATTCAGATAATTGTCCTTGCCTGCCTCGGTATAGGAATGTTCCTTCAAGTCGCAGGTTTGCACAAACAGCGTTGTAAGAATCAGAAATAGAATCGTCTTTTTCATACTGCGTCATATATTAGAAGGAGAGGTCAATACCCAAAGTGACTACACGGCTCTTGGGATAAGCGCCCCAGTCCAGTGAGGGGGTCATAGGGTTGCTGGCCCGCATATTCACTTCTGGATCATACCCGCTGTAACGGGTAAGGACAAAGAGATTCTGAGCCGATACGTAGAGCCGAAGTTTGGAAACCCAAATTTTGCTCATGAGTTTCTTGGGGAAAGTATATCCCAGCGTAACGGACTTCAGACGGAGGAAAGATCCGTCTTCTATGAAACGGGAATAGATTTCGTTCTTGATATAGCCGTCCCAGGCAGGCACCGTGGAAGAGGCATTCTCTTTGGTCCAACGGTCGGCAGCCTCGGCAAGCATATTGGAGCGCTGGTCCTGCGTCTGGTTAGCCATGATGCGCGTTGCATTATACACCTGGTTTCCCCAACTGAACTGAAACATGAAACTGAAATCGACACCCTTGTAAGACATCATATTAGACAAACCGCCGAACACCTTAGGGGTTCCATTGCCAATAACGGTCCGGTCTTCCGGAGTGATGATACCGTTTCCGTCCACATCCACATATTTAACCATTCCCGGTGCTACGGGCCGGCCGGCATGCTCGGTAATATCCGGGATTCCCGGCTTCAGGGATAGTTTCCCAGTAGCTGCGTCCATTATAAAATCACTCTCTTGATACACGCCATCCCACTTATAGCCATAGATATTGCCTATGGCACTCCCAACGACTGCGACATAATCATACCCGGTATAATCACTGTTCCATGCTGCAGAAGTAAACATGCGGTCACTGTCCCCGGCAATAGCAAGCAGTTTATTCTGAACATAAGATACATTTAGATCCGTTGTCCAGTAAAATCCGCCTTTGGTATCCATATTCACGCTACGCAAGGTGAATTCCAAACCCTGGTTGCGGATTTTGCCCACGTTCTGCCACTGATAGGCAAATCCACTGGCATAAGGAATGGTCGCCTGCATAAGCAAATCACGCGTGTCTTTCCGGAATACATCTACCGTAAAGGTCAGGCGGTCTTTCCAGAAACCGGCATCCAAGCCAAAGTTCGTGCTCTCGGAAGCCTCCCAGCGCAGATTTTCGTTGGCGAGTTGCTTGGGCTGAAGAACAGTAAGCACATCCGTTCCCTGCCCGTATTTAGCCTGGGAATACAAGTCCTGTGAGAGATAATTGGGGATACGGTCATTACCCACCATACCCCAGCCGGCACGCAACTTTAGTGTTGACACCGCCCGGACGCGTTTCATCCACTTTTCCTCCTTGATTTTCCATGCAAGGGAGAATGAAGGGAACACGCCCCACTTGCGTTTCTCGCTAAATACGGAAGAGCCATCGGCACGTACAGTAGCTGTGAGCAGGTATCGGTTCTTGTAGCTGTAGTTTCCCCGGGCAAAGAAGGAAAGAAGCCGTTTGTTGGAATAAGCCGAGCTAACCTTGCTGGGCGTAGCCCCAAGGTTAAGGTTGTAATTCCCCAAATTATCAAAGGGAAAATCCGTAGCCTGCCCAAGAAGATTTTCGCTACTTGTCAGCGTATATTCATGTCCGGCCATCACGTCAAACGCATGCGATGCTTTGCCTGTATATCGATAGGTCAAGTAATTAAAGTTGGAAAAACGGACATTCCGGCTCCAGAGATTCTGGCCATAAGGCTTTTGACCTGCCCTGTAGGCCTCCTTGGTCCCTTCTTGATAGAAGAGGTACTCGCGGGTGTTCGTGGTGGAATACGTAATGGCCGAACGCCATTCGAAGCCCTTCCAGAGTTTTATGTTGGCCGATACATTTCCATTCCACATCTCCGCCTTGCGGACATTGACAGTAGAATTGGCCTGGAAGACCGGATTCACCTGGGAAAGCGACTCGGAAGATTCCAGTTCCAAGGGGTCGATAGCCTCGGCAAGTAACTGCTCGTCGGTCATCCGGAGGCCACCCGTAGGACGGGCACGGAGAATCTGGGCCAGCATATTGAAGCGGCCGCCATCTGCGGAAGTCCCGGTTCCACGCTTGTCCGTAAAGACATAGTTGATGGTGGCATCCAGAGATATACGATTGGTGATACGCTGATTTACGCGTGCCTTTGCGGTCCTCTTGTCGTAGGAACTGTTGACGAAAATACCCTTTTCATTATAGCTGGATGCTGCGACAGTATATTTCGTATACTCAGTACCTCCAGATACGGACAGGTCGTGACTGGAAGACCAGGTGGGACGGAAAGTCTCTTTCTGCCAATTGACGCCCGGGACTTGCAAATAATCATCAATCTGCTGATAACGGTTCTCCGCGCCAGGCTTATAATAGGTCTCAGAAAAACGGTCCGGCCATGCGTCCACCTGAAGCTTGACAAAATCATAGGGAGAAAGTGTCTCCAGATATTTGGAAATAACCCGGTAATTGGCCGCCCCGTTGTAGGTCACGACCGGACGGCCTATCTGACCGGACTTGGTTGTGACAAGGACTACGCCGTTCGCCGCCCGGGAACCGTAGATGGCAGAGGATGACGCATCTTTGAGGATTTCGATGGATTCAATGTCGCGGCTGGCCAAATAATCGATATTGTCCACTTGGAATCCGTCCACCACATACAGAGGGCTGGCGTCGCCGTTAATAGTTCCGACACCACGGATTTTGATATCGAAGCCGGCGCCCGGCGTACCATCCGAAGCCGTTACCTGCACACCGGCAATCTGTCCGCCCAGGGCTCCCAAAACGCTGGAGGCTTTGAACTCCTCTACCTTTCCTGCAGAAACACTGGCCACGGAGCCGGTAAGGTCACTCCGGCGGGTGGCACCATAGCCCACAACCACTATCTCATCCATCAAATTCACATCGGGTTGGAGTTGGACGTCAATCACGTTTTTATCAGTCACCAGGGCCACAAAGTCCTGATAACCCAAATAGCTGAAAATCAGTCGCTGACCTTTTTTCACCGTCAGGGAATAACGCCCGTCGGCATCGGTAGAAGTCCCGGTGAGCGTTCCGCTTACCACCACCCCGGCCCCAATGGCCGGTTCTCCGTTTTCATCCGACACCCTACCCCTGACCGTAATAGTTGACTGCGCGAACAGGCAAGGAAGGACTACCAAAGAGAATACGAAGGCAAGGATAATATGTTGAATACGCATACTCATCAGAAATTAACATCAAACCACAGCCATGCAGGGAAGATCTGGCTTCCATTGTTGACTTTACTCTCGTCCCCATCTTTCACAAAAGTGGCCTGGCCGATGAAGATACCGTTGGCCGGATTTCCTTCGGGGTCCACCCACTTGTTGGGATTGACGACAATCTGGAACGTACCGGCCTCCACATAGGAAATGGCCGCAGACAGATTGTTCTTGTTGGAATAGTAAGACAGCGGATCCTTGGAGCCATAGTTGATGACGGCATCCGCTTTGTCACGACGATAATAACTGGCCCACAGCATGCTCATAAAGTATTCAGGATGGTCTTTGTTGGGCTGACCACTCACATGCGTTTCGGGGCCGTTTAAATTGAAATAATTGAACGAGCGACGCCAATCCATCCGAAGTTGCTCAGCATCGACACCCGTGAGGACGGGAGAGGCGCTCCGGAAGCCCTTTCTGGGGTTCACCTGCATTACAAATGGCGTATAGGCAATGGTCACATCGCTCACAGCGGTTAAGAATGAGAAGAATACCGGGGCCGAGACGCGCGTCTCCCCTTCTGTCCCCTCTCCAGCCACCGCAGTAACCAGAACAGCACCGCCATTGGCCGCCTTGAACCCGCCGGAGGCAAAGGACAGTTCTCCCGTTTCGCTGTCAATGGTGGTGCCGGCACATTGGGAAATGATACGGAGCGACCACCTGAGCTGCGTTCCCGCAACAGCATCTGTCTGCGGTAGCAACTTCAAAGCTGCGAAATCTGCGGCATTGGTAATCCTGTACTGGGATGCATAAGTGCCATCCTGCAGCAAATCCAAATTATTCCCGTAAAGGATCTTCGTAAAGTAATAGGGATTCTCTATGACCGTCAGTTTTGCAAGAACGGTTACGCTTCCTTTGGCATTGGTAGCAGTAACAGGAATCTCCCAGGTCCCGAGCGGGATTGCATTCCCCTTTTCTGCTGAGAGGGTTCCGGTGACAGCATTCAGTTGTAGCTGTCCGTCCAACGCCGAAGGCAGTTCACCCAGGCTGAATGTCACCTCATCCCCCTGAAATCCCTCATTGAGCGGCCATGCAAGCGCCCCGCCCTGAATCAGTTCCTTATCGGTATAGGCAAATGAGGAGGCATCGACAGGGGCGATATAGGCGATGATTTCCAGGGTAAAGGCATGTTCAAAATCCTTGGAACCGAATTCGTTGGATACCGTTACCCCGATATCGAAATACGAGCCCACTTCAAGCTGGTTACCTTCAGCGAGAGACAACACGCCCGTAGCGGGATCAATGGTCACTGGCAGTTCCGGTTCCATCAAAGAAAATACCAGTCCGTCTTCCGAGCCAAGCACCTGAGGCGCCACCGAAGTGAACGCCGTACCATACTCCGCTCTGCCACTGTCAGGAGTATAGGAGAACGACAGCGGCGCACTCACAATGCGAATTACCGCCACGTTTTCGAATATCTTTTCGCCCGCATAAGTGGACACTTTCAGAGAGAGCGGATACGCTCCGGGCAAAACGGAGGATATCTTATCGGCCAGGACACGGATATTGCCTTCATCGTCAATGGAGAACCAGGCCTTTCCCTCCGTCTGCACAAGGCTGACATTCCGGACGGTGACCGTATTGGGGTCCAACTGAACTTTCAGGAGGACGTCTTCTGACGTAAGTTCGTCCAAATGTTTGACAATCAGGTTCTGATTCGGCTGCGCATAGGAGGGGGTCGCCGGAATCATATGGAGCCTGAACACATCCGGGAAATCATAGGACATGCCCTGGGAGGTACAGCACACACTCACACAATACAATCCCGGGACCATATCTTCCGTATCGGACAACGCGATGGCGCCGGTTTGGGGATTAATGGAGAACGCATGTGCCGTGAGCACCTTCCCGTCAAGGGTCACCTGCGTCAGGGAAAATGCCTCCGGTCGAACTCCAGCATACGACGGCGCATCGGAAACAAAATGCATGGACGGGCCGATATTGGCAATTTCCGGATAATAGATGGTCAACGCCACCCGCTCCTGCGTCTTTACGCAAGAAAAGATAGCAAGCGCTGCAATCATTATGGATATCAGCTTTTTCATGGGCTAAAAATCAATGAAGAGTTGATAAGATTTACTGTCGACAGAAACATTTACGGCCGTCCGGTGAAGGGAGAACTCCTCGGAAAAAGAAGCGTCAATCTGGCGTGAAGCCACCTTCTGTCCCGGGATAATCACTGTAATAAAACGAGCAGGTTCAGTGGCCAATTTGGCCACACTACTGCGACAAACCTTCCGGGCCACCGATTGGTAGGTTTGGGTGGAATAGAAGCCCTGCAACGCTTCCGTTTGCAACTTGTCAGACTCGGAGAATGTCCGGAGCAGAATATTGCTATCCGTAAAAGCGGTATGGGCTCCGTTATTTTCGATGTCCACCACCACTTCCTGGTCCGACCCAGGTAAAAGATGGAAATTAAGACTCACGGTTCCTTCGGCGCTGCCGTATCCCTCGTCCACAATCACCCACCATTTCCGTTCCACGAAGAAAATGCTTCTCCGGTGGGTCAGGCCCTCATAAGAAGGGTTCTCCAGAACCAGCACATCGGTATTACCCTTCTGCCGGTGTACCAACATCCGTCCAAGGCAGTTTTCAACATTCCTGCCATCCAGCGTCAGGGTATTATGGGCCGAAGTGGCCGCATATTGACTTCTTTCGGTCCCCGTGGTATATGTGTAACATCCGGAATCCGTGATAAAATGACGGCCGTCACTGTAAAGTTCAAAGGTATTCGGGTCCCACTGACGATGCCACTTCTCGCCGGGCGAGTAGGGAGAATTCTGCAGGACCATCATGCGGTCGGTGGGCAACCATCCGCTTCTCATGACATAATATCCGGCATCCTGGAAATCGGCGGACAAGGTTTCCGGACAAACGCCTTCGCTCCCTTCGGTTGCAAGCCAGGTAAGTTCTTGGTCGTCGGGGAAGATGGAGGCATATTTTACAAAGTTACGTTTGAGGACCGAGCGGCTCCATGAATCCTTGCGTGTGTCGGCCATGTTAGGAACACTGTAGTCCGGGAACATCATCTGTTGCACGACATTGATTTTCTCGCGCAGTCCCTCCACGTAGGTTTCCGGGAAAACCGTTTCCCGCCCATTTAACCGGGCGGTTTCGTAAACGCTGCGAAAGTCCTCGATGCTACTGATATGGTACTGAAGGTCTCCGTCCTTGAGAAAACCGTCTTCATAATACGAGCTGCCAAGCAGGTCGGCCAGTTCTTCGCTGCCTTCGCGAGCCCAATCCGGGGCATCGGCAAAATCTCGCATAAGAATACCGGCCGCCGTAACAGCCTGCGCCTCAGTGATGCGATGGTTTTCCGTAGCAGTAGAATAATGAGACCGGATGTGATTGACCTGCTGGCCGAACAAATGGAATAAGCGCAGCAGATAAGGGGCGGTCAGCGAAGAAGACCGCCTATAATAGTGCAACAATTCCATCTGGTCCAATACGCGAATAGCAGCCTCCAACGGACGGTAGCTCCACCCGGCGTACCGCCATTGCGCAGGAAGATTGTCAGGATAAATACCATAATTAAGGTCCACCGTGGGGAAAGGGCAGGCATCCATCCAACTGGAATATACCGCCATCCAGGAGGACGCGTATTTTTCGTCCCCTGTCGTTGCATATACCTTCGCCTGTGGGATCATCCACTGATGACGGTGAATCTGGTATTTTTGTTCCTGCTCCGTAGAAGGCCGCATCCAATTGATGCCTCCGTCTTCTGCCGCATAAGAGAAAGGAACGCCCTCGGATTCCCAATACCCCTTCACATAGAAACGCCAGCCATTTTCTTCCAGCGCATAATCGGCCCAGCGCTTTTGCTCTTCTGTAACTGTAATATTATTGTAATCTACTCCGGCAATAAGCGGAGCCGGGCATGAACGGAATCTTGTCAGGAAAGCTTCGGCTGCCTCCTGATAATTACGCGCCTGATATGCCGCCCGCACTGCTTGCATAGAGGCATCTTCAAGGTCCAGGAGCGAGAACCATTGCGAATCCGTCAGCCCTTCCGGATCAGTTCCTGCCGCCTCTTTCCATGCCGATGCCGCCTTAAACTCGGGATAAAGTGTGGCAAGGAGCCCCAAGACCCGTGCATTGTCGGTCCTTCCGGCCTCAACGGATATATCATTAAGGAGCCGGGTAAAGATTGCCGGCGTGAGTACATTGGCATTCACCATGCAACTCAAGGCGAATGTCAGATTTTCCAAACGCGTGTCGCACCCTGTTTCTTCCCCATAAAAGGCCGACCACTTCTGATAACTGTCAATCCATTTTCGCGGATAAGACTCATCATGAAGGACACGGTACGCCAATCCGGCGGCCGGCATCCAGCCAAACGAAGCCTGAAAAGACTCCTCTCCAAATTGATTATTCAGAATGGCCTCTGCAGTGCTTTGCTGACTTTCCGTCAACGAAGGATTGATATAATTCAAACGAGGGTCCCAGAGCGAATTGCGGTAATAGGTCAGCAGTTCCTGCGCAGCTCTCCCCCACTGCTTTTGCTCAACTGCCGCTAAAACGGATTCCATACCAGCGGTTTGCAGTTCCAGCAGTGAAAACAAGCCCGTCTCAATGGCCTCCTCGCTTTCCTCATTCTTACTGACATGCGATGATGCCTTTTGCGTCGAATTGAAGACAAGGTCACGTTCACACGCCGCAACCGAGAAAACCGTGACACCGGACAAGAGGTATAAAATGATTCTTCTCATGCCGATAACTACTTTTTGAAGTTGATATTGTTTCTTCGGGCAAAGCGTCCGACAGCTTCCAGGTAATAATAATCCGCATAATTAAGTGGAACGTCAATCTCGCTGCCCAGCGACGCCGCGCCCGTACTATGCTTCAAGATAAAGTAGCCATTACTGCCGGGCATGGCCAGATAGGGCTCAGCAGAGAGCGAGCACAGAATGTTCTTGGCATATCGTTCATAACGGGTCGCATCCTCGTCGGAAACATACTCGCACAATTCCAACAAAGCGGACGCCGTGATAGCGGCAGCAGAAGCATCCCGTGCCGTATCGGGGATGTCGGGCGAATCGTAATCCCAATACGGGATGCCGTCTTCAGGAATGCTTTCCTGCGCAAGGATTAGCTCCGCGATACGCCGGGCATGAGCAAGATAGCGCTCAAAGCCGGTATGGCGGAAGCACATGGTGTAGCCATACAGGCCCCATGCCTGTCCGCGGGCCCAGCGGGAGTCATCGGAATAGCCCTGGAAGGTACCTTTAGACTCAACGGTTCCATCGTCGTTGTAACTAACCACATGATAAGAGCTTGCATCTTCACGGAAATGATTCAGCATGGTTTTGTCGGCATGCTGGATGGCTATCTGACGATACTTGGATACTCCGCTTTGCTCAGAAGCCCAAAACAACATCTCCAGATTCATCATATTGTCGATGATGACCGGATAATTCCATGGGCCGAAATCCCATGAACGGATTAGTCCTATCTTCTCATTGAAACGGCTCGCAAGGCTTTCTGCAGCTTTCAATATAGCAGCGGCGGACACACTGTCCCGAAGACACTCCTGCTGCTTTCCGTAACTGCAGAAAACCATAAAACCCAAATCATGGGTGTCCGTCAGCGCTGGGATGTCGGACAAACGGGCCGTATATTTTTTTGCCAGGGCACAGAATTTCTCCTGACCGGTGAGCTGATAATATAGCCATAGTGTTCCCGGATAAAAACCACAGGTCCAGTCCGTGTGGGGCATGATTTTATAGCCTTCCCCATCCCAGGAACGAAGAACACCGGAAGTTGTGTCCGCCACCGAATCCATGGACAGAAGTTGCTTCCCGGCAACAGAAAGCGCATGATCCAGCAAGGCACATGTGTTTTGATTCGACGCGCAGGAAATCAAAATTCCGGCGACACATAGGAGCAATAATTTCTTCATTTCAAGCACTTGACAAGTTGAACAGTACCGGGAGCCGATTTCAAATACAAGGTTCCATCCTTTTCTTCTACCCGGGCCTGTTTTACAATCAGTTTACCATTATTATATACATTCCATTCACCAGCGGCCAAATCCGTCAGTAACAGTTTTATCTTCTTCCCTGCAGAGGACGGAATGACGAATTCTTCATTCCAGTCAATAACACCGGCATCCCGGGCGAACATTATTACATTTCCGGCAAAGGCCGTTCCGGCCATTGAGGTCCCCTGAATGGATGCCACGTCATAAAAACGGTCCGTTTTGTTGTCGGAAATCTGGATCACATTCAGGAATACATTCTCCTCTGCCTGTTCGCTGGGCGACAGTTCAATGCGCCAGGCGCCTCTTTCCCCTGCCACGTCGGGACGCACAGTGGGCTCATTCGGGTAATTGGTTCCATTCACCCAGCATTCTTTTCCAGGCCCACCGATGGTCTGTAAGGTGTACTGTTCGGGAAGCAGGACCGTACCAAACAATCGGCCGGAATCCCCATTTAATGTCCGGCTTACTATATAAGTATTATCCTGAAGCTGCGGTTCTTCGATGCTATGCAGAAGCCAGGTCTTCTTAAATTCCGCCTTTGCCGATACAATATGGTCATAGACCACAAGAGCGGCAGGAATTTCTTTGTTCTTCAGATTCAGGAACACGAAGGAACGGCGGACGTCTTTCACCTTTCCAGAATAGGCGTCCGTAATATCTCCTTTCAAATAGGAATAGTCCGGATGGTGCGAATTGGGACCAATGGCATGGGCCAACTCATGCCCCACTGTATATTCCGGCGAAAGCAAGTCCTTGAAAGAGCGACATGTATTCCAACCAGCCCCGGGCATACGCTGACCACCATCATTGGCCGCAGAAGCAGTTTGTTCTTCGCCACCATAATTATAGGTTTCAAACACCTCGTCAGGGTCATAAATCAACAGCGAGTTATGTGCAATGGTCCGTTTGGCATAATTCTTATTATGAGCGCTATTATATCCGCCTGAAGATCCCTGATACATGCCGGAATCAATGGCCAAGGGCCCTTTGTAATAAATCTGGAAAGCGCCGCCATCCATGTGCTGGTGGTTGCCCACAAAGTGCTCATTGACTTTCATCTCAGTAATTACACTGTTCGCACCCCACCCGGTACGAGCAATCATCCATCCGAACGGAGTCCCACTATAGAACGTAAGCGGCAAGTCATCAGGTTCCTTCTCTTCAAGGTCGAAATCTCGCCAAAGGAGTTCCAATATCCGGCAATGCGCTTCGATATTGTTGCGACGGGAGTATTCGTAAGCAAGATAGGGGTCATGATAATAACTAGCTGCAAGCATGGCAGGAAGCGCGAACGATTCCACCGTACCACGAACATGATTCACATCTCCGGCCGGCAGAAACAGGCCGTCCGGTCGCCTGCGATATAAGAAATCATAACCGACATATTGTAGTTCCGGACTATAAATGCTGCCTGCCCCCATTTTATTGAAGATCCATTGGGAGATGAGGTCGTTTCCAAGACGTACGGTAACATAACTGGTTCCCTGATGGTAATTATGCCCTTGGTAAATAAAGTTTCTCGGAGGAATATAATCCTCTTCAAGCATTTGCCTCACATAATTATAAATCTCAGGATCCTCATCATAGACAGCGACTCCGGCCGACAGGAGGTCCCGCAGTATCATCCATTCCGATAGGTGGCCCGCAATCGGTTCTGTACGTTTGGGGGGATAACCACTCTCCATGGTTGCCGCAATGCGCTTGAACTGGTCGATAAACTCTCTCCGCTCGTTTAGAGAAGTAAGGTCATAGCACCAGTCATACACGATTGCGCCGGTCATAAGCATGATTCCGCTGGCACGGGAAAGGTCGTTCTTGGTACCAAAATGGGTATTTTTCAAGGTATCCAGCATCTCTGTAATGGCCTGGCGTCCCTGATTCCTATAGCCATATAGCAAATAACTCAAAGCATTCAACTGAGAACGCATTGTTACGCCGCGCATTCTGGCATAATAGCGGAATCCGCGGTCCTTTTCCTTCGCCTCCTCTTCCGGGGTCCGTTCCTTGGCCGTTTTTTGCATGCTCCGAATGAGTTTCTGCCCCATAGGCGATTCCACCTTCTGCCGAAGAGCATCCAACTCATCTGCACTTACATACAACCTGGGGTGGACCTTAGGCGGATCAGGTAATTTAACTGTTTGAGCGGAATCGGCTGACGGCGTAGTCAGCAGAGAACAAAGCAGGAAAAACTTGGCGATAATCATGTGGTCGTGTTTTGGTGCAAAGTTATCCAAATCCAGCGAAACCGCCTTTTCTTTTCATCTAATCCGGTTTTCTTTTTTTTCTATTCATGTTCAAAATCGTCCAATTCGATATCAAATTTGTCTCAATTCCACAAAAAACGCCGCCCGGAAGTTCTCCAGGCGGCGTTTCCAGTATTAGCGTCTTCGCTTCGCTCAGAATGACAGGGCGATTAGCATGACAATGAGGCGATGAAGGCTTTCATAGCAGGGACGTTGCGGCGGGCGGCGTGGAACAGCGCCACCTGGTTGCGGGTGCGCACCAGGTTGTGCTCCGGGTACTTGACTTTATAGTACGTGTCGCCATTGATATAGTCGGCAAAGAAACGGACGGCCTGCATATACGGGAACAGGCAGGCGGCATAAGGAAGGTTCTCCACCTCCAGCGGCGTCAGGAACACCCGGGCACTCTCCAGATAGCCTTTGGTGAAAGCCTCGAAGATGTCCATCTTGAAGTCCACCTTCTCCACGGCCGGGTCATCCTCGGCCACGGTATTGGCCGCCGTGCGGAGGAAATCGCCAAAGTCCGAGAACACAAAGGAAGGCATCAGGGTATCCAGGTCAATCACACAGAGGATGTTTCCTTCTGCGTCGAACATCATGTTGTTTACCTTGGTGTCGCAGTGGCAGATGCGCTTGGGCAGCTTTCCCTCCCGGTACAGCCGTTCCGCCTTGCACATCTCCTCCTCGAAGGGCAGGAGGTCCGCCAGGATGGCCTGCACTTCCGGCTGGGCCATACGTCCGGCGGCATCGGCCTTCACGGCCTCATGCAGCTGACGGGCGCGGAGCTCCATGTTGTGGAAATCCGGAATGGTCTCCCCCAGCTTGTCCGGGATGTCTGCCAACTGCGCCTCAAACCGGCCAAAGGCCTTGCCGCAATAGTAGGAATACTCCGGATTCACCGTTTCATAGGTAAAGGCGTCCTTTACGAACACCGACACACGCCAGTAGCCGTTTCCATCGGTCCAATAGGTTTTTCCCGTGGTCTTGCACGGAATGAAGCGCAGGACCTTGCGGTCGATGTCCGTCTCCCCTGCCTCCGCCAGCTTTTTCCGGATATGGGCCGTGGCACATTCAATGTTGTGCTGCAGGAGCTCCACATCCCGGAAGATGGCGTTGTTGATGCGCTGGAGCACATAATCGTCCGCGCCGTCCGTTTGCACCTTGAAGGTGTCGTTGATAAGGCCGTTCCCCAAAGGCTTGATATCCAGGATGTTCCCCTGGATATCAAACTGGGAGGCAATGTTGTTGGCTCTCTGGTCCATGCTTACTTGGCAAATGCGTAGGAGAAGCCCTGGATGCGGTTCCAGTTACCACGGGTGAAGTCCGGAACTTCCACCGGAGCGCAACCGTTGTCCATGGAGATACGGGAAAGTTCGGTGATGCAGCACCACTCGGCCAGGTCATACACGTCCATGTCCAGCGGAAGGCCGTTGTTCAGGCAGTAAACCATGCGGTAGTCCATGATGAAGTCCATGCCGCCGTGGCCGCCCACTTCCCTGGCAAGGGCCACCAGTTCCGGGGTAAGGATGGGGTTGGGATACTGGGCCATCAGGGCATCCAGTTCGGTACCATGATACACCTTTTCGTAGCCCAGGTTCTGGTAATCCACATTTTCGGAGCCTTCCGGACGCAGGCAAACTTCCCCGATAGGGTACTTGCCGATATAACCGTCCGTACCCACCAGCTGATACATGCGGTTGTACGGACGCGGCGTAAGGACATCGTGCTCAATGAGGATGGACTTGCCCTTTTCCGTACGAATCATGGTCATGGAAACATCACCGTTCTTGAAGTCGGTGCAGGGCTGGCCGGTAGCGCTCTCCACGTGCTTGGGGCCGTTGAACGGGTCCGTATCCATGGCCACCAGGGTGGTAAGACGGTCTCCACGATGGATGTTGAGGGCCTGGCAAACCGGGCCGAAACCGTGCGTGGGATACAGGTCCCCACGGTTTTCGCGGTTGAAGTCCATGCGCCAGTTGTTCCAGTAATACTTCCAGAACGGATCCAGGTTATGGTGATAAGCACCCTCGGCATGGATAATATCACCAAAGACACCCTGCTGCGCCATGGTGAGGGCCGTGAGTTCAAAGAAGTCATAGCAGCAGTTTTCCAGTACCATGCAGTGCTTGCGGGTGCGCTCGGAAGTGTTCACCAGCGCCCAGCAGGCATCCAGGGTTTCTGCGGAAGGAACCTCCACGGCCACGTGCTTGCCGTGCTCCATGGCATACAGCGCCACGGGGACATGGTGAATCCAGTCCGTGCACACGTAAACAAGGTCCACGGAAGGGTCTTCGCAGAGTTCCTTGTAGGCTTCCTCGCTGCCGGTATAGACGTTGGCCTCTATCCCCTTGGCGGCCAGGTAGTCTTGGCTGGCCTTGGCTCTGTCGGGTTCCACGTCGCAGACGGCGGCCACATGGCAGCCGGGCACGAAGGACAGGCGCTTGGCGGCATCTCCGCCGCGCATACCCAGGCCAACAACACCGATACCGACATCCGGAATGGGTTCCGCGGCAAACTGCAGCATGTCAGTTTGGCCAGGCTCACGCGGAGGAACGGGCAGTTTGATTACCGTTTCCTTGTTGGACTGACAGGAGAAGGCCATGAGGGCGGCCACTGCCAGAAGCAAAAAAGATTTTTTCATATCGCTCAAAATTAAAAATTATTGCATGTCGTCGGTTGTGGGGTGCAAAACGGAAAGCTGGAGCACCAGTGCAAGCGCAGTAACGCCGCCCAGAATGGCGAAAGAGAGGCCCAGATTGGGAATTTTCCCCAACAAAGTAGTGCACAGGGCCCCCATCCCCACACCCACCATATTCATGAAGCCATAGGCGGTAGCGCGCAGACGGGACGGAACAAACTGGCAAAGGATGGGCATATTGTTGGTGTCGAACATGCCATAGCCCAGGCCGAAGATAAGTCCGGATGCAATGGCAGGAACCAGCCCGTGGCCGAGCCCCATTAACACCAGAGCGGGAATCATCATGCCCAGGCCGATGGCGCTGGTGTAAACGCGCCCCTTGAGGTTTCTCTTCACCCATTTGTCGGACAGCGGACCGCCCACCATGACGCCGATGAAGGAGGACAGGGCGATGGTGATGGTGGCCACCGGCCCGGCGACGGCCATGCCGCCGTCTATGTTCTGCGCAAAGAGCGTGGGCAGCCAGTTTTTGGTGGCCCAGCCGGGCAGCGAGGTAGAAGCGAAGAAGAACAGGATAACCCAGAATGCTATATTGCTGAAAATGAGGCCGAAGGACTTGAGGATGGATTCGCGATCGGCTTGGAATTGACGTCCCGCCTCATGGCCGGCCGGACCGGCCATCTCCGGCCGTTTCTCCTTGAGGAAGAACATGAGCACCATGGCATACAGCACACCGATGATACCGAACCACTGGAAAGTGAGGCGCCAGCTGAGGGCCGAGGCAAAGATGGCCCCGAAACCGCCCACCGCCTGCCCCAGATACAAGCCGGTCATGTGCAGGCCCACGGCCAGGGAACGGCTTTTGCCGACATGATAATCTGCAATAAGGGAAAGGCTGGAAGGAATGTACAGCGCCTCGCTCACGCCCATGAGACCGCGCAGCCAATACATTTGCGTGAACGTCTGGCAATGGCCCATGAGGAGCGTCACCAACGACCACACGCCCAGTGAGCCCACAATGAGCCATTTGCGGCTCAGGCGATCGGCAATGCTGCCCGCAAAGGGGCTTACCAAGGCGTAAATCCAGAGGAAAATGGCCATAAGCCGGCCAAAATTTTCTGCCTCCTGGAGTTCCTGTATATCCACGCCGATGGCTTCCTGCATGGTGGAGAGCATCTGGCGGTCCAGGTAGTTGAGGAAGGCCACTACGGAAAGCAGGCCGACAACTATCCAGGGATAGATTTTTCCAAATTTTTCTTTGCTCATAGGACTAACGGATGTCTTTCAGTTTAACGGCCTGGAAAGTCATATGGGCCTGCGAACTTTCGTACAGGATGCCCACGGTGTTCTTGTCAATCATGGTAAGGCAGGAATAGCCCCAGCTGTAGCCCTCGTCCAGAAGCAGGCGGCGCGTCCATGTAACACCCCCATCTTCACTCACCTGCACCGTCATGTTCCGGCGGTCCTTTCCGTCTGCGGGATTGGAGAACAGCAGGAGCTTGCCCGCCTTCAGGAGGCTGGCCATGCAAACGGGCTCTGCAAGCTGCCCGTCGGAAGCATGCGGCTCCCAGGTTTTGCCCAAATCCCTGGTGACATATACCGCGCGGCCGGTTTTGCGGTTATCGCGCATGTTGAGCATGAGCACACCGGGCTCCACTTCCGCCACCTGCGATTCGGTGGTGTTGATTTTGGCATATTCGTGCACCTGCCAGGTAGCACCGCCGTCCTTCGAATACATGACGCCGGCAGCAGGCGTGCGGTCCGGTTCCTGGTGCTGGAACGGGACCACCAGGGTGCTGTCGGCCATGGTAATTCCCCGCCCGGGGCCTTGGAAAGTGAATTTCCATTCCGGCCGCTTGATTTGGCGGGTCAGGTTTTCCGGCTGGCTCCAGGAGAGGCCGTCATCCTGGGAACGGGCCATCATGAGCTGCGGCGTGGAAGCGGGTTCAAAGCCGTCCGCCGCCGTCCACCAGGCTGCATGGCCGGGTTTCCCACCATGTACCCATGCGGCAAACAGCAGGATGTCCCCGCTGTTCTCATCCAGGACGATACAAGGGTCTCCGATACCGTTCTGGTCCTGCGGGAGGCCATTGTATTCCCCCATGTCCATGGCCGTAATCATTGGCCCCCAGGTGAGACCACCGTCAGTGGAACGGCTGATACCCACGTCAATGTCTCCCTGCAAATCATACGCATTGTTATGCCGGATGTCATAGGTGGCGACGAGGGTCCCCTGCCTGGTGGTGACCAGACCAGGAATACGGTAAGCCGCCACGCCGTCGTCTCCGGCCGAGCGAACCTTGACGGCCAGCCGATGGGCCTGCACGCCGGAAGTTTCCACCTGAAAGCCTTTTGCCTTCACCGAGACGCGGAATGGTTTGGTGAGCTTTTTGATGCGGCTTCCGTCGATGTTCACATACAGCAGGTTGTCTTTCACATAGGCGTCCCGAAGTGCCTTGTGCGGGAGCCCATGCGCCTTGATTTTCCATTCAGGGGACGTGTTTTCGGGAACGGTAACCACAGCGATGGCCACATCTTTGTTCACCACTACGGGCACCTGCCAATGATGGATTTGGACCGAAACGGCCAGAAGGAGTGAAACGAGCAAGTTCATAATGCAAGGGTAAAGGATTTGGGACTTCGGACACCAGGCTTGATTTCACCGCCGGTAACCAGCAGGAGCCCGTCGGGAGAGAAGGCCACGCCAGGGCCGGCCAAAGCGGTCTCTCCGGACTCTCCGGCGCACGTCCAGGCTTTTCCGTCAAACAGGAAGACAGCCTTGCGGAAGCGGTATTCCTCCGGCTCCCGGGACAGATAAGGAATGCGGTCCTCCGGCGTATTGCGGAGCGCGCGTTCAAAGACGCTGCGGTTTACGCCGCCCACAACCACCAGGCGGCCGTCCGGCAGGGTGGCGCCGGCGGCACCCACAAAGGTTCCTCCGTCCGGGATGTCGGGCGCACTGCCCCACGCCAGCGTGGCCAGGTTGAGCGCATGTCCAGCAGAAGGGGCCAGCAGGGTTTCCGGATTGAATCCGCCCCAAAGATAAAGGGTCTCCGCCGTGGCAAAAACAAGCGGCTGCACAAGGGGCTCGGGGATATCCGCCAGTTTGGTCCAGCGGTACTCCCCTGCCTTGCAGGAGAAAACGCCCGCCGTACCCGCAAGATACAGCTTGTCTGCATATTGCGTCCATCCATACTGTTCCATGGGGAGCGGGAGGGACGGAAGCCGGGTGAGCTGCGCCCGGCCCTCCTCCAGTTGTACCTTATATACTTTGTCACTGCTTACCCCACATACGTTGCCGCCGGCAAGGACCAGGCCGTCTGCTACCTGAAAGGCAGCGCCATAAGCCGCAGAATCCGGCAGGCAGCCGGCGTGTTGCCAAGCAAGGCCGTCATAGGCCCAGATATCGGCATATACTTTCTTGGCACCTCCTTCCAAAAGGGGTTTATCGGGGAAATTGGCACCGCCGGCCATCACGAGGGTTGTTCCCACATACCCGCAAAACGGGGCGGACACGCCTTTGGCGTACGCGGCGTCGGGGACAGGCGGCAGCTGGGTGGTATTGAGCGTCTTGTTCATCGCAGTACAGGAAAGCGCCAGCACAAAGCCGGCCAGGCACCCTTTACAGGACATTGCAGCGGGAGAAGAAGTCAATCGCCTCCAGCTGAGCCTTCAACTGGGCCTCCTCTTCATCGGTAAGGTTGCGCCACGGCACGCGATTGGGGCCAAGGTCCAGGCCGATGAGCTTCATGATGCGCTTGCCGCCCACAATGTTGCCGCGGAAATTGCAGATGACATTGATGACCGCCTGTGAGAAGTTCTGCAGTTCACGGGCCTTCTCCAGGTCTCCGGCCGTCCAGGCTTCGCCGATGGCCACCTGCTCGCGGCCATTATAGTTTGTCGTGCCGCAAATGCCGCCCTGGGCACCGCCCTGGGCCAGGGAAGGAAGATACGTCTCATCCTGACCATGCAGCATGTCGTACTTGCCGTTTTTATACAGGCGGCACTGGTTGTACTCATAAAGACTCTCGAAGGTATATTTGATACCGGCGAAATTGGGGATGCGTCCGTCCACGGCTTTCAGCAGCTCCAGCATGGACAGGAAACAACCGTTGAAGGCGGGAATATGATAAAAGTAGAACGGAAGTTCCGGGGCGGCGGCAGCGATGGTTTCGCAGTACTTCACCAGTTCCTCTATACGGCCGATTTTGGGGAACGGCGGCGCCATGGCACCGATGCCCCAGACGCCCAGCCTGGCAGCATGTTCCGCCAGTTCCACGCTCTCCCGCAGGCAGCAGCTGCCCACATGCACAATTACCTTGAATCCGGCGGGGACGGCGGCCACCCAGGCTTCCGCCAGGGCCTTGCGTTCCTCCGTGGTGAGCATATAGCCTTCCCCGGAGGAGCCGTTGATAAACACGCCTTTGAGGCCGTTTTTGGCCAGCATGGCGGCATAGGCGGGGATGGGTTCCAGGTTTACGTCCCCATTGGGTTTCATGGGGGTGAAAGGGGCGTCGATAAGGCCGATAATCTTTTCCATAATGTCTTTCAGTTTTAGCGGCTCCGGGAGCCAGTTTATGTGGATAATGCAAATCTAACAAAAAATGTAAGTTTTGCCAAATTATTCATCATTTCCACTATAATAAAAAATTTAATTTAAGGAACCGTCCGTTTTATTTTGCAAAAACAATTTTAAAACCCTATCTTGCGAATAATTTTATTAACGCTAAGACTAATGAACTGCAAAAAAAATTCATTCCGGCGGATTTGGACTACCTGCCTTGCTTTGCTGGTCCTGTCCCTTCCGGGAGCCTTCGCGCAGAACAAGATGACCGTCACCGGTATTGTCACGGACGAGCTCGGTGAACCCATGATCGGCGCGGGCGTTCTGGTCAAGAACACGGTTACCGGCGTCATTACCGGCCTGGACGGTGAGTATTCCATCACCATCGACGCAGCCGGCGGCGGCGGTATTCTCGTCTTCTCCACCCTGGGTTACGATGACCAGGAAGTCCCGGTTAACGGGCGCACAGAAATCAATGTACAGATGCAACCCCAGTCCACCTCCCTGGATGAGGTAGTGGTTGTGGGCTACGGCGTGCAAAAGAGAGAATCCGTGGTAGGTGCCATCTCCACGGTGGACGCCTCCACACTCAAAGTCCCGTCGGCCCAGCTGTCCACCGGTCTGGCCGGCCAGCTGTCCGGCGTGGTTTCCATGAACCGCTCCGGCGAACCCGGCAAGGCCAGCTCGGCCGACTTCTACATCCGCGGCGTCTCTTCCTTCCAGGGAACGGTTACCCCGCTGGTGCTGGTAGATGGTATCGAACGTGACATCGACCTGGTGGATACGGACGACATTGAGTCCTTCTCCATCCTGAAGGATGCCTCTGCGTCGGCCGTATATGGTGTGCGTGGCGCAAACGGTGTCATCATCATTACCACCAAAAAAGGCCAGGAGGGCCGCCCGAAAATCAATTTCCGTTCGGAGACCGGTATCACCAGCCCCACCCAGCTACCCCGGTTTGTCAATGCCTCCACCTTTGCGGAAATGGCCAACGAAGCCTATTACGGCGCCTACGGGACCTATCCGTACGACGAAGAAGCCCTGGCCCACTACGCCAACGGAGATGACCCGGACCTGTACCCGGACGTGGACTGGATGAAGGCCTTATATAAGAACGTGGCTTCCAACCAGCGCTTCAACGTGAGCATAAACGGCGGTACCGAGGTGGTGAAGTACTTCATTTCCGGCAGTTACTTCACGGAATCCTCCATCTTCCGCAATTCCAAGGACTACGCCTACAACTCGTCCATCAAGTACGACAAATTTAACTTCCGCGCCAACGTGGACATCAACATTACCCCGTCCACCGTGTTCAGCGTGAACATGGCCAACATTTACGAGACACGCTTCGCGCCCGGTACGGAGACCAGCCAAATCTGGTACCGCGCCTTCCGTACTTCCCCGAACGCCTTCCCGGTGACCTACTCGGACGGAACCCTGTCGGCCCCTTCCGTTTCCGGCGAGCAGAACCCGTACAACCTGTTGGTCCACTCCGGTTACCGCGAGCAGTTCTGGAACAGCGCCCAGTCCCTGATTGGCCTCAAACAGGACTTCGGCGCCATTTGGGACCCGCTGCAGGGCCTCACCGCCAGCATCAAGTTCTCCTGGGACGCCACCGGTTCGCAAACGCAAATCCGTTCCAAGACCCCGCGCCAATTCCATGCCACCCGGCGTGACGAAGACGGCAACCTCGTTTTTGGCAACCCCATCTACGAGGGCAGCGAAACCCTGAGTTTCTCCAGTTCGGCCTACAGCTACCTGGTAACCTACATGGAAGGCTCCCTCAACTACAGCCGCCTCTTTGGCAAGCACCGCGTGGGCGCCATGTTCCTGTACAACCACAAAATCCGCCGCAATACGGCCGGATACAATTCCACCAACTCCATTCCCTATAAGAACCAAGGTATCGCGGGCCGCATCACGTACGCGTTCAAGGACCGCTACTTTGCAGAATTCAACATGGGTTACAACGGCTCCGAAAACTTTGCCCCGGGGCACCGGTTCGGCTTCTTCCCGGCCGTTTCTGCCGGTTGGCTCATGTCCGAAGAGCCCTGGTGGGACCCGGTGAAGAACTATGTAAACATGGTCAAGTGGAAAGCCTCCTACGGTAAGGTAGGCAATGACCAAATCAGCGGCACCCGCTGGCTGTACCTGTCCACCATCATCGGCGGGAACTCCTACGTTGTGGGCAAGGAAGGCACCGACGGCGGCAGCGGTATCGTCACCGGCCGCCCGGAAAACCTGAATTTCTCCTGGGAAGAGGAGACCAAGCTCAACGTGGGTGTGGAATTCGAGCTCTTCCGTGAGCTGCGCGTCCAGACGGACTTCTTCCGCTCCCACCGTACCGGCATCCTCATGCAGCGCAGTGGCCTTCCCGCCTATGCCGGTTTGCAAAACAGCAGCAAACTTCCTTATGTAAACGTGGGTGAAACCCTCAACTCCGGTATAGATATCTCCGCCGACTGGCACAAGCAGGTGGGCGAGTGGTTCTTCACCGCCAAGGGCAACTTCACCTACAACCGGAACAAACTGGTGAACAACGACGAACCGGACTGGGAGTACAAGTACCAGAACCGTATTGGCAAGCCGTACGGTGTAGGCGGCGCCCAGCCTTGGGGCCTGCTGGCCACCGGTCTGTTCCAGAGCGAGGAGGAAATTGCCAATTCCCCGGTACAGACCTTCGGCGAGTACCGCGTGGGTGATATCAAATACCAGGATATCAACGGCGACGGCGTCATCGACGCCAACGACCAGATTTACCTGGGCTACACCACCCTGCCGGAAATCACATACGGCTTTGGAGCCACGGCATCCTACAAGGGATTCGACGTCAACGTATTCTTCCAGGGCGTAGGCAACGTGAACTTCTTCATCAGCGGCAACTCCATGCGTCAGGTCTTCGCCGCCACCGACACCTTCGAGATGAGCGCCCTGCAGCAGGACCGCTACGACCGCGGCTGGACGGTGAAAAAGTACGAGGCCGGGATCGACCAGTCGGATGCCCTGTATCCGCGTTTGAGCTGGAGCGGCACCGCCGGTTATCACAACAATACGCAAACCTCCTCCTGGTGGCAGCGCAACGGTGCCTTCCTGCGTTTGAAGAACGCGGAAATAGGTTACACCTTCCCCAAGAAACTGTTGGCCCGCACCGGGTTCATCCAGGGCGTCCGCGTGTATGTTTCCGGAACCAACCTGCTCACCTTCAGCGACTTCAAGCTGTGGGACGTGGAGACCGGCAGCGGAGACGGCTCCACCTATCCCAACAACCGGATTGTCTCCTTCGGCATTAACATTAATTTCTAAAGGAGGAAACGATATGAAAAAATTCACTTGCATTCTGGTTTCGCTTCTCGCCCTCGTTTCCTGCGATTCCTTCCTAAACCGTCAGGAAGACGAACAGATGACCTTTGAGAAAATCTGGCAGCAGCGTGCCTATACCCAGCAGGCGTTCAACAACTGTATGGGCTATCTGCCTGTAGATGCATCCATGCTCAATAACGGCGGCGGTCTGTATCTGGCAGCCACCGACGAAGCCACGCTCTTCAACGAGACGGCCGGCTTCAACTATGTGACACGCGGCTCTCTAAGCACTACCAATGCCCCGCACGGCATGTTCTCAACCTGGTACGAGGGCATCCGCGACTGCACCGTGTTCCTCCAGAACGTGTATAACTGTTCCGACCCCAATGCGCTTCCTTCGGACAAAGACCGCTGGTACTGGGGTGTCCGGTTTACGCGTGCGTACCTTTATTATCTGCTCATGCGCGAATGGGGCCCCGTTTTCCTGCTGGGGGACAACCTGATTGACTTCACCGCCAGCACCGAGTCCCTGTATCGGCCCCGCAACACATGGGACGAATGCGTGGACTACGTGACCAAGGAACTTACCGAATGCGGCGAGCACCTGCCGGCATCCTGGGATTCCGGCTACATGGGCATGCCCACCAAAGGCGCCTGCCTGGCGGTCATCTCCCGCCTCAAGCTGTACTCTGCCCGGGCCCTGTTCAACGGCAATCAGCTGTACCGCGGCGTGCGTAACCCCGACGGCTCTGCGCTGTTCCCGGATTACCAAGCGGAGAAATGGGTGGAAGCCGCCCAAGCCGCCTTTGACGTTATCCGGACCGGCACCTATCAGTTGTACAAAGATACCGATCACCCGGAGAATCCCTATCTGAACTATTCCGGTATCTTCAAGGAAAACTGGAATCCGGAAGTCATCTTCTGCAGCGGCGGTTACCGTTCCAACGCCACCTTCATGGCCAACACCTCCCCTACCAGTCTGCTGAGCGGCAACTATAACGGCAGCGGACAATGGGGCCCCACCCAACAGCAGGTGGATGCCTACGCCATGGCCAACGGCCGGTATCCCATTACCGGCTATGAAAGCGACGGCACCCCGCAGGTGGATGTTGCCTCCGGCTACCCTTCCGCCGCCAACGAATTCAATGTCACCTCGGTGGAGAATCCTTACCTGATAGCCTTGGAGACAAGTGCAAGCGATGCCCGTTCCAGCTCCCCGCTCATGTTCAAGGACCGCGAGCCCCGTTTCTATGTAAACGTTTACTGGCCGGGCAGTTACTTCAAATGCGCCCAGCTGGGCGGAGTGGCCAACTTCGCCATCGGCGGCAGCGGCCGCGGACAGTATTACCCGCGCTCCGGCTATATGGTGAACAAGTATTATGACCACAGCCGCAACTACTACCAGAACGGCTCCACCAACAACATCACCTTCCCCACCTTCCGGCTGGGAGAAATTTACCTGAACTACATTGAGGCCGCCATTGAATGCAGCATTGCCGGGGTGAGCGGACAAGACGTAAGCCTGGACTATGCCATGCAGCTCTGGGACGAGCTCCGCGCCCGTTCCGGCATGGGTTCCATCCTGGACGCCTATCCCGATGCCACCGGCAACGCCACGGCCCTCCGGGAACTTATCCGCCGGGAACGCCGCGTAGAGCTGGCCCATGAGGGGCACCGCTACTTTGACACCCGTACCTGGATGATTGCAGAGAGCACCGATGCCGGTCCCATGTACGGTCTTAACGTGGTGAATGTGAACTCACAATCCGAATCCGTAGTTCCGCTGGAAGGATGGGCCCGCGCCGCCTTCGAGCGCCGCACCTTCAAGAAAAGTTACTACTTGCTGCCGTTCTCCCAGCGCGAGGTGGACCGCAACAAGCAAATGACCCAGAACTATGGCTGGTAATCTTAACGTAATGCATCCGATGAAACACACATTTTTTACCCATCTGCTTCCGGTGGCCCTTGCCGCCACCCTGGCGGTTTCCTGTGAGGACCATCGCAACGACTACATGGAAGAGTACCAGACCATGGCCTACTTCCGCAACGGCGGCGAGCAGCAGCTGGCCCTGTATCGCACCGGCGAGGACGGCATCTACGCCATCCCGGTGGTAAAGGCCGGCCGCAACCTCTCCGGTACCATTTCCGTGGAGATGCTGCCCATGGACCAGGACCAGATTACGCTGTACAACGCGGTAAACTTTACCAACTACACCGCCATTCCCAGCTACCTTTACGACTTCCTGGACGAGAAGGAACAGGAGCTTGACGTATATCCTGTCACCCTCAACTTTGCATCCGACGAAAAATCCAAGATTGTGAAGGTCCGGCTCAAGACCAACCGCATCCGCGCCCTGATGGATGCCCATCCGGACAAGAGCTATGTCCTGGGCCTGCAACTTTTCTCCGCCAAGGGGAAAGTGAGCGACAAAATCAATGTCATCCTGCTCACCCCGGAAATAGCCATCCCCTACCTGTCTTTCTCCAACAACGGCGTATTCTCCTTCACCTACAATAAAAACAGCCAGCAGGAGTTTACCTACACCAACCGCGTCAAATTCGCCATCGACGAAAACCGCTGGGACTTCACCTGCAACCTGGAGGTGAAGGACGCGGCCTGGGTAAGCCGATATAACGCGGCGCACGGCACGGACTATGAACTGCTGCCGGCAGCCAACTATACGGTTCCCAACAGCCTGCACTTCCCGGTTGGCACCACCGAGGTTCCTTTTGACGTCAAGATTTCCCGTTCCGGCATGACCGCCCTGCACAATTATGTGCTGCCGGTTGCCGTGAAAGACGCCACCCGCGCAGAGTTCGTCCCGTACGAGACTGACGAGGCCAACGACTACGTTTACATGGTCCAGGTGCTCATGACCCCGGACCAGCTCACCATCGGCACGGAACAGATGAGCGCCCTGTACGACGGCCAGGCCGGCTTCCCCGCCTCCAACCTGATAGACGGAGACCCGGATACTTTCTGGCGTTCTCCCGGTTCGTCAGCCTATGGCGGTTTTGCCGGAGACCCCCAATGGGGCTTCTGGTTCGACATCGACCTGGAAAATCATCCGCTGGATGCCTTCGTATTGGGATACCGGCCCAGTTCCACCACCGACCGCGCACCTACGCGCATCCTGCTTGGCGTGAGCAATGACGGGGTCAACTTCACCCAGGTAGCCGACGTTCACGACGAGGCCATGCACTTCCGCGCCAACTGGTACGACCTGCCGCTGGTGAAAACGGCCAGCCCCATGCGCTATATCCGCGTGGGCGTAACGGAAACCTTTATCAACGATACGGTTTACCCGCTCAACGCAGAGCCCGTAAACATGACCTGCGAAATTGCCGAACTCAGACTTTATGGCTCCAGTAACTAATGAAAACGATGAGAAAACTTACTAATATGCTGGCTTGCGCCGTCCTGGCAGGGACGGCCCTCGTCTCCTGCCGGAAGGAATCGGCTCCTACCTTCACCTTCCAGATTGCACAGGAATATCTCACGCAGCAAAGCTTTACCCAGGAGTCGCAGTACGTCTTTATTCCGGTGCAGACCAACATTGACGCGTCCGACTGGGAATTCGCTTCGGATGCATCCTGGTGCGTCATCGGCCCCAGTATTACCGGGGCCAAGGGCATCATGATTTCCGTGGCCGACAACGAGGAACCCGACATCCGCAATGCGCAAGCCAAGGTGTCGGCCTATGGGAACAGCTATACCTTCAAGGTGGTGCAGACCGGTTACGGCCCTGCCATCCTGGTGAGCGACCTGTTTGTCCCTGCAGGCGGCGGTGAAGCCGTTGTCAAGGTAACGGCCAACATCCCCTACACCGTGGGAGAGCCCGAACTGGATGCAGAAGATCAGGAAGAGGGTGAAGATGCCTGGATTACCAAGAGCACAGAGACCAAAGCGCTGGCCGAGACCAGTTACAGCTATGTAATCCTGCCCAACTTCACCGCCGGCCGCCGCAGCGCCACCATCGGCATCAAAGCCGAGAACCGCGCATACGCGAGTGCAGACAAGACCTGCACCATCACGCAGGACATCGTGAACGACAGCAGCACCGAGGATGTGATTGGCGGAGCGGAAAAAGTGACCATCCTGAGCGCCCTGGCCGTCCACGGAGAGGAGACCAACTACTACTCCCGTGCGGAATATGCGGAGCAGCAAGGAAGCAACGGCTCCCCGGACTTCCTCTTCGACGGCAACCCGGACACCTATTACCTGTCGCCGCGCTATCCGGCCCAGGCCACGGCCGACTATTACAAGGAATACGGTACGGAAGTTCCCTTCCGCCTGGTGTTTGAACTGGTGGACGAGAGCAAGACCGACTATATGGTCATCACCCACCCCGGAGCCAGCGAGTGGCGCAAGCTCAAGAAGTTCAACATTTACACCAAAGCCTCGGCCGACGCGGAGGAAGTATTGGTAAATGCGGAGCCGTTTGCCTGCTCCAGCTCCACCCAGGTGGAAACCTTCTTCTTTGACCAGACGCTGGTCAACCCCAAATACATCATTCTGGAAGTGGTGGAGGCCTATGAAGCCAGCAACCTGGTCCGTATCCAGGAAGTGGAGTTCTATGGCACCAACCGCCACGACACCCAGGAATGGATCCTGAAGGTGTTTACGGACCTTTCCTGCTCCGAGCTCAAGGAGGGTGTCACCAAGAAGGATATCAACGCCATGGCGGCCGTAGCCCCCTACATCGCCAAGAACGTGGCCATGCCGCTGTACCAGAACACCTATCCGGAAGCGGAGAAAGAGTTCCGCATCCATGCCTATGAGGCTTACAGCAATCCGTCCACCTTCGCCCAGGCCTACAACATCCGCCTGTACTCGGAACTGGACAATCCTACGGGCATCCTGGCCAAAGACGCCGAAAGTTTCATCGTATGCGTGGGTGACATTCCTGCCGGTCATACCGTCCGCTTTGCCGTGAACGGAGACCAGGAAAGCGGAGAAGAATTCAACTACGGCGCCCCGCAATTCTCCCAGACACTCCGCAGCGGCGTGAATGTGGTGAACGTAGTCATGAACGGCAGCGTGAAGGAAGGCTTGGTGTTCATTATCCATACCGACGAGAACCTCACGGCGGAGTCGGCACCGGTGAATGTCCATATCCTTCCGGGAACGGGCGCCGTCCCGGGCTACTATGACACCGCCCGCCACAGCGACACCCGCTACAAGGAGCTGCTCTCCCGTTACAATTATAAGTACTTCATTCTCAAGGGCGAGAAATACATCATGGCCGCCCATACCCAGCAGCTGCGCGCCCAGGCGCCGGGCAGCTACTCCGGCGGCATGAAGCGCATCGACCAAATTGTAGGCTGGGAAAAAGAACTCATGGGCCTGGGTGCCCGAGCGGAATTCAACAACCACATCATGGGTGTAACCACCACGCACGAAGGCGTGCACATGGATGCAGCAGACCGCCGCATCCGCTTCCAGGCCTCTGCAGTAGGCTACTATGCCACCCAGGAACTGGTGGACGGCAGTCCCTGGGGCCTGGGCCATGAGATTGGCCATGTGAACCAGCCGGCCATTTGCTGGGAAAGCACCATCGAGAGCTCCAACAACCTGTTCTCTAACTTTGTAACCATGAACTGCGGCATCCCGGAATCCCGCGGCCACAGCCTGGTGCAGCTGGCCAACTCCTATGGCCTGGCGTGGTACAAACTGGGCAACACCGGCCAGTACCAGAACGAGGACGCAGAACTGCACATGCGCATGAACTGGCAGCTGTGGAACTACTTCCACCGCTGCGAGGTGGACACCGAGTTCTGGCCCAAGGTCTTTGAACAGGCACGCCAGCACCCTACCCCGGGCATTTACTACGGCCGGTATGGGTACCGCCGCGAGGACCCGGGCACCTGCCAGCTCATGTTTTATGAACAGGTGTGCGACGCCGCCCAGATGGACCTCACCGAGTTCTTCGAGACCTGGGGCTTCTTTATCCCGGTGGACGCCACCTACGGCCAGTACCAGAGTCCCATCGCCTACTCCGTAACGGAAGACATGATAAGCGAATACAAGGCGCGCGTGGCGGCCAAGGGCTATCCCAAGGCCCCGGCCATCCAGTATCTGGAAGACCGTACCCGCCGCACCAACCGCTGGGATTACAGCAATCAGGATCCCGGCCTGAACAAGGACATCAAGATGGGTTACTACACCCTGTTCAAGGACAAGGTAGCCATGGCCACGGTTCCTTCGTACAGTTTGGACAAGCGGACGGTTACCGTTCAGAACTGCGCCCAGGCCGCAGCCGTGGAAATCCGCAGCGCCGCCGGTGAACTGCTGTACTTCAGCAATCTGGACCGCTTCGATGTGCCCGAGCGCACCGGAGCAGGCGTACCCATAGACCTGACTACGGCCAAGTTCCAGGCCGTCCAGTGGGATGGCGTAAGAAAAGACATGACCCGCAAATAACAAATAACACAATACATGAATATGAAAAAAATTATCTCGTGCCTCATGGTGGGGGTCGCCTGCCTGACAGTGAATTCCTGCTACAACGATTCCTTCCTCAATGAGAGGATGGAGGGCCAGGAAAACAAATTGGCACAACTGGACAAGCGCGTCCATGACCTGGAGGATGCCCTGGCGTTCATCAAGGACGCCGAGAAAAACGGGCTCATCATCCTGAACGTGGAAGATGTTATGGATGGCGAAGAAGTAATAGGCTGGACCATCAGCTTCAGCGATGGCAGCAAGTACACCTTGTATAACGGCAAAGACGGCGAGCAGGGTCCCCAAGGGGAGCAGGGTGAGCCCGGAAGCGGAGAAAGTGTCACTATCAATGTCGAAGACGGCGGAGATTACTGGACCGTTACCATCGGCGAGACATCCTATGTTTTTGCAAAACTGGTAGATTTTTCCCTGGCGTTTGACAAAACCGACTTTGTTGTATCGGCCGGCCAGACCGTCAAAGTGGCCTATTCCGTCGCAGGGGTGCAGGATGGGGACAAGATTTTTGTCGAAGCTGTCGCTTCCGGTAACTGGAAGGCCGCTCCCGTCCAGGGTGAGGACGCCATCTCCGTCACCGCACCGGATCCCTTCGTGGAAGGAAAGGTGATTGTGGTTGCCGCCAACGGACGTGGCAAATCGGACATGAAAGCCCTGTACTTCACCGGCGTGGAGTTCACCGTGGTAAATGCGACAACCACCACCCCGGTTTCCGCCGACGGCGCCTCCGAGGTGGAAGTTACGGTAACCTCCAACGTGGACTACACCGTCAGCATTCCCGCTGAGGCTACCTGGATTACACTGGTGGAGACCAAGTCCCTGACCAAGACGCTGGTATTTGCCTTGGAAAAGAACACCGGCGCCATGCGTTCCGCTACCATTAGCCTGTTAGACAGCAGCAACATTGCCGTACAAACCTTTGAGATTGTGCAGGCCGGCAATTCCTACAACACCGTAACCGTTACGCTGGCAGAAGGCGAAGCGGAAGGCTTTGAATGGCAGGGCAACGAAGTGTTCTCCGTGCGCCTGTCCAAGAACAATGCAGATCCTGCCGTGTATGACCGCTGGGTGTTCTATGCAAAAGAGGCCGCTGCGGACATGCCCATCTACGCCACCAACAACGGTTCTTTCGGCCCGCTTGACACCTGGAATTTTGGCAAGTACATTGCCTACCCGCTGATGGATGCAGCCTTTGAAAAGTTCCAGGTGGGCGAGCTCGTCATGCTCAATGGCGCTGAGGAAGGTGCCATCCGCATGAACAACGGCTTTTATGGAACGGCCGAGCACCCCATGCAGTGCATGCCGCTCCTTGGCGTACAGGGCGAGGGCCGCAACTACAGTTTCCACGCTGTTACCGGTTTTCTGGCTGTTACGGCAACGGGGCTGTCCAAACTCACGAGCCAAGTAGAACTCTATGCTCCCGGCAAAAAACTGTGGGGCAACTTCGTTCTCAGCGGCGAGCCCGGCAAGGAATACATCGCCATGGCGGAAAGCGAGGCCAGTTACGACCAACGCATCTACATCTCCTATTCGGACATGGCGGCGCAGACCACCTTTATCTTCCCGGTCGCCGTAGGAACCCTGCCTGCAGGCACCACCATCAGCCTGATTGGCAAGGAAGGCGACCCGGTCGGTTCCATGTCCCTTCCCGAGGACGTAACCATTTCCCGTAACACGCTCACTACCGTGGACGACATCCTGGAGCAAATCCAGGACTTCAGCGCCACATATGAGCTGAAAGGCAATTCGGCCCAGATTGAGGCCGATGTCACCCTCGGAGAAAGCGCTACTGCTTGTAAACTGATCCTGGCAGACACCGAAGATGCTGCCAAGTCCCTCCTGGACGACGGTAGCAGCAGTGCCATCGCCACGCTCACCGAAAGCGCGGAAGTCACCCTGAAGATGGACGAGGTTGCCAAGTCCGGCCAATGCGCCCTGGTAATCCGCACCTACGACGGAACGGAGGTGAAGGAAGAATATACGCAAACCCTGTATATCCTGAAGCCGGACGATGCCGCCACACTGTGCAAGAAGCATAACACCACAGGCGGAGACAACTACACGGGGTCCTATACCTTCCAGCCTGGCGATATCGTCTATAACAACCTCTGGCTCACCGAGTTCGACGGCATCAACCTCCTGTCCAACACAAATCACGGGATTACCGCCGGCCACAGGCTGTTCACCGTTCTGTACTGGCTCAAGAATGATCCGGGCAAATGGGCAGGCAGCGCCTCGCCGGAAGTCAGTAAGGTATATGCCCCCGATACCATCTACGACGGCAGTGGCAGTTTCTCCTTCACGGTTGGCAACGGCACGGACGATACTGAAAACTGGCCCATCTTCGAGTATGGCAAGGCGGAGGTGATCATCTACTCCGTTGGAGAAACCGGCGAACAGAACCTCGCGACTCAACTCAACTTCGTGATTGACGAGGGCTACGTAGATGTGAACGGGATAGCCATCAAGGCCCGCTTCAACAACCCGGAGACATCTGGCGCCAAGGCTTCCGCCACCTACGCCACCTCGGTAAAAGAAGTAAGAGCGGAATAACACCACATTCCCATGAATCCCCCACCCCGCGACCGCCCGGCCGCGGGGTATTTTTTATTGCCTCTCAGCAGGTTATTCAAAGAGAATTCGTTATATTTGCAAAATGAACGAAGAAAAATAACCCAACATGAGAAAAACCACTTATCAGGAGCCCGAAGTACGCACGCTCTTGGTTTCCACAGAAAACATGGTATGCAGTTCGGGAGACTTGCAAATCGACCCTGAAACAAACCCGTGGGAAACGTTATCCCTTAACGGACCATACAAATTCTAAAATCCTTGAGGTATGAAGAAGTATGCCTTTATTCTGATGGCTTTTGCCATCGCCCTGCTTTCTTCCTGCGCAAAGGAAGATTCCAACAAGGTTGACAACGCCCCCGGGAACTATGCAATTACAGCATGCATTGACAATACGGTGACCAAAACGTACTACACAGAATCCGGCGACGTAGCAGAACTGAACTGGAACGCCTTGGATGCATTCAAGCTCATGGTGTATTCAAAATCCACTGAGGCAGCCGCCTATTATTCTTTCCACGCGGATGAGGATGCAAAAGGGAGCGAAGCAACATTCACCATTAACTCCGGGTCAATGAACCTGGAGAGCTACGGTATGGCGGGGATTGCCGTTTATCCGAACACCCTCACAACCGGCGGAACAAAAGATGCTTATACTGTTACACTCAGCGGGGAATACGCAATTGCATCCGGAACAGATCTCTCCAAGGTAAATGTCCCTATGATCGGTGTCCCTACAGATGCGGCCGATGCCAATACCTATATTTTCACACCGGCCGTAGGCGTTCTCAAAGTTCAGCTGTCCCATGTCCCCGCCGCAGCACGCAAACTGGTTCTCAAGGCAGTTGAAACAGATAATGTTTCAGGAACTTTCCCGCTAAATGCTGAGAAAGGCTTCCGCATGGAAGACGCTACATCTGCCGGCCATACCGTTTCAGTAAGTTTCCCGTCCCAGACAGAAGGCTCCAGCATCTCCGTTTATATGCCTGTGCCTGCTGGCATCATCAGCGCTGGGGCTGTTTTGGAAGTGCAAAATGCCGACGGAATAGCTATCTTCACCACTCCCGCCACCACCCAAGCCATTACTGTAACCAAGGGTCACTTGACACCGCTTGCCACACTCAATGCCGGGTCTGAATGGGAACTTCTGGGCGTTGGACAATTCCAGGACAATTATTCCTTCGCACTTGAGGGGAAGAACGGATGTATGGTTGACGTGAACATCCTTAAGAGTGTTTCTACCGAGAACCTTTATGCCATTGAGAATCCGTATGGCACTGCCTGGAACAGTTTAGGCGTTTCTTATAACTCCGTTCCGTCAAGCCTGATGTATCTTGCGGTCAAAAAGGCGGGGGAAGAAATTGCGACCACTTCAAAATCCACTCTTTTAACAAACGACAATCTCGTATTTTTCTATGGTGATGGCAACATAGATAATGCTGTATATACCGGTATCAATAATGAAGGCCACCCATTCAGAATTTATCATGCCATTTGGAGCACCACAAATGAGTCTTCCATGACTACTACAAAGGTGGTGTCCTATCAGGCCGATGGGAAAACGCCTGCCATGATTTCTATCAACCCGGCCCTCCAAAAATACAATACCGTATATTGGCTTGATCAGGCAAAATGCTCAATCAATATTATTTTCCCTGGATGCAACCCCGCGCTGGCGATTGTCGGCACGTACAATATTAACGCTGATAATGATTCCTATCAGATTACACTTTCTGAAAGCGACGACCTTTCCAAGGGGAACGTAATGATTTCCGCGTATCCTAAATGGAGGCTTACCGGTAAAATATATGGTACCTATGATTACACATCCGGGGCCATAACATTTGCCGGCAATCAGTATTTGGACCTTTATAATGGGAATCAGTCCTACTACTTCTGGACAGGCGCATCTACCTATCCAGCACCGGAACTGACTTTCGAGTTTAGCGATGCCTTCCTTTCGGATGATCCAAG
Source organism: Bacteroidales bacterium UBA3764 (assembly GCA_002371115.1). GTDB lineage: Bacteria > Bacteroidota > Bacteroidia > Bacteroidales > UBA932 > Cryptobacteroides. The sequence continues at coordinate 48,980 of DFFY01000065.1, forward strand.
TAATACTGTCAAGTACTACACCGGGCGTCTTTTGAAAACCAAAGACAACAACTTTGGCGTAAACTATCTTAACATATCCGAAAACACGTATTATCCCACTACACATAAATGGACGGGAGGCATATCTATAACCTTCTATAAAGTTGTGAATTAATCCAGGTCACATAAATCGAATAGCGCCCGTATATGAAAAACGGGCGCTATTTTTTCCTACCGTCCTCTCCCTTGTTCCGAGGAGCGCATGGCCGTGGCCAATGGAGACACCGGGCCTGCTGGAGAATGCTAAAGGTTGGTCAGAGTTTTGTCAAAGGCAGGTTTTTGAAGCGTCGTGGGGTTCTCCGTCAGGCTTACCATACGGCATCTGTAGCGAAAGGACCTCTTCGAGCGGCATGTGAGCATGTTTAGATACGAATGCTGCATCCAGCCCGTCTGCCAGCATGCTTTGAGCCAGTTCTATCCGTGCTTTGGCTTCGCCCTCTGCTCGTCCTTTTTCCAGACCTTTTGCCAGTCCTTCTTCCAGACCTTTTTCCAGTCCTTTTGCCAGTCCTTCTTCCAGACCTTTTTCCAGTCCCTGCTTCAAGCCCTTGGCGATACTGGTTTTTATCATATAGTCCTCTACATTCTTGGCGTCGCGCATCTGTTTTACGCGCCGCTCGTATTGGGCCTGAGTCTCGGTAT